>NZ_CP139873.1:0-311659 GCF_034422975.1 Idiomarina sp. PL1-037
GAGATAGTCATAAACAACGCGCTCGGGGGGTGTATTGAGAGACTTTGTGTAAGGGGCGCTGGCTATTCACAGCAACCCTGAGGGTAGAGCTGGCCGAGGAACAGGAATAAAAAAACCCCAGCCGGTTGGGCTGGGGTTCTCTATTTGTAGTCTGGCGGTGACCTACTCTCGCATGGGGAGACCCCACACTACCATCGGCGCTGGTGTGTTTCACTTCTGAGTTCGGAATGGATTCAGGTGGTGCCACACCGCTATGGCCGCCAGACATAAACTGTCACAACATGTAAAAACTGACTGCTTTTTAAGTAAGGCCACTCTCTTAATTTCGATTCGGTAAAGTCGCTCGCTTGTGCGTAACGCTTCAAACAACTTCGGTGTTGTATGGTTAAGTCTCACGGGCAATTAGTACGGGTTAGCTCAACGCATTACTACGCTTCCACACCCCGCCTATCAACGTTGTAGTCTTCAACAACCCTTCAGAGCACTCTAAGTGCTAGTGACAGCTTATCTCGAGGCTCGCTTCCCGCTTAGATGCTTTCAGCGGTTATCGATTCCGAACGTAGCTACCGGGCAATGCCACTGGCGTGACAACCCGAACACCAGAGGTTCGTCCACTCCGGTCCTCTCGTACTAGGAGCAGCTCCTCTCAACTCTCAAACGCCCACGGCAGATAGGGACCGAACTGTCTCACGACGTTCTAAACCCAGCTCGCGTACCACTTTAAATGGCGAACAGCCATACCCTTGGGACCGACTTCAGCCCCAGGATGTGATGAGCCGACATCGAGGTGCCAAACACCGCCGTCGATATGAACTCTTGGGCGGTATCAGCCTGTTATCCCCGGAGTACCTTTTATCCGTTGAGCGATGGCCCTTCCATTCAGAACCACCGGATCACTATGACCTACTTTCGTATCTGCTCGACGTGTCTGTCTCGCAGTTAAGCTGGCTTCTGCCATTGCACTAACCGTACGATGTCCGACCGTACTTAGCCAACCTTCGTGCTCCTCCGTTACTCTTTGGGAGGAGACCGCCCCAGTCAAACTACCCACCAGGCACTGTCCACAACCCCGATAAGGGGCCAATGTTAGAACATCAAACATACAAGGGTGGTATTTCAAGGATGGCTCCACACCAACTGGCGCCAGTGCTTCAAAGCCTCCCACCTATCCTACACATGTAGGTTCAATGTTCAGTGCCAAGCTGTAGTAAAGGTTCACGGGGTCTTTCCGTCTAGCCGCGGGTACACAGCATCTTCACTGCGATTTCAATTTCACTGAGTCTCGGGTGGAGACAGCGTGGCCATGGTTACACCATTCGTGCAGGTCGGAACTTACCCGACAAGGAATTTCGCTACCTTAGGACCGTTATAGTTACGGCCGCCGTTTACCGGGGCTTCGATCAAGAGCTTCGTCCGAAAACTAACCCCATCAATTAACCTTCCGGCACCGGGCAGGTGTCACACCGTATACGTCCACTTTCGTGTTAGCACAGTGCTGTGTTTTTAATAAACAGTCCCAGCCACCTGGTCACTGCGGCCACCAGCAGCTCTTGACGCGAAGTCAATTACCGCCAGTGGCGTACCTTCTCCCGAAGTTACGGTACTATTTTGCCTAGTTCCTTCACCCGAGTTCTCTCAAGCGCCTTAGTATTCTCTACCTGACCACCTGTGTCGGTTTGGGGTACGGTCAATGTTCATCTGAAGCTTAGAGGCTTTTCCCGGAAGCATGGCATCAATAACTTCGCACCCTTGGGTGCTCGTCTCGTGTCTCGGCCTTAAGGGTCCGGATTTACCTAAACCCTCAGCCTACGCACTTTCACCGGGACTACCAACGCCCGGCTCACCTAGCCTTCTCCGTCCCCCCATCGCAATGAACATCGGTACAGGAATATTGACCTGTTTTCCATCGACTACGCGTTTCCGCCTCGCCTTAGGGGCCGACTTACCCTACCCTGATTAGCATGGGATAGGAAACCTTGGTCTTCTGGCGTGGGAGTTTTTCACTCCCATTATCGTTACTCATGTCAGCATTCGCACTTCTGATATGTCCAGCAGTCCTCTCGAACCACCTTCGCCCACTTACAGAACGCTCCCCTACCCCGCATGATAAATCATGCAGCCGCAGCTTCGGTGTATGGCTTAGCCCCGTTACATCTTCCGCGCAGGCCGACTCGACTAGTGAGCTATTACGCTTTCTTTAAAGGATGGCTGCTTCTAAGCCAACCTCCTAGCTGTCTCTGCCTTCCCACATCGTTTCCCACTGAGCCATAACTTCGGGACCTTAGCTGGCGGTCTGGGTTGTTTCCCTCTTCACGACGGACGTTAGCACCCGCCGTGTGTCTCCCGGATACTACTCATTGGTATTCGGAGTTTGCATGGGGTTGGTAAGTCGGGATGACCCCCTAGCCCAAACAGTGCTCTACCCCCAATGGTATTCGTCCGAGGCTCTACCTAAATAGATTTCGGGGAGAACCAGCTATCTCCGGGCTTGATTAGCCTTTCACTCCTAGCCACAAGTCATCCCCTCATTTTTCAACATAAGTGGGTTCGGTCCTCCAATTGATGTTACTCAATCTTCAACCTGCTCATGGTTAGATCGCCCGGTTTCGGGTCTATACCCTGCAACTCAACGCCCAGTTAAGACTCGGTTTCCCTACGGCTTCCCTATACGGTTAACCTTGCTACAGAATATAAGTCGCTGACCCATTATACAAAAGGTACGCAGTCACGGAACAAGTCCGCTCCTACTGCTTGTACGTACACGGTTTCAGGTTCTGTTTCACTCCCCTCGCCGGGGTTCTTTTCGCCTTTCCCTCACGGTACTGGTTCACTATCGGTCAGTTGGGAGTATTTAGCCTTGGAGGATGGTCCCCCCATATTCAGTCAGGATATCACGTGTCCCGACCTACTCGATTTCACTTATCATGCACCTTCACATACCGGGCTCTCACCGTCTGTGGCTCCGCTTCCCATCGGATTCTGTTAGCACAAGTTAAGCTTAAGGGCTGCTTCCCGTTCGCTCGCCGCTACTGGGGAAATCTCGGTTGATTTCTTTTCCTCCGGGTACTTAGATGTTTCAGTTCTCCGGGTTCGCTTCCTGGCACCTATTGATTCAGTGCCGGATACTCTGTAAACAGAGTGGGTTTCCCCATTCGGAAATCCATGACTCAAGTGCCTCTTACTGGCTTATCATGGCTTATCGCAAGTTAGTACGTCCTTCATCGCCTCCAACTGCCTAGGCATCCACCGTGTACGCTTAGTCACTTAACCATACAACCCGAAGGTGTCTGGCATACGTGACCAAGATTGTTTGTTCTCGCTGTACACAAGTTCGATACGCCTCTACCAAATCAGTTTGTTCAAGTAGAGTGGCATTTCTTACTTTTAATATTACAATCAGCTTTTCATGTTGTTAAAGAGCACGTAACGCTTAGTTACCGGTAAATATTCTTGTTTAAGAACACTTAACGCTAACGGTTACGAAGAGAAGAAATGGTGGAGCCAAGCGGGATCGAACCGCTGACCTCCTGCGTGCAAGGCAGGCGCTCTCCCAGCTGAGCTATGGCCCCGAATGCTTGCCTGAAGTTTCGATAGCTGCGTTGCGCGATTCGTTCAATCAGTCACATACCATCGAGGCATGCTCCTTCAATCACTCAACGTGCGCCTTGCTCTCGAAGCTTCATGCTGCGCGTGCTGACATCGGGGAAACCCTCTTTTCAGCATCACCGCAACCCTGACAAGGGAATTTGAAGGAGGGCAAGGCGATAGGGTGTGAAGCATACATCAGTATGCGTATACCCGAACAACGCAGCCATCGTTCAAATTTGGTGGGTCTGGGCAGACTTGAACTGCCGACCTCACCCTTATCAGGGGTGCGCTCTAACCAGCTGAGCTACAGACCCAGTTTCTTCTCTATTTATATCAAGCCTGCAAACTGTGTGGACACTTACTCACACGGATGTGAGGTATACAAAAAAATGCAGGACGCAACTTTTTGTGTACACAAAAGATAAGCATAGTTGTAAGGAGGTGATCCAGCCGCAGGTTCCCCTACGGCTACCTTGTTACGACTTCACCCCAGTCATGAACCACACCGTGGTGATCGTTCTCCCGAAGGTTAAACTAACCACTTCTGGTGCAGCCCACTCCCATGGTGTGACGGGCGGTGTGTACAAGGCCCGGGAACGTATTCACCGTGGCATTCTGATCCACGATTACTAGCGATTCCGACTTCATGGAGTCGAGTTGCAGACTCCAATCCGGACTACGACGCACTTTATGAGATTCGCTAACCATCGCTGGCTTGCTGCCCTTTGTATGCGCCATTGTAGCACGTGTGTAGCCCATCCCGTAAGGGCCATGATGACTTGACGTCGTCCCCACCTTCCTCCGGTTTATCACCGGCAGTCTCCCCAGAGTTCCCACCATTACGTGCTGGCAACTAAGGATAAGGGTTGCGCTCGTTGCGGGACTTAACCCAACATCTCACAACACGAGCTGACGACAGCCATGCAGCACCTGTCTCAGTGTTCCCGAAGGCACTAATCCATCTCTGGAAAATTCACTGGATGTCAAGGGATGGTAAGGTTCTTCGCGTTGCATCGAATTAAACCACATGCTCCACCGCTTGTGCGGGCCCCCGTCAATTCATTTGAGTTTTAACCTTGCGGCCGTACTCCCCAGGCGGTCAACTTAGTGCGTTAGCTGCGTTACTCACGTCTTAATGACACGAACAACTAGTTGACATCGTTTACGGCGTGGACTACCAGGGTATCTAATCCTGTTTGCTCCCCACGCTTTCGTACCTCAGCGTCAGTCTCTGACCAGGTGGCCGCCTTCGCCACCGGTATTCCTTCCAATATCTACGCATTTCACCGCTACACTGGAAATTCTACCACCCTCTTCAGGACTCTAGCATGCCAGTTCAAAATGCAATTCCCAGGTTGAGCCCGGGGCTTTCACATCTTGCTTAACACGCCGCCTACGTACGCTTTACGCCCAGTAATTCCGATTAACGCTTGCACCCTCCGTATTACCGCGGCTGCTGGCACGGAGTTAGCCGGTGCTTCTTCTGCGACTAACGTCAATGTGCTGCGCTATTAACACAACACCCTTCCTCGTCGCTGAAAGTGCTTTACAACCCGAAGGCCTTCTTCACACACGCGGCATGGCTGCATCAGGGTTTCCCCCATTGTGCAATATTCCCCACTGCTGCCTCCCGTAGGAGTCTGGGCCGTGTCTCAGTCCCAGTGTGGCTGATCATCCTCTCAGAACAGCTAGGGATCGTCGCCTTGGTGAGCCTTTACCCCACCAACTAGCTAATCCCGCTTGGGCTCATCTTTAGGTGTGAGGCCCGAAGGTCCCCCACTTTGGTCCGTAGACATTATGCGGTATTAGCCACAGTTTCCCGTGGTTGTCCCCCGCCTAAAGGCAAATTCCCAAGTATTACTCACCCGTCCGCCGCTCGTCAGCAGAGAAGCAAGCTTCTCTCTGTTACCGCTCGACTTGCATGTGTTAGGCCTGCCGCCAGCGTTCAATCTGAGCCATGATCAAACTCTTCAATTAAAAGTAGTTCAATCAACTCAATGAATTACGCGTTTTTGCTTAGCTTCATTAATGAAACCTTGCTGAACACTCATTCAAAAGTTGCAATACAAATATTTCTGTTTGCTTAACTTCTGCAAGTGCCCACACAGTTTGCTTGGCTTGATATAATTGTTAAAGAGCGTTTCTCAGCAACCTTGGCTGCGAGAGGTGCGTATTCTACACACCGTGTGTTTTCCGTCAATACTTTTTTGAAAAAAGATTTTTTAGAAAACTTAGGTTTTCGGCGGCTTCGTTGCCTGCCTTGAACGTGGAGCGCATTTTAGAGATTTAACTCGTCCCGTCAAGCGCTTTTATCACCTTTCTAACTGTTTTTTTACTGACTGCGTAAAGTTTCAGCAACACGCTGCTTTTCTCGCCAAACTTAGGCCAGACATGACCTATTCCCCGCTATCTGCTATAAAGGTTGTAACAGCTTTTAACTCAGGAGCACACTTATGGCAGATATCCGTAGTTACTGTGAATATGAACCAGTTATCGGTGAACGCGTTTACCTGGACCCCAGCTCGGTCATTGTCGGTAATATTACAATAGGCGATGACAGCAGCGTATGGCCTATGGTCGCAGCAAGAGGCGATGTTAACCGCATTACTATTGGTAAACGCAGCAACATTCAGGATGGAACCGTTCTTCATGTTACGCGTAAATCCAACGCCAACCCTGATGGACATCCCTTAGTTATTGGGGACGAAGTTACCGTAGGGCACCATTGCATGTTGCATGGCTGCAAACTGGGTAACCGCATATTAGTAGGCATGTCAGCCGTTATAATGGATGATGTCGTAATAGAAGATGATGTCATTATTGGAGCCGGTAGTCTGGTTCCTCCGGGCAAACGCTTAGAAAGTGGCTACTTATATGTCGGCAGCCCGGTTGAAAAGAAAAGACGCCTTAATAGTGGTGAAACGAGCTTTTTAAGCCAATCGGCACAAAACTACGTTGATTTGAAAGACGACTACCTTTTACAGGTGAGTCCAGTTTCTTAAGTTAATGGAAGCTTAGTGAAAACGACGGCTTTCCAGTCGAGAGAAACTTAACAGGCCAGATAAATCTTTTAACCGGCCTGCAATAACATGCACCACACCGTCGTGAATTTCGACAATGCCTTTTACCCAAAGCAGGTTGCTGGTCAGGAAGCATTGTCGAAATTGGCGGGCAGTATTCGCCCAGACCACCACATTACTGTTTCCACTTTCATCTTCCAAAGTTAAAAAAGTGACGCCGCTACGGGTGCCGGGCCTTTGCCGGCAGGTGACTAAGCCGGCCAGAGTCAGTACTTGCCCTGAGCGACAGGTTATGAGGTCGCGAGCCATTACGCAGTTTTTTAATTCGGAGTTATTTCTCAGTAAAGCTAATGGGTGGCGGCCTAAGGTCAACCCGGTAGATTCATAATCTGCTTTTATGTTGTCCGGCTCATCAGGCGCTGGCAGTTGGCGGGCAGGGCGATCCTTAACATGCTCAAACAACGGCATTTGCTGATCACTTATAGACAAGCTTTGCCAATGTGCCTGATGCCGATGCCCAGCAACACTCTTTAACGCATCGGCGCGGGCGAGGGCGTTGATATCGGAGTCCCGCAATCCACTTTGTCGCAACTCATGCATGCTAGTGAAACCGTCCTCCGGCCTTTGCGCCAACGTATGCTTTATTCTGCTTTCAGATAAGCCCTGAATTTGCCGTAAGCCCATTCGTACAGTCTCATTGGACTTCGTATCTTCTTTAGGTAACCAATAATAGTCCCAGTCGCTGTCGTTAATATCCGCGGCTAAAAACTTTACGTCGTGGCGTTGTGCGTCCTGTACCAACTGCGATGCCGAGTAAAACCCCATAGGTAAACTATTCAGCAAGCCCACATAAAAAGCAGCCGGGTGGTAGGTCTTAAACCAGGACGACGCATAAGCCAGATTGGCAAAGCTGGCAGAATGCGACTCAGGAAAACCATATTGTCCAAAACCACAAATTTGCCGGAACAACCGTTCGGCAAACTCCTGTTTATAACCCCGCTCCAGCATGCCGTTAATAAGCTTGTCTTCAAAACGGGTTAAATGCCCGTTTTGCCCCCACGACGCCATAGCCCGACGAAGCTGGTCCGCCTCGCCACCGCTAAAGCCAGCCGCGACCATAGCCAGCTTAATAACCTGCTCCTGAAAAATAGGTACGCCCAGTGTTCTTTTTAATACCAACTTTACTTCGTCACTAGGGTAATCAACTTCTTCCAGACCTGCACGACGACGTAAAAAGGGATGTACCATGTCGCCTTGTATGGGGCCGGGCCGGACTATCGCAATCTGAATAACCAGATCATAGAAAGTTTTGGGTTTTAATCGCGGCAACATATTCATTTGCGCACGCGACTCTATTTGAAAAATCCCCATAGAGTCAGCGGCTTGTAGCTGCTGATAAACCCGACTATCCTCCTGCGGAATGGTTGCCATGGTCAGTTGCTGGCCATAGCGCGAATTGATAAGCGCCAGCATTTTTCGTAAGGCCGTCAGCATACCCAGCGCCAGCACGTCCACTTTTAATAAGCCCAGGCTTTCGAGATCCGTCTTGTCCCACTGAATAACCGTTCGGTCCGTCATTGAGGCATTTTCTACCGGAACCAGCCGTGACAAGTCATCGGCAGCAATAACAAAACCACCGACATGCTGCGACAAATGCCGGGGAGTACCCATCAATTGCTCAGTGAACCGTAAAAGGTGCTGACCCCTTAACGAATTTGTGATTTCGGAGTGCTGCTGTGCTAGCTGTTGCTGCCAGCTTTGCTCTTTGTCCCGCCGGTCTAAATTGCGGCGGAAATACTGCATTTGCTGTTCACTAAAACCCAGAGCTTTGCCAACATCGCGAAAAGCACTTTTAAAACGGTAGGTGATCACCGTTGCAGCCAACGCTGCGCGCTGCCGACCGTATTTGCGGTAAATGTACTGAATGACTTCTTCTCGGCGCTCGTGCTCAAAATCCACATCAATATCCGGTGGCTCGTTCCGTTCCTTAGAAATAAAACGTTCAAACAACACCTGAATCTGCGCCGGATTAACCGCGGTAATGCCCAGACAATAACAAACCACCGAATTTGCTGCTGAACCACGTCCTTGAAATAAGATCCCTTGCTCACGGGCAAAACAAACTAAGTCATGAATGGTTAAAAAGAAAGGCTCGTAGCTTTGCTCTTTTATCAGGCTAAGTTCTTTTAAGTAAAGTGCTTTTACCGACTCGGGCACACCTTGCGGATAACGCCAGCGAGCACCTTGCTCAGTTAACTGCTTTAAGTAGCCGGAGGCACTCATGCCTTCAGGAACCAGTTCAGCCGGATATTCGTAACGAAGTTCAGATAGACAAAACTGACACCGCTGAGCAATAGCCAGTGTTTCGCCTAGCCACTTTTGCGGGTAGCACTGTTGCAACTCACTCAGGCTTCGTAGATGATGCTCCGCGTTGTTACTGGCTAAGCCGGGGTGATGCGCTAAAGAGCCACCATGTTGGATCGCGTTCAGAATATCATACAGCGGCTGTTGTTCAGTGGTTGCCATGCGAACGCCACCAGCGCAGGCGACTTTCACTTTAACGGCCTGTTGTAGCTCAACCATAGCCTGAAAAGCTCTTTCGTCGTCAGCCTGATAGTGCCGCTCGTATAGTAACCAAAACCGCTGCTGCCATACCAACTTCAACTTTTCACCAATAGCCAGAAGCTGGGCCTGAGAAAAGTCCGGCTGCCACAATAAAAGACACTGAGAGAATCCTTCGAAAAAATCATCGATGTTGGCCTGATAATGGCCTTTTTCACTGCGACTACGAAACAGTGTGATTTTTTTACAAAGCTCCGCGTAAGCCTCTCTGGTTGGCGCCAACACAACCAGTGTACCCACTTCAGCCACCCTGAATTCACTACCTACAATGAGTTTTATATCCCGCGTTTTTGACTCCTGATAGGCTTTTACAATACCTGCCACAGAGCATTCGTCAGTTATTGCTATGGCGTTATAGCCTAACTCATCTGCGCGCATCACTAGCTCTTCCGGCGAAGCGGCCGAACGCAAAAAGCTGTAGTGGCTTAAGCTGTGTAGCTCAGCAAAGGACGCTGTACTGGAACCTTTAGGCATATCAGCTGAACCAGCCATGTAAATACCACTGTCCGGACTCAAAATAGAGCCAGCCCACACGCTGAAATTTGTCCCGGGCAATCCAGTAATCGCGGGCTATGTCGCCGGCGTCCCACCAGCCACAGACTTTGCGTTCCGGCCCGTGCCATAGCTGCCATAAATCGATTGAAGTTAGCTGTGGAGGCTGTAACAGCCAAAGAGGCCGCTTAGGCGCCGCAGATAACACTTGGGACTTTTCCCCTGCGGGGCGTCGAAATTCGTTATGACCTGGACGTGGGTCATCATTAATAGCCGGCGAGAACACGGCATTGTTGCCGAGCTTCGCCTGTAACCGGCCAATGAGCTGCAGTGTTTCATGCCGGTGTTGCTCCCCTCCAAAAAAGTGACTGTTGTGCTGTTCAGACGGCAATAGTTCATTGGCCACCAGCGTAATTTCTATAACCGCTTCCGGTAAAGGTATGGACTCCATTTTCAACTGCAGTAACGACAAAAAGCTCTGCCCCCGCCAGCCGGGTTCAGCTAAAGCGACGGGAACAACAGAAGGAGACTCATATCGGTGATGCAGTTCAATACTGACCTGCTGGGTTATCTTTTGTCGCTGGTAGAGAAAGTCTTCCAGCTCACCAAACAAGCGCTTTAACGGAAACAGCAAGCCTTGCCAGTGAGGAATTTCTGTGACCAGATCCAGGCTTTGTCGGAACCTTTCCGGTGGCGTGAAAAAATGATAACTTTGCTGCTGGCGACCCTGAAGCTGCTCCAGATATAACTGTGTTTCCAGGCCCAACTGCCGGCCGACTTCATCTCCCGATAACTGTATGAGCTCTCCCAACTGACGAAAACCGGCGGCTTTACAATGCTTCTGTATTTTTGTTCCTAAACCGGCAGCACTAATCGGTAGCTGAGCCAGCAGTTGTGCGGACTCTTGGGGGTTTAACGAAACCGGGCAATCATATTCCGCTAATAACCGAGCTGCTAAGGGGTTATCCGCGACTGCCAACTGAGCCTTAATTGGCAGCGCATGAACCTCGCGGGATAGAGTATTAAATGCCGCACTCATCCCGCCATACAGCTGCACCAGACTACTCAACTCAATTACCAGACCTTTGGGTGGATACAGAACTAACTTAGCTGCCCACTGGTAAAGTCGGGTGGCTAATTGCTGCAATACCTGCTGTTCCCGCTCCGGAATATATTCAACGAGTTGCAGTTGCTCACAAAGCGATATTGCCATAACCGTCTGGATAGAGGGTTTTACCCCAGCCTCCCGAGCCAGGGTGTTGCACTGCACTATAACCGACTGGTTACCCTGTAACTGGTAAAGTGCCAACGGCTGGGTGTTGCTGTCAGGCTGTAAGCGCCCCCGGTTATCCAGTAGCAATTGGGAAAAATGACAATATAACCACATTAGTTCAGAACAACGCTTTCCAGTGGCCAGCCAACTTTGCGTTTTAGTATGTCGAGCGTAACTCCCGCTTCATCAAGCTTTAACCGTACGCGGTTCGAATAAGCCCGCGCTTCTTCATTTAAAGCAGGTTCGCTCAATACCACGCCCATTTGCCCGGTTTGGGCCGCTTTATACCAACGCCGAACAGATTTAGCTGTCGTTTCTTTTTGCGCAAACCAACCTAACGCCAGCGCATTTTTTGTCTGCAATATCTGCTCAAACGCCCAGGCGGCTTTCTCTGCATTGGTCTGAATAACCACCTGCATAGACTCATTAAGCCCATAATGGTGTAAGCCAGCAGCCGATAACCAGGCCGGAGGGTTTACCCAGAACACCGACTGCTTTTGTTGCACCGCATGCTGTATTAATGGCAACAATAGTGCCTGCTCGGAAAACGAGGTTTGCAACTGCCACTCATGCAACCCCGGGTATTGCCAGCCACCGCCCAGCGCAGTATCTAACGACGAAAAACCAGAGCTTAAGGTAGCTGCCTGACTGTCGGTAACCTGACCATGCCAAACAAGCCCTTGCTGAATAAGAGTCTGAAGCTTTGTCTGCATAAAACCTCCGAATACTGTACATATATACAGTACCATTAATTTTTACTCGTTACCAACAGACATCATTACTGGCTTCAGTTATTATTTATCTCATTGTTTCTAATTAGGATAGGGCAGCATGCTGACATCAATACTCATTCCCTTCAGAGTCATTATTAACTTTTCATGGGGATTAATCACCACCGCTATTATTGGTGTTTCGATTATTAGTATTGGTATTTTTAAAGTGTTACTGCCTTTTAAAAGACCTCAGCGCATTTGTTCTTTTTTGGGAAACGCTTTATTCCGAATCTGGGCATACTGCATGTCGCTGATGTTTCAGCTGACTCAACGCATGGAATGGCACATTAAAGGTGACCTCGATATCCACGAAAAAGGCTGGTACATGGTTATGGCTAACCATCGTAGCTGGGTCGATGTGCTGGTGCTAATGCATTTGACTCGTCGCCACATGCCTATGCCGCGCTTCTTTTTAAAGTCACAACTTATGTGGATCCCCATTATTGGCTGGGGTTGCTGGGTACTGGATATGCCTTTTATGAAACGCTACTCAAAAGAGTTGCTGGAGAAAAAGCCGCACTTAAAAGGCAAAGACATTGCAACGACGACACGTTCTTGCGCGAAATTCCGCCACATCCCTACAACTGTGGTGAATTTCTGTGAAGGCACGCGCTTTACCCCGGAAAAGCACGCGAAAAAACAGAGCCCTTTTCGCAACCTGCTGCCACCTAAGGCAGGCGGTACGGCTTTCTCTTTGCAGATTATGGGTGGTCAGTTTGAGGCCATCTTGGATATTACCATTGTCTATCCGGGAACCGATAAACGCCCGGTAGTCTGGCATTTACTAAGCGGAAAATTAAAAAACGTCTATGTTGATATAAAGACACGGCCTATTACAGATGATTTAATCGGCGACTATGCCAGTGATGAAGCTTTTAGGGCTTATTTCCAGCAATGGCTCAATCAACGCTGGCAGGAAAAAGACGAAACCATTGACGAAATGCGTAAGGAAATTCACAGCACCCGATAAGGGAGTTTTATAATGAACTTTGAGTTCGTAAAAGAATGGCTAGAAAAGCTCGGCATTGAAGGGAAATTACCAGAGCTTGATCTGATTGTTAGTTCATTATTGGTTTTAATTGGCTGTTACCTTGCCTATGTTGTCGCGCGCTGGGTTATCAATCATGCCATCGACCGAGTGTTAAGCAAAGCACCGGAGCGGTGGTATAACTCTTTGGTCAACAGTGGTTTCTTCAAGCGCTGTGCCAACCTGGCTCCTATTATCGTCATTCACAATTTCATCCCGATTCTTTTTATTGATGACTTTGAGAGTTGGCAGTCGCCGCTGCGCACCGTTGTTGGTGTTTACCTCACCTGGGTTATTACCAGTATTCTCACGGCTTTAGCGAACGTCGTTTCCATTGCCTACGACTACTCTTATAAAGCTAGAGAAGTGCCCATTACCGGTGTAATACAGGTGGCAAAGTTAATTCTGGTATTAATGGCCATTATCATTACCGTCGCCATTATTATGAACAAATCCCCCATGTATTTACTCAGCGGCTTTGGGGCAATGACAGCCATTCTCATGGTGGTTTTCAGAGACACCTTAATGGGATTTGTTGCCGGGGTACAACTGGCAACCAACCGTATGGTCGCCATTGGTGACTGGATAGAGCTGTCCGACCATGGCGTTGATGGCACCGTGCAGGAAGTAGGGCTCATTTCCGTAAAAGTTCAGAACTGGGATAAAACCATTGTTTTCTTACCCACCTATATATTGATTCACGAATCATTTAAAAACTGGCAAGGCATGGTTAATACCGGTGGACGCCGCATGCGTCGGTCATTAATGATTGACCTGGACAGTTCCCGGATTTTATCCGATGAGGAACTGAAAGAAATTGCCGAAAAGCACTTTGATCAATCGACTGAGGATTGGCTGAGAGAAAACGAACTGCAAAAGCCCGTTAGTAATTTAACGGTATTTCGTGTCTTTGCTAATAACTATCTGAAAAATCACAAGCAGGTGAGGGAAGATCTCCTGCACATGGCACGTCTGATGCAGCCAACCGCCGCCGGCATACCATTAGAGATTTATGCGTTCGCTAAAGAAACCGAATGGACAAAATATGAGGCGATACAAAGCTCTATTCTGGAGTACTTATACAGTGTTATGGCGGACTTTGAACTGAAAAATTACCAGTATATGAACAATAATCAGGCCTTCTCCGAGCAAAGCGGAAAAGGCACACATTCTCAAAGTAATTCAGGGCACTGAGTTATTTTTCCAGCAGATAACCAGCTAAGTCAGAAAAGTCTTCCTGGAAATTGTCGCTGTCACGGAAACCCTGTGGCAGCATTTTGTATTTACCATTAACAATAAAACTTGGTGTTGCGTTAACTCCTAATTTACTTGCCCGACGATCCATTTTGGAAGCCGCAGCGCGAACAGTGAAGCTCGCCATGGCTTTATCGAACTCATCGCCGGATACATCGTTTACAATAAACACATTACGAATGTCTTCTTTACTCGTCAGCATGCTGTTTTTGTTGAAGTTGTAATCAAAAATAGCCGCAGCAATTTCTTCTTCTTTATTCAGTTTTTGCGCAGCCACAAAAGCCTGAGTCATGGTTTCACCCATGTTACGAGGCCCCAGAAACGACACATGCGCCTTTTTAAAGGCATCCGGGTATTCTGACTTCATTTCTTTTGCAATAGGTTCAAAGCGGTAGCAATGGACACAATAAAACGAAAAGAACTCGGTGATCTCCGGTTTACTGGTCGCTTCATCGGCTATCACTTCGTAGTGAACACCCTCTTCAAAATTCTGAGCCTGAGCAAAACCCGCTGCGACCATTAATGCTCCGGCAAAACCCATTAACCACTTTTTCATCATCATTTCCTGTTATCTGTTAAAACTATCTATTCAAATTAGCCATTAAAGCCAAGGTTCAGCGGCGCTTCATCCAGCCCCGCCAATTGTTCTTTCAGTGCCAGAATCTGCTGCTCCCAATATCGGCTTTCTGCAAACCAGGGAAACGCTCGCTGAAAGGCACTGTCTTGCCACCGGCGTGATAACCATGCCATATATTGAATGATTCTGAAACTGCGCAAAGGTTCAATTAATATCAATTGCGCCGTATCAAATTCGCAGAAATCTTCGTAGCCGGTCAGCAGGGCATCCATCTGTAAGGTTTGCTCCTGATGCGACCCGTTCAGCATCATCCATAAGTCCTGAATCGCAGGCCCAGAGCGACAATCATCAAAATCGACAAAAGTCAGTTGCTCTTCATACTGCAGAATATTACCAATATGGCAGTCACCGTGCAGGCGCTGATACTCGAAGTCCTGCAAAGGTGTAGAACGTAAGCGCTCACTTAAGGGATCAAGAATGGCAAAAAAGGCGTCTTTTAATTCAGCGGGTAATAAAGCGGACTGGTGTAGCTCGGCCACGGACTGTTCCACAAAACCTTCATAGTCAATGGTTTCCCGGACTTTAAACTTGCCCGCCTGAGCCACCGCGTGCATACGGCCTATTTGACGTCCCAGCCGCTCCAGTTCGTCCAGATCGTTAGGCTCAAAGGCTCTGCCGCCAATGCTTGAATACACACAAAAACGATAGCCTTCAAACTCGTGCAGACGCTTACCCTGAAGCTCCAGAGCCGAAACTGCCGGAACTTCGGCTTGCGCCAGTTCCTCAACAAACTCAAGTTCTTCGTTAATTTGTTCTGTACGCCAGCGCTGCGGGCGATAGAATTTTGCCACGTAACGTTTGCGATCATCGTCAGCAAACTGATAAACCCGGTTTTCGTAGCTGTTAAGTGCCAGCAAGCCCGAGGCGGGATACAAACCGACACTTTCTAAGGCATTAACAACCAGATCCGGCGTCAGTCCCTGAAAAGCAAAGTCCGACGCGTTCTCTGTAGAATCATTCATATAAAAAGCGGCTCTGATGCGTATTAGTTATATCCGCATTATCAACCGCTGTGACCACGAAGTAAAACTCTGTGACCTGACCTTCTAACAATGATGGTGGAACTGCTACCGTTACCGGCAAGGTTCCAACTTCCCCCGCAGAAACCTGTTTTGTGGAATCGCCAATTAACTCGAACTCGTCAAAGCCTTTAACCTCCACGCGGTAAGTCATGTCCTGTTGTGACTTATTGACCAGCTTTAAGGTAAAGACGTTTTCAATTTGTCCTTCAATGTTTTCTCTGAACAGCTGGTTACGATCACGTAATACATCGACCTCAAGAGGCACACGAGTTGCGACGTCCCATACCAGCACGCTACTCACCACCAGAACCATAATAAAGTAGCCGATACTCTTCATCCGCCACGGATTGGTTTTCTCTTTTTTGTTTTTAGCCGCTAAGTTACGTTCGGTAGTAAAGCGGATAAGTCCTTTTGGATAATTCATTTTATCCATAACGTCATTACAGGCATCAATACAGGCACCACAGTCAATGCATTCATATTGCAGGCCGTTTCGGATATCGATACCGGTTGGGCATACCTGCACGCACATATAGCAGTCAATGCAGTGACCTAAGCCTTTTTCAGCAGGGTCGGCCTTGCGCGAACGAGGACCACGAGGCTCGCCTCGTTCAGCATCATAAGACACGGTGTAAGTGTCTTTATCGAACATAGCTGACTGGAAACGCGCGTAAGGACACATGTGCGTACACATAATTTCCCGCATATAACCGGCGTTGCCATAGGTACAGAATGCAAAAAAGAGAACACTAAAGGTTGCCCAGAAACCGGCGTCCAGGGTGAAGAAGTTCAGGAACAGTTCGCGTATGTCGGTAAAGTAACCCACAAAGGTCATCGCGGTTAATAAAGACACCAGTATCCAACCACTTTGTTTACCCGCTTTACGCCAGAACTTGTCAAAGTCCATTTTGCGTTCGTCCAGCTTAATACGCTTGTTACGCGGGCCTTCGAACTTTTTCTCAAACCACATAAAAATAAAGGTCCAGGTGGTTTGTGGACACATAAACCCGCACCAGACCCGACCAAAAACCGTCGTCACAAAAAATAACGCAACGGCTGCCACAATCGCAAACCAGGCAACTACAGTGAAGTCCTGCGGCCATAAGGTTAAACCGTAAATTCGGAAGCGCTGCTCCATAATATCAAGCAGAACCGCTTGTTCGCCCTGGTAAGTCAACCAGGGAATGAGAGCAAAGACGGCCAGCAGCAAAAAACCAAAACCGCGTCTAAAATACTCCATGGCACCTTTAGTATCGCGCACATAAATGCGGCTGCGAGGGGAGTAGTTATCGTTGTGTTTCTGTCCGTCTGGACGCTGAATTTTGACTTTATCGGCGGACTGAACCGTTATTTTTTGTTCCATGAGCAATACCACATAGTGTCACGGCGAGGTGCGCACAGTATAACGGATCTTAACTGTTTGCGCAGCTCACTGGGCTGAATTAATAATGCAATCTAAAAGTATGTTACAACCAGCTTCCACGTCATGCCAGTGCGACCACTCATCGGGCGCGTGACTGACCCCATTTACAGACGGGATAAATATTAGCCCGGATTCCGTAATCTCTGTAAAAAATTGAGCATCGTGTCCTGCACCACTGGGCATTTTCAGACACGAGTAATTTCGAGCTTTGGCTTTCTCTTCTATTTGTTTCGTCAGCTTTTCTGAACAGGCCTGAGGGTTCAGCCAGCTCACTTGTTCGTATTCAAACTTCAACCGATGCTTACGCGCTATTGCTGACAATGCCTTGTTGCAGGAGTCTGCCAGCTCTTTCATTACATCAAGGTTCATGTCTCGGCCAACAATAGTAAACACCGCTTCACCCGGCACGGTATGCGGGCTACCAGGTTTCAAGTCCACCTTGCCCACGGTAATGCGCGTTTTATCGGTGCCATCTTCGGCAATAATGCGCTCAATTTCGTGAGCAAAATCTGCCAGTCCCATAAAGGCGTCACTGCGCATATTCATTGGTGCTGTACCGGCATGGTCGGCTTTGCCTTTTAAGTGAACTATCCATTTGAACACCCCGGAAATACCTTCCACTGCACCAAT
Source organism: Idiomarina sp. PL1-037 (assembly GCF_034422975.1). NCBI lineage: Bacteria > Pseudomonadati > Pseudomonadota > Gammaproteobacteria > Alteromonadales > Idiomarinaceae > Idiomarina > Idiomarina sp. PL1-037. Next base: position 17,762 of record NZ_CP139873.1, read on the forward strand.
GGTTATCTCTTTCTGGAACAGCACCGGCCCTTGTTCAATGTGCAGTTCATAAAAAGCTTTCAATCGCTCCGGAGGCCATGCAGCGTCCAGCGCATCCATAACGTCCATGCCATGGGTAGCCATCGCGTCCTTTAAATACACATTATCGGCATCGTGAGCTGACATAAGCCAGTCCGGATTCAGCACACCCGCAATAGCCTGAGACCCCATCATGCCACCGAATCGACCTTCTTCTTCGGCTGTACCAACCACCCATACAGGATGCGCTAATTTCACGTCATTTTCTTTGATCGAGCGCAAAACTTCGAAGCCTGCTAAAACCCCGAGTGCGCCATCGAATATCCCTCCGGCGGGAACAGTATCGAGATGTGAACCGGTAAGAATAGCTGGTTTTTTGCAGTAGTCACCAATACCAAAAAACACATTACCGGCACCATCCATAAAGGTTTCAAAACCTTCGGCTTTAGCTTGCTCCAGCATCCAGCGGCGGGCTTCCATATCAGCATCGGTAAAACCCCAGCGGTACATACCATGATCAGTTTCGTTATAACCAATTTTGGATAGCTCCAGCACGGATTTTTTTAAGCGGTCAGCATTAATGCTCAGCATAGTCACCTCCTTTACATTTATTATTAAGCGTAGGACATAAACTAAGGAGCGCCAAAAGCGCAAAAAAAAGCCCGCACCAAAAGGTACGGGCAAAGGTTGCACGGGGCAAAGGGGAGCCCCTAGAGGGTTTACGACAGTTTGCGTGCAGTTAAGGCTGCATTAAGTACCGCCGCCAACTTAATTGACGATTGTATTGCTTGTGCCGAAACCTCGTGCTTCAGCAAGGTTTGCACGTGCGAGTCAATGCACATACCACAACCATTAAGTGCCGATACCGCCAGTGAGAACAACTCAAAGTCGGCTTTATCCACACCCGGGTTAGCCATTGCGTTCATGCGGAGTCCCGCAGGAAGCTTAGAAAACTGTTTATCGCTTGATAAATGCAGGAAGCGATAATAAACGTTGTTCATTGCCATTAATGACGCTGCCGTTTTTGCGGCAGTCTTTACGTTTTCTTCAATTTTGCCTTCGGCTTCTTCTTCCACTGCCTGAGTCAGCTCGTCGTTCGACAAGGTGTAAACCAGTGAAAGTGCTGTGCCATAGAACTGGTCATTTGTTAGACCTGACTGCTCAACGTTTGAGAACAAGCTCGACAGGTTAAGTTTGGTGTCTTTGCTGTGATCACCCAGTAACTGTTTGTAGTCTGCAATTGCCATGCTTAACTCCTGAAATACTGTAAAAGTGCCTAGTGGGCGCCGATGGCGTTGCCATCAGCGCTTACTTTTGAGAAATAGACACCGATTAAAGCGTGTCGCCGCCCAGTGCACGGTTACAAGGGCACAGTTCATCAGTCTGTAAACCGTCTAAAATACGGACGATTTCTGCCGGGTTACGGCCCACGTTCAGGTTGTTTACTGATACATGCTGAATAACGTTGTGCGGGTCAACAATGAACGTAGCACGCAAAGCAACGTTTTCAGCTTTGTCACGAGCACCTAATCCGTCAACCAAAGAACCGTCGTCAGCAAAAGAGTATTGGTTCAGACGGTCAAGGTCAGGGTGCTCACGGCGCCATGCCAATTTCACAAATTCGTTATCGGTGCTGCCGCCCATAACAACGGCGTCACGGTCAGCAAAGTCTTCGTTCAATTTTGCGAACTCAACAATTTCAGTTGGGCAAACAAAAGTGAAATCTTTTGGGTAGAAGAAAATGATTTTCCACTTACCTTCAAAGCTGTTGTTGTCGATAGTTTCAAAAGCGCTTTCGCCGTTCTCTTCCGGCATGTTGAACTTAGGTTTTGCCGCAATAACGCTGAATTCTGGTAGTTTATCGCCTACTGTTAACATAAATTGTCTCCTTGATTGGGATTTAAAATGTATTCGTTCCTTAACGAGTCGAGAGCTAGTGTACGGACGGAGACAGATTGGATAAAACGAATAAAACGGATTATGATAATCGGAAATACCAATTAAACAGATAACGCAACGGATAACCTATGAGTAAATTGCCCAGCCTGAAAAACCTGAGTTACTTACTGGCACTGCACCAGGAACAAAACTTTAATCGTGCGGCAGCGGAGTGCAATGTCAGCCAGTCGACACTGAGCAGTGGTATCCAAAACCTGGAAGAGCAACTCGACTGCCAACTTATTGAGCGCGACCATAAATCCTTCCTCTTTACTGCCTTAGGCGAAGAAATTGTAGAAAAAGCACGGGACATCATCAGTTCCTCAGAAGAGTTACTTCATTACGCTCAGGGGCAGGGCAATATTATGGAAGGGCCGTTAAGACTCGGTATTATTCCGACCATAGCCCCGTTTGTGATTGGTGAGCTCAGTAAAAATTTACAGAGCAAGTTCCCTAAACTGCTGCTGCAACTTTCTGAAGATACCACACAAAACTTGCTGCACCGCCTGCGTAACGGCGAGCTGGATATTCTTTTGCTGGCGCTGCCTATGGATATTCAGGGGAATCAGAAGTGGATACTGGGTCGTGATCCGTTCAAATTAGTGGTCCATAAAGAGCTGGCAGAAACCGTCGGTGAGCCAGTTGATTACGATAAATTACCTGACCGCAGTATTTTCCTGCTGGAAAAAGAACACTGCATGACCGGTCATGCAGTCGCAGCCTGCCAACTAACCGACTCTATTAAGATGAACCCTTTTACGGCAACCAGCCTGCACAGCTTGGTACAAATGGCTGACGCCCGCTTAGGTGCTACCTTTATTCCACAAATGGCGATTGATCAGGGGATTTTGGATAATACCGACCTTGTTTCATTAAAGCCCAGCGGACAGGAAGCTTCCCGCGATATTGGCCTGGTATACCGCCCGACCACCAGCCGCCGACAAACTTTCCGTAAAGTTGCGGAAGAAATTGCCAGGCTTTTGCCGGTCAACACCCTGAATTAAATTAACGACGCCTGGCCGGCGGCAACGGATAACGGTCGGCCAGACTAATGCTTTCCCCGTCGGGTTTAATGACCCGGGCATGACGACGGTTCAACCGACGCGGGTCAGTCACACCGCAGGAATGCGCAATAATATTGACGCCATACTCCATGTATTTATGGTAGTTAGCGACACGTACCGATTTATCTTCTGGATCAAGCCCTCTCATTAACTTAGGATCGTCAGTAGTTACCCCGGTCGGGCAAGTGTTTTTATTACACTGCATAGCCTGAATGCAACCCAACGAGAACATAAAGCCTCGCGCCGAGGTGACAAAATCGGCTCCCATCGCAATAGCCCAAGCAACATCAGCGGGTGTTATCATTTTACCGGAGACAACCACGCGAACGCGGCCATCCAACCCTGCTTCGGTGAGCTTATCAATAAGCACAGGCAAGCTCTCAGTCACTTTCAGGCCAACGTAGTCCATTAGCGGTTGCGGTGCCGCTCCGGTTCCGCCATCAGCGCTGTCCAATGTAATAAAATCAGGGGCGGACTCTTCGCCGCGGGTCAAAATGCAGTCTATGAGTTCGTCTATCCACGAAGGGTCACCCATAACAAATTTAAAACCGGTGGGTTTGCCGGTAATTTTGCGTACTTTTTCAATGAAGTCGAGCAGCTCTTCATTGTTACTGATTTCCGGGTGCCGGTTCGGGCTAATAGCGTCTTCGCCCTCCACAAGACCACGTATTTGTGCAATTTCCTTATTCACTTTTACGCCCGGTAAAATACCGCCTTTACCTGGTTTAGCGCCCTGACTCAGCTTTATTTCAAACATTTTCACATTATCGTGGCGACCCAGCTCAGCAAGACGATCTTTATCCAGCCGCCCTTCTTTATCCCGTACCCCAAACTTCGCGGTTCCCATTTGGAAGACAATATCGCAATGCCCCATCAAATGGTAAGGCGATAAACCGCCCTCACCGGTATTGAGCCAGCAGCCAGCTTTCGCCGCGCCCTGCGACAATGACTTAACCGCAACCGGTGACAACGCGCCATAACTCATTCCGGACACATGAAAGTAGGAAACTGGTGAGTAGGGCTTCTGGCAATACGGACCAATAATAACCGGCTCAGGCGATGTCGCCTGCTCAGCCATAGGTGGGTAAGGAGCGTTACTGAAAATAATGGTACCCGTGCGGCTTAAATCGCGGGTGGAACCAAACGCGACGTTACGGTCCGCATTTTTTGCGGCACGATAGACCCAGCTTCGTTGCGCCCGGTTAAAGGGCATTTCTTCGCGATCCATAGCAAAGAAATACTGGCGCATGAATTCTCCCATGCGCTCAAATAAATACCGAAAGCGCCCCACAACCGGATAATTATGGCGAATGGTGTGCTTGTTCTGGGTTTTATCGACGACATACATAACGCCGATAGAAATCACCAGGGTAATAATAGCCAAAACAAAAATGGCGGCTGACCATTGTGCTAAAACAAGTAAGGAGTCGGTGCTAAAAACGTTGCCGCTCATGGGTACCTAATGCATTTTTAATAACTGATATGAGTATTAACGGTCAAAGCGACAAACAGATCAAGCACTGTGTCATCAAAATTCTGAGGAATGACGTATACTCTAATTAATTAAATGAGAAGGAGAGACCTATGTTCAATCCAAAGTTTGTTTTAACGGCAATGTTGGCAGCTTCAGTAAGCGTCACAGCCACAGCCGAAAATGTCGAAACCGAACGCCATAAAGTGAGCGTTAGTACATTGGCTGACGGCTTTACTAACCCCTGGGGTATGACCTTTCTTCCTGACAAAAGCATCTTAGTTACCGAGCGCTCCGGCGACATCTATTGGGTATCTGCCGACGGCAGTTACCGTGAAAAAATCAGTGGCGCCCCGAAAGTCGTTGCTAAGAGTCAGGGCGGCATGCTGGATATAACCGTTGACCCCAACTTTGAAGAAAACAACTGGGTTTACATTAGCTATTCTGAAGCAGCCCAGGACGACGGTAAAGGTAACAGTACTGCGGTGATGCGTGCCAAGCTTAATGATAAAAAGCTTACTAATAAAGATGTCATCTTCCGCCAGGCACCAAAATATGAGAGTAATGCTCACTTTGGTTCTCGGTTAGTCTTTTCCCCTGAAGGGCACTTATACATTACTTTAGGTGACCGCTATTCACGCATGGACGATGCACAAACACTGGATAACCATCACGGTAAAGTAGTACGCATCTGGCCTGATGGCAGCATCCCGGAAGACAACCCTTTTGTGAACGATGACAACGCTCTGGATGAAATCTGGTCGTACGGTCACCGTAATGTGCAGGGTGCCGATATTCATCCTGAAACGGGCAAACTGTGGACTGTTGAACACGGTCCTCAGGGCGGTGACGAGGTAAACATTCCTGAAGCCGGAAAAAACTACGGTTGGCCGGAAATTACTTATGGTGTTGATTACGGCGGTGGCATTATCAGCGAAGATGCGGTTAAAGAAGGTATGGAGCAACCCTTCTATTACTGGGTGCCCTCTATTGCCACGGCCGGCGCCACATTCTACACCGGCGATGCGTTTCCCGAGTGGAAAGGCGATTTCTTTGTCGCAGCTTTGAAAAGTTCACTGGTTGCTCGCCTGGACTTGTATGAAGGTCGCATGATGCATGAAGAGCGTTTATTTGAAGACGCTGTTGAAGCTCGCATTCGCGACATTAACCAGGGCCCTGACGGTTACCTCTATTTATTAACTGACCAGTCTGATGGCGCCATTATTCAAATAAAACCGGCGGATTAATTATGTTGTATTCAGCTGTATTAAAAAAACTCACTTACACGGGGCTGCCTTTATTGGCGGCCTCTTTCGTTGTTCATTCCGCAGATGTCGATGAGACCGTTGTTGTGACAGCGACACAAAGCGAAACCCCCTGGCTAACCACAGCGGCCAGTATCGACCGCGTGAGCGTGGAAAATACCTTACCTTCTATGAAAATTGATGCAGGCGATGCCTTAGCCGGGGTGGCTGGTATTCAGGCCGACAACCGTTATAACTACGCACAGGATACACGGCTTGTGGTTCGGGGCTTTGGCTCGCGTGCGGCCTTTGGGGTGCGGGGTTTGCAGTTAAACGTCGACGGCATTCCATTATCTATGCCCGACGGCCAGGCACAAACTTCGAGCATTTTTCTCGACAGCATTGATTCGCTGGAAGTATTACGCGGCCCATTAGCAACGCTTTACGGGAACTCAGGTGGCGGTGTGGTTGAATGGTTCAGCCGCAAACCAACAGAAACCGCACTGGAATGGGGTGGAAAGTTCAGCGAGAATGACACTCAGCGGTACAATGTTAATGCCCAATGGGCAACCAGCACCAACCAGTTGCAAATTTTAGCCTCAGATTTTCAGACCGACGGCCCGCGCAGGCACAACTCTGCCGAGCGCCAGCAACAGGCGGTGCGCTGGTATCATCAGTGGGATGACCAGAACCGTTTTGTTATTCGTTACGACAATAACGATGCGCCATTATTGCAGGATCCCAGCGCACTAACCCCAGAAGACTGGCGCGAAGACCCAACCCAAACCGTACAACGGGCAGTTGATTTCAATACGCGGAAAGATATTCACCACCGTCAGGGGTCTTTTAGCTGGTTTCATGAACGCGACAATGGTGAAGGGTTACTTTCGCTGTGGCAGGGTGACCGCGACATAGAGCAGTTTCTGCCGTTCGCCGGTGACGACACAACAAGCTCGGGAGCAGTAATTGACGTTTCGCGTCAGTTTGAAGGTGCGCATGCGCGCTGGCGTCAACGCGGAGTTAACTGGTCGGCAACCGTGGGAGCGCAATTAGAACGCCAGCAAGATCACCGCTTTGGTTATGTGAATGACAATGGTGAAAAAGGTGACTTGCGCCGCAATGAGTTTAACTGGATTGAAAATGCCTCGGTGTATCTGCGTTTTCAGTGGCAGTTGTCAGAAGAGCTTTCAGCAACAGGCGGCGTTCGTTACAGCGATATTAATTATGAGGTAGAAGACTACTTTACCGAGCTAGATAACTCCGATGACAGCGGCAGCCGCGACTTTAGCGAGACCACGGCAGCAGTTTCAGTTACCTGGCAGTTTCTGCCTACCTCAGCGACTTATCTAAGCATTGGACAGGGGTTTGAAACGCCGACACTGACCGAGCTGGCATACCGGAATCAGGGCTCGGGTCTGAACCGCGAACTGGGTCCATCGACCAATGATCAGTGGGAATGGGGTGTTAAACACCAACTCGATAACGACTGGCGTCTGCATTTCGCTTTCTTTGGTATTGAAAGCGAAGACGAAATTCTCGTAGATCAGTCAAACGACGGTCGCACAACCTACCGCAACGCGTCGGAAACCTCACGTGAAGGTGCTGAACTCAGTATTAACGGCGCATTAACGCAACAGTTAGATTTACTGCTTTCATACAGTTACATCGATGCAACCTTTGATAACGGTCCGTTGCAGGGAAGTCAGTTGCCCGGCGTAGCAAAGAGTCAGGGGTATTTACGTCTTAACTGGCAACCCACAGAGCAGTGGCTAGTTCAGTTAGCCGGACAGTACCGCAACGAGACACCGGTGAATGATGCAAACGATACCTTTGCGCCGTCTTACACGACCTGGGATATCGCCGTAAGCCGCGATTGGCAATGGGCTAAGAGCGAGCTGGATGTATGGGCAAGGGTTGATAACATTACCGACAAAGACTACGTAGGAGCGGTTGTGGTTAATCAGGGCAGTGGACGTTCCTTTGAGCCTGCAGTAGGCCGACAGGCCAGCGTCGGCATTAGCTGGCGCCGACGCTTTTAAGCTGTCTTTACAGACTTTTCCTTAACACATCGAGCAGGCGCTGTGCGGTCTGCTCCGATGAAGCAGGGTTCTGACCGGTAATCAACATACCGTCCTGTACTGCATATGCCTGCCAATCGTCCACCTTACGATAATGGCCGCCTTTGGCGGTTAACTCGTCTTCCAGCAAGAACGGGACCACGTCGGTAAGCTCAACAGCAGCTTCTTCACTGTTACTAAAGCCAGTAACTGTACGACCCTGGACGATAGGATCACCACATGGCGTTTTAGCATTTAGTAACGCCGCGGGCGCGTGGCAAACAGCAGAAACAGGCTTGTCTCGGCTCCAAAAGTGCTCAATGAGCTTAATGGAGTGCTCGTCGTTGGTTAAATCCCATAAAGGTCCGTGACCACCCGGATAGAAAATTGCGTCAAAACCTTCCGGGTCAACTTCGTCCAGTTTGCAGGTTGTTTCTAGTTTTTGCTGCGCCGTTTTGTCTTTGTCAAAGCGCTCAGTTGCTTCGGTCTGTGCATCCGGCGTTGTGCTGTTTGGATCAATCGGTGGCTTGCCACCCTTAGGCGATGCCAGAGTCACTTCCACACCTGAATCAGTAAGAACATAGTACGGTGCCGCAAACTCTTCTACCCAGAAACCCGTTTTATGGTCTGTGTCACCGAGTTTATCGTGTGAGGTTAATACCATTAATACTTTCACTTAGTACTCCCGTTAGATGATTCAAAACTTAGTATAGACTACGTGATAAAACGCGCGTTTGATCACTCGCCATGCTGTTCCAGCCAGCGGTATAAGGTACGCCTTGTGACTCCGAGAATTTCTGCGGCTTTAGATTTGTTCCCCTCGGCATGAGACAGTACCTTACGAATGTACTGATTTTGATACTCATCCAGAGTCGGCCACTCGGTGCCATAATCCACTTCGGATTCATGCTCACTATCCAGGATCCTTTGCGGTAAATCTTCGACGGCTATTTTATCGTCTCTGGAAAAGGTAAAAGCACGTTCAATAGCATTTTGTAGTTCACGTACGTTGCCGGGAAAACGGTAGCGATAAAGTTGCTCCAGTGCAGCCGGAGAAATACTGCGAACCGTTTTATCACTGTTTTTTTGCAACTGCTGTAGAAAGTAATTAGCTAAGCGCTCTATGTCCTCACCACGCTCGCGCAACGGTGGCACTCGTAAGCTAAAGGTTTCCAGACGATAAAATAAATCCTGTCGAAAACGCCCGTCCTCTACCTGTTTTTCTAAGTCCTGATGGGTTGCAGCCAGGATCCGGACATTCACTGTTTCTTCTTCGTCGCTGCCCACGGCGCGAATCGTACCCTCCTGCAAAACACGTAGCAGTTTGGCCTGCAACGCCATTGGCATTTCGCCAATTTCGTCCAATAACAAAGTGCCCCCGTCGGCCTGCTTAAGCAGACCCTGGCGTTTTTTCTGAGCACCGGTAAACGCGCCGGCTGCATGACCAAAGAATTCACTTTCCATTAAATCGGCCGGAATGCCTGCACAGTTCACTGCCTGAAAACTCTGCTCAGCACGGTCACTTAACTGATGCAGTGCCTTAGCCACCAACTCTTTACCGGTACCGCTTTCACCGGTAATTAACACGCTGCCGTCTGCCGGAGCAATGCGCTCTATCTGGTCATACAGTTTTCGCATTGACGGGCTTTGACCGACTAAGCCCCCGGGGCCTTTTTGTTGCTGACGATACCGTTTAAGCTCCCGCTGCAGTGACCGATGCTCTAAGATCCGTTTTACGCTAAGCAATAAATGCTCAACATCCAGCGGCTTGGTTAGAAAGTCATCGGCTCCTTGTTTTAGGGCATCAACCGCCTGATCAACCGTACCAAAAGCGGTAATCAATAATAGCGCAGGCGAGTTATCTTCATTTTTTAAACTTTCCAGTAAAGACAGGCCCGACAGCCCCGGTAAGCGAATGTCGCTGATAACCAAATCCAATGGCGTTATCGATTTTTTAAAGGCTTCAACACTTCCCCAGGCCGTAACTTTATAGCCTTCGGCCTCCAGCTCTTCAACCAATAGCTCCTGCAGAGCCGGATCATCCTCAATGACGCCTATCATCGCTTTTGCTGCGGTCATTCACTACCTCCTTTGATAACTGCTTGCCGAAGGCATTGCGCAGGTAAACTTAAGGTGACCCGACAGCCACCATTAGGGTTATTGGTTAACGACAATTCCCCATTATGATCATTCAATACGTGTTTAACGATGGTTAAACCAAGTCCGGTGCCTTTACCCTGAGGTTTATTGGTTTCAAAAGGCTGCAAGGCCTTATTTTTCATCGACTCGGGCAACCCTTCACCGTCGTCATCAATGGTGATAATAACGCCTTCATCTGCAAACTCAGCTGCCACTAAAACTTCCGATTCAGCGGCCTGCAAACCATTGCGAAGAACATTCACCAACGCCAGTTCCAGTCGCTTGATATCCACTTTCAAAATAACGTCGACAAGCTCCTTAATGACCACTTTGGCCGACCCTTTATCCTGCTCAAACTCTATGCTGGTCATGGCTGTTGCTATCAGGTCACGTAAAGAAATGGCTTCGCGCTGCTGCACCGGCGTGCGGGAAAACGCCAGCAATTGATTGACCAGCCCGGTTAACCGCTGCACCTGGCCTCTTACCGCTTTTAACTGGCGCTGACTGTCTTCATCTTTATGGTTGCGTAATAATCGGCTGGCGCGTCCGTCAATAACGGTAAGCGGAGCGCCTAATTCATGCGCAACACCACTGGCGACGCTACCAATAGCCGCCATTTTTTCCTGCTCTCGTAATGCCTGTTGCAGAGAGGCCTCGTGCTCCCGACGCTGCTCCAGTTCTTGCTCAGCCTCAGTGATACTATCAAGCATACGGTTGAAGCCCTGCGCAACCTCCTGCAATTCTGACGGGCCAGCCGGTGTAACCCGTGTACTGCGATTCCCTTCAGCTACCCGCAGCATCGCGTCTTTAAGTGCAACCACGTGCCGACCAACACCGCGATAATGACCAAACACCAACACGGCAATAGTAATTAAGCCGAATGCCGCCCAACTGAGCCAGGCGTATTGACTCAGCGTTTCAAAAGATTCATCAAAGTCACTGGCACGACGGTTTATCTGTAATAAACCAATAATGCGACCACCACGGTCAACAATAGGCAGGAACTGGGAGAAGACATCGCGCCCCTCAACCCGTCGGTAGTCGTCCTGCTTTATTCCTGTCTGGACCGTTTGCAGCGCCAGCTGACTGTTGCTTAAATCGGTTTCAGTAATGCCCGCTTCTGCTACCTGCTGACCATACACGTTATAAACCGATGCGCCGTAAACCCGACCGATATTGAACACCGAGTCCAGATTAGCCTGCACTGTTGCCAGATCGTTATTCAACAACGCGTCACTAATAGGTAAGCTAATGGCTCGGCCCAGCAACTCCAGGTCACTTTTTAGTCGCTCATTAGCCTCATCAGAGGCGACCTGTAAGCCAACACTTATTGCAACGCCGGAAATCAATAGCATAGGCACAACGACATACATTAAGAGCCGCCGCTGCAGGCTGGATAATGGCCAACTGTATCTTTTTGTCACACTGCCTCCTTTGACTGTGTACTAAGGATACACATTTTTCAGCGGTTTTTCTGTGCGCAAACTCTCAATATAAAAAAGATATTAAAAATCAAATACTTGAAAAGTTGGCACAGTCTTCGCTTTAGTTAGGGCGTAATTAAAACTGATAAATTCATTTAGGAGATTATCATGCAAAAGACAATTATCGCATTAGCAACTGTATTCGCACTGGGTAGCACTGCAGCAATGGCTCAACAGCAGCAAGCTCAAGATCCAATGGCACAGCAACAGCAGCAAACTCAGGAAATTACTGAAGGCATGCTGGTTAAGTTTGTAACCGCTATGGAAGACGTTCAGGGCGTTACTGAAAAATATCGTGACCAGTTCCAGGAAGCTGAAAACCAGGAAGAAGCTCGCGAGATTCAACAGTCTGCGCAGCAAGAAATGATTGGAGCCGTTGAAGACGCAGGCCTGACTCCGCAAGAGTACAACATGATTATTCAGCAAGCACAAAACGACGAAGAACTTCGTGGCCGCTTAGAAGAGCTGACTGGTGATGAAAACTCTTAATCGATTCGTCGATAAGAACACCAAGAACCCGCGACTCGCTTGAGTTGCGGGTTTTTTATTTTTAACCCACCAGAACCCCTTAAAATTTCAGTTTCGACTAAAGTCGAATATGTCTTGTTTAAATCCCCGGTATTTACAGTTAATACACTTGACCAAGTGTTATAAGAATGTAATAAACGATTGTGCACTGTTCATTTTGCACACAAATAAATAAAAAAATCCCAGGGAGAACAAGAATGAAAACAAATTTTAAATATTCTCTTTGTGCATTAGCTATAGGCGCAGCTTTTACCGCACCTCCCAGCTTTGCGCAACAAGGAAGCAGTGAAGCAAACGATGACGCTCTTGAGCGCATTCAGGTTACTGGCTCACGAATTTCACGAACCGATATGGAAGGCGCTTCTCCGGTAGAGGTAATTGACAGAGAAAGCATTGAAGCTTCAGGTTTTAACAACCTACAGCAGTTATTAGAGCGCTTACCATCGGCAGGTGTCGGAACCTTCTCAACCCAGGGAAACAGTCAGGACACCACTGCTAACGGTGCAGCTGCTATCAGCTTGCGTGGCTTTGGTGCGGACTCAACACTGGTTCTGCTAAACGGGCGCCGAGTCGCTGTGTCCTCATTTGCTGAAGGTGTAGCCAACTCCTTTGTTGATATCAACTCAATTCCGGTAGCCGCCATTGAACGAATTGATATTCTAAAAGATGGGGCTTCAGCAATATACGGGTCAGACGCCGTTGCTGGTGTCGTTAACATCATTTTAAGAGATGACTTTGTTGGTACAGAATTAACCGCCAGTCACGGTGGAACAACCGGTGATGTTAACTACGAAGAGACCAGTATGAGTTTGGTTTGGGGCACTGGCGACGACGACAGTAACACCACGATGATTCTGGACTACTGGAAAAACACCTCAATAACAGGTGCAGAGTTTGGTCGGAATGGTACGGCAAATCAAAGCCCGTGGGGCGGTAACGATTTCCGTTCATCGCGAGGTTTCCCCGGAAGCTTTATTGTAGACGGTGAGGAGCGAGCAGATCCGGACTGCCCTTCAGACTCACTAGTTGGAACACGCTGTGTTTTCGATTACGGGCCTTATGCTCAAATTTTTCCGGAAGCTGAACGCGTGGGTGCCATTGTTCAATCTCGAAAAGAGTTTTCAAGAGACGTAGAAGGCTATATTGAAATCGCAGCTCAGCACAACCGTTCGAAAGCAGGCGGCGCACCAACGCCTCTTGATGCCGATGCCGGACTTTATGTGCCAGCCGACCACCCTAATAACCCCTGGGGTGAGCGTGTTGATATTAACTTTTTTAGAACAGTTGATGCAGGTCCCCGTATTTGGGACGTCGAGTCTGACACTCTGCGCTTTATTGCTGGACTAAGAGGGAACTTAGGCGGCTGGAACTGGGATGTTTCCTACCAGAAAGGGCGTAGTGAAGGTATGCAAACCGGTTCACGTGAGCAAGGTTGGGTGCGTACCGATTTCTTACAAGAAGAAATTAACGAAGGTAACTACAATCCGTTTGGTGGTACAGTCAATGATCCTGATGTAATTAACGATATTACTACATCACTTGTGCGCCGTGGTAAGTCACACTTGACCGCCATTGACGCCAGTATCGCGGGCGAAGCTTTCCAATTGGGTGAACGTTGGGTATCCATGGCAGCTGGCCTCGAGTACCGTGAAGAAGACGTTTTCGACCAGCCTGATGATCAGTTCCAGCGCGGTTTAATTTTTGGTACTGAGTCTGTACAAGCGGAGGCCGAGCGCGACCAGTGGGCTGCATATGTCGAGTTCCTAATCCCAATTACTGATCAATTAGAAGCAACTGTTGCTGGACGTTACGACGACTACAGCGACTTCGGCTCAACTTTTAACCCACAGTTTAAATTACAGTGGCGTCCAACTGAAGACGTAACTTTACGTGCATCATATGGTGAAGGTTTCCGTGCTCCTTCACTGGCGCAAATCGGCCTTGGTCCGTCACAAGTATCAACTTTCTTCACTGATACCTATCGTTGTGAAGCAGATCAAGAAAGCTGCGTACCACTTGACTACACTATTGTTTTCTCAGGGTCTGAAGGATTAGAGCCAGAAGAGTCTTCGAACTACAACATCGGTGGTGTTTGGCAGGTTAGTGACGCTTTTGACCTCTCTGCCGATTACTGGTCAATTGAACAAGATAACAAAATTGTTCAAAACGACTTTGAGAACGTCTACGCGGAACATTGTAATGACCAAGACAGTGAAATCTGTGAGCGTCGCGACCCATTACCAGGTGATGAGCTGGGTGAGTTAGCAACCCTTTACAATACCTATGTTAACCTTTCCAGCCAAGAAGCTGCGGGGGTCGATTTTTCGGCTAACTATAATTGGGAACTACAAGACATTGGCGATGTTCGCTTAGGGCTTGATTGGTCTTATATGAGTAAGTTTGAAAAAGACGGCATTGATTACGCCGGTGAATACGAGTATCCAGAACATCGCTGGACTGCTCGTGCGGAGTGGTCTCGTGATGCGTTAGGCGTTAATTTGAATCTGAACTACATTGGCGAGTTTGAAGATTATCAAGCACCAGCTGAAGTTGAAGCGAGTAAAGCTCGTACCGTTGATAAGCAGCTGCTTGTCGATTTACAAGCTTATTACGATGTAACGTCAGAGCTTCGTTTAACTATAGGTGCAACTAACCTACTCGACGAAGAACCCCCAGAAGCATTTAACGATGATCTTTACGGGTACGCATCAAGCGTTCACAACCCTCGTGGTCGCTTTGTTTACTCGAAAGTCAGTTACTCGTTCTAAAACTCAGGTTTAAAAACTGTAAAATCCGTAATCAGTTGACTCTGGTTACGGATTTTTTTGATCATCTCTCCTATGCTTTACGTAGGCCTAACTAGAAAAATATTCTTTAACGCAAGGAGAAAGCGAAGTGAAAGCATCCGATTTATTCGTAAAAGCACTTGAAAACGAGGGTGTGAAGTACATTTTCGGCATTCCCGGCGAAGAGAACCTGGACTTACTTGAGTCCCTCTCAAAATCCAGTATTGAGCTCATTTTAACCCGCCACGAGCAGGGTGCAGGTTTTATGGCCGCCACTTATGGCCGCCTGACCGGCAAACCCGGAGTGTGTCTTTCCACCTTAGGTCCGGGAGCAACCAACTTGGTTACTCCCGTCGCCTACGCGCAACTCGGCGCTATGCCTATGGTGGTTATTACCGGTCAGAAGCCCATAAAAGAGCGTCATCAGGGTCAGTTCCAGATCATTGATGTAGTGGACATGATGACGCCCATTACCAAATACACGCAGGCTATTGTCAGTGCCAGCAGTATTCCGGCGCACATACGTGAAGCATTCCGCCGGGCAGAGGACGAGCGCCCCGGCGCTTCTCATCTGGAGCTATCCGACGATATTAGTCGCGAAGATGTGAACACTCTGCCGATTGAACCAAGCCACTCGCGCCGTCCCATAACCGAGCACAAATCGGTTCGTCGCATATTGGAGTTACTGCGTGAAGCCAAACATCCGTTACTGCTTATAGGTGCTGCCGCTAACCGGAAAATTACAGCCAAAATGCTGCGTGAGTTTGTCGATAAAACCGGTATTCCTTTTATTACCACACAAATGGGTAAGGGTGTTATAAACGAAGATCACCCACGCTGGCTTGGTAATGCGGCGGTTTCCGATGGCGATTACCCACACCGCGCCATCGAAAAATCTGACCTGATTCTTAATGTCGGTCACGACGTAGTTGAAAAGCCGCCCTTTATGATGAAAACCGGCGACAACGATAACCGTAAAGTTGTACACATTAATTTTCAGGGTGCTCAGGTTGACTCAGTTTACTTTCCTCATGCCAGCATGATCGGTGATATTGGCAACAGTATCTGGCAGTTAAAAGAGGGGATTGAACCGCAAAGTCACTGGGATTTCGATTTTATTCTGAAGGTTCGCGATCACATGCGCGACCATACTGATGAAGGCGCTCACGACGGTAGCTTTCCGGTCTTACCTCAACGTCTTGTTGAAGATGTGCGTGAAGCGATGCCAGATGACGGCGTCATTGCACTGGATAACGGCATCTACAAAATTTGGTTTGCCCGTAACTATCCCGCAAGACAACCAAACACTGTACTGCTAGATAATGCTCTTGCTTCCATGGGAGCGGGATTACCCTCTGCAATGGCAGCCAAACTGGTTAATCCGGAAAAGAAAGTCATGGCAATATGCGGTGACGGCGGTTTTATGATGAACTCTCAGGAGCTTGAAACCGCGGTACGCATGGGGCTGGATATTGTTGTCGTTATCTTAAACGATAGTGGCTATGGCATGATCAAGTGGAAGCAGCAGCATATGAAACTGAGCGATTACGGCTTAGATTTCGGCAATCCGGATTTTGTGAAATATGCTGAGTCTTACGGCGCTAACGGGTACCGTTTGGATAAAACCGAAAACCTGATACCGCTGTTAAAAGACTGCCTTAACAAGCCCGGTGTGCACCTTATTGATGTGCCCGTGGATTATTCGCAAAATGACCGGCTGCTAAACGAGGAAATACCCGAACGCAGCCGTGCTATTAAGGATATTTAAGAACGACCCGGATCAGTATCCGCGAAGTAAGGGTAGTCGTTTAACTTATCGACAAAGGCCTGAAGTCGCGGATACTTATCCAGATTAAATCGCTCACGGAAAAGTCCCCAGCTTAAGAAACAACCCAGCCTCAGTTCGCCGTCACTAAAAGGGTGCGGACCTTCATAAGCCACCGCATGGTCTTTATCTTCCATTAGCTGCAGTATGTCATCAATACGCTGCTGCTGGCGCTTAACATATTTAACACTGTCCGCTGTCACGCCTTCTCTCTCTAGTAAAAAGATATTGACTGCTGAATCCATCGCCGTATTAACCAGACAGTATTGATCAAAATCTTTTACATCGGCAAAGAAGCGCTCATCCGCCTTCTCCCGGACATATTTTAGAATGCTGGTAGAGTCGTGCAAACGTAAGTTTTGGTGGTGAAGAAAAGGAACCTTCTTCGCCGGGCTTAATTTGGCACTGGTTTCAAAATCCGTTTCGGTAAATGAGAACTTTGTCTTGGTCTCAAGCAAAGCAATACGGCAATGTCTTACGAACGGCGAGGTATAACTTCCGAACAACTCCATGATCTTCTCCTGTTAATGGTCTCGACAAGCTTCGTCAGGGTATTCCAGTTCTATGGTGGTATGAGCTAATTCAAACGCTGCCAGCTGCTCCGATATTTGCTGCTTTAAAAGTGCGCGCTCTGCACATTCCAGTTCTTTTGATACCACAATATGCGCCGTTAATACATGACGCTCGCCATCCAATGACCAAAAATGCAAATGATGGGCATCATTAACCAGCTCCAGCGAGGTCAGTTGCTCACGTATTTTCCGGTACACTTTAGGGTCTGGAGAGGCCTGCACAAAGAGCTTCACGGTAGAACCCAGGTGACGGACAACGTTAATCAAAATGAACAAAGTGAAGCCAACAGACAGCAAAGGATCAAGAATAGGCCAGTCGACAAACATTAAAATAATCGACACGATTAAAACCGCAACCCAGCCCAGTACATCCTCGAGTAAATGCCAGTTAAGTACGCGTTCGTTTAACGATTTACCATGGGACAACTTAAACGCCGCATAACCATTTACAATCACGCCGAATATAGCCAATAAAGCCATTCCTTCCGCCATTGGCATTACCGGATCCCATAAACGGGGAATGGCTTCAAATAAAACCCAGATAGAGCCTGCGGTCAGTACAACCGCGTTAATAAAGGCGCCAACCAGAGATAAACGCTGATAACCATAGGTAAATGTCTGTGTCGCATCTTTACGACTGAATTTATCCAGCAACCAGGCCATGCCAATGGAGATACTGTCGCCAAGATCGTGTACCGCGTCAGCTAAAATGGCTGTACTATTGGTTAAAATTCCACCAATAAATTCAATAACGGTAAAGCATAAATTAAGAAAAAACGCCCAACCGATGCGCTCAGATGAGCTTTCGTGATGATGGTGGTGCATAGCTACCTTAATTGTTGATTCGTTTTTGTCTCAAATGACAACAACAAACGAAAAATTGAAGTGTTGTACATAATTTAACACTTTTTAATAGAACGATTGAACTATTGCTCTTGGAAATTTAAACGTGCAAAATTTCGCCAAATTTACATTCCTCTAAATTAAGAGGATGCGAACAATCTCAGGAGTTTTAAATGAAGTATTCTTTAGTGGCTTGTATAGGTGCAGCTGCACTACTTACTGGTCTCCCGTCTCAAGCACAGGATAAGATTGAGTGGAGTGGCTTTGGTAACATTGCAGCGGGTATGACCACCGGCAGCGATGACCAGCTATTTGGCTATGATAATGATCTGGATTTTAATCCGGAAACGCTTTTTGCACTCCAGGCAAAAGCCAGTCTATCCGATAAGCTGACCGTTACCAGTCAACTTATTTCCCGTGGTTCTGACGATTTTGATTTGGGCGTTGAATGGGCTTACATTCAATATCAATTAACGGATTCAGCGAGCGTTAATATTGGTAAATTACGCCTACCTTTTTATATGTACTCCGACTCTCTCGACGTAGGTTACAGCTACCACTGGTTACGCACGCCACAAAGCGTTTACCGCGTAGCGTTTGATAACTACACCGGTGTGAGCGTCCAGCACAATGCCTTTGTCGGTGACTTTATTTTTAATACCCAAATTATAGCCGGCAACATGAACGATGACATTGAGGCAGGCGGTACTGAAGAAGCCAAAGCCGAAATGAACAACTTGATAGGCTTTAATACCAGTGCCATCTACAATAATTTAACCATGCGTATTGCGTATTACCAGACCAACGATACCAATATTCAGGTTGAAGACGTAGCCATTGAGCTTAATGGACAAGAGCAGAAAATTGGCGACTTCTTTAACAGTTTAACAAGTGCAGGTGAAAGTCAAATCGTTTCTGAACTAGACGTTTCTGAAGATAAAGGGACTTTCGCAAGCGTAGGCTTTATGTACGACAACTTTAATTGGTTTGTGGGTGGTGAGTACACCGAGCTCGAAGTCGAAAATAGCTATATCCCCAAGCAGCGCTCTAGCTACATTACTGCAGGTAAGCGTTTCGATAGCTGGGCCGTTCATACCACAGTTGGGAAAACCGATGATGAAGTCGTCGATGCGGAACGCTTTAACGTGAGCTCTCCAGTTTTACAGGCGGGTATCGACCAAGCCGTAAATAGTTTTCTTAGCGAAGCCACTTACACATCTCTTGGCGCAAACTTTAACATCGCTCCAAGCGCAGTATTGAAGTTTGACGTCACACACTCGGATTATGAGCGCACAGACGAGTCTGACGTATTGGTTTCTGCCGCTGTTCAATTTGTATTTTAAGGAATTATGATGAAAAAAATTACTTCATTTCTCATCGTTTTTGTAACAAGCGTACTAAGCTTTTCAACTTTTGCACAAAATGGTGTAGTGGTATCACAAACGGAAATTAACGAAGAGTCTGTTTCCAGAATTTATTTGGGCCAGTCTCAGGTGTTAAAAGGCGTAAATTTACCTGAAGATTCGTCGGCGCGTAAAGCCTTTGAGGAATCTTTAGTAGGAAAATCGGGTGAACAGTTAAAGCGCCACTGGGCTAAACTTAAATTTACTGGGCGTGGAACACCACTTAATGAATTAAAAAGTGATGACGAGGTTATATCGTTTTTGCTTAATAACCCGCAAGGGATAGGTTATGTGTCGGACAAAAGTAAAGTGACCGATGAGTTGAATATCATAACTTCATTCTAACTTAAAAACCTCCGGCTATTGGCCGGAGGTTTTATTTTGCCACTTGGTTTCGACCATTCTCTTTAGATTGATACAATGCAGCGTCAGCCTTTTCCAGCCAATTCTCGGCAGTCGAAAATTCATCCGAAAACTCCGCAACACCAGCGCTAATCGTTAACTGCAATTGTTCGTTGTTATATTCTTTACCCAGAGGCAGCAGAGTATTCTCTACTTTCTCTCTCAGACGCTCGGCCACTAAAACACCTTCATTTACTGAAGTGTGAGGCAAGAGTATGACAAACTCTTCCCCCCCGTAACGTCCACAAATATCGGTTTCACGCTGACTGTCCAATATGATTTTCGCTATCAACTGAATAGCCTTATCACCCAGTTGATGCCCATAGGTATCATTAACGGCCTTAAAATGGTCTATATCCAACATGACAACCGAAGCGGTGTCGTCATAACGCTGGCAGCGAAGAAACTCTTGCTCGAACATATTTTGCCAATGCCCGCGATTAAATAACTGAGTTAAGGCGTCGGTTTGACTGATTGTTTTCAACTCTAATAAGTTATTGGCTTCATCACTCACATCGTAAACCAACGCACAAATGTGGTTAATCTTCTTGTCGGTGGAAAACAACGGGAACAGCGTTACGTTCTGAAACATTAGCTCCGATTTTGCGGTAAAAGGTCTGGTATTTTCAAAGTTCAGAATATGAGGTTCCTGTTGCCAGTTACAGTGCGCCTGAATGCCCAGCTTTAGTACAGATTCCACTTTGTATTCAAACCAGCTTTCCGGCAGGGTTGGTAGTAGCTTGAACAAGTTTTTGTCTTTAGCAGCAACACTGCTTATACCACTGTGGTTTTCCATAAAGCCATTCCATACTTTGACCTCATAGTCCCTGTCAAAAACCACTAAACCCACTTCGATATTCTGAAGGATTTGTAATACCCAATGTAAATTGCTGATATCCAGTTCATCTTTATTCATCGATAAAGTACCCGGCTCTTTCTTCAAGTGCGGCAATTGAAGCTTCAGTAAAAATAACAAAGAGATCGCAATTAAGATTGTAATCAGGGATCTCGTAATCAATGGTGATGATTAAAACCTGCTTATCCTTAACGTCCTCTTTAAAGACATTATTGATCGTTTCGCTCATTCCCAGAAAAGCTGGCTGACTAATGTTTAGCTCTAAATCGAGTTGAGAAGAGAAGCTTTTCAAAAAAGCCGCTATAAGGGTTGAGGCTACATCCAAAAAGACACTTTGGCTATCGTCCTGAAATTCATAACCGTGGTAGTCCGAAAGTTTAGATGGCAAGTCGCTAAACGTGCGGTTGTCGACACATAAAATAGCTTCTCCAGCAATGGCATTACCAACAAAGCCTTCAGACACCATATTAATGCGGTAATTTTCATTATGAAGTTCATTAATAAGTTTATCGTAAGGCTGCTTCGCAACATCAGGAACGGGTAGTTGAATGAAAGATCCCAGCATATCGCCAAGCAGCTTAGCAGCATCGCCAAGGGCGATATTGCTCATTTCTTTTAAAATATCAGTAGGTTCTATGTGCCCACTTTTCGCTTGTTCGCGTTGAACGTTCTCGGGTAACAGTTCTTTAATGAGCCCGTAACGCTCAAGTAAACTGTGTAACTCCTCAATAACAACCGGTTTTCTTATAAAGCCTAGCGCACCTAATTTTTCAACCTCTCGCTGAGAGGTTGCTTGTATATCACCGGAAACAACGATGGTGAGACAGTCTAGCTGCTTTTCCTTAATCTTTCGCAATACCTCAAAACCATCCATTACAGGCATGGTTAAATCCAGGAAAAGCAACTCTGCCAACCCTTTCTCGACTAAGTCGAGTGCCTCTTGCCCATTTTCAGCAAAGCGCACCTCAATATTCCAGCCCTTGGGCAGAGCAAGCTCAATACTTTTGCGAGCGACGGTTGAATCATCACAAATTAAAATTTTCATGTTCTAAACATGCCACAAGAGAGCGTCGTCGTTAAGATATTTTTATAAAACATAGACAGTCATTCCGGCTATTAACCAAAGGACACTGATACCGCACAGTCCATTCATAACCTTGTCGCTCAACGAAGATGAGCCGCCATGGTCATGATGGTGGTGGTGATGTTGATGTTCTTTTTGCTTGTGCCGCCAAAGCACAACCATAACAACGCTCAGCAGTAAGAAAATAAGGTTCAGAACAAAGCCATAGTCCAGCTTAAAGTGCTGCTGTTCTGCCGGAGAGGACCACTGCGATGCATCCGGCAGTAAATCAAACGCCAGTAAACCATAATGCATAGCTAAAGACGCCGCGACCAGGCAGGTAAAGAGCATTAAGGCTATGTACAGAGCCATTTTCCAGCCATAATACCGCGCATTAATTTTGAGCACAGGCAGTACAATTAAGTCGGAAAAAATAAACGCCATAACACCAGCAAAGGCCACACCTTCACCAAACAAAACGGCAGCCAGTGGAATGTTGCCCATAGAGCCAATAAAGGTGAAAAATGCAGCCACCGGACCCACTACCGCTTGTTGAAGTAATGACCAGAAACCCGGGTCACCCTCTGTACCCACACCAATAAACAACCATTCAAAAAACGCACTAGGCACAAAGGCGGAAATAACACCAGCGACCGTAAAACCAATAAGTACGTCTTGCCAGACCATTTGCCATTCCATTACGTACTTTTGGCCTACCTTTTGCCAGGTATCCTTACTGAAAAGATCCGATAATGTGCTCTCGTGTTGATGTTCGTCGTCCTCTTCGTCTTCTTTTCGCGCATTCTTAATCAGTTTTTGAGGGTTAGTTAGCGTAATAAAGAGCCAGACGAATAAAATCAGCAATAACCCGCCAACGTATTCACCAACCACAAACTGCCAACCAAGGAAAATAGAAATAACAAAGCCCAGTTCAATAACCAGATTAGTGGAGGCCAGCATAAACGCCATTGAAGCACTGAACGCCGCTCCTTTGTTAAACAAAGCCCGGGTGGTTGATAACGCAGCGAAACTGCAAGAACTGGAGATAAAGCCAAAGAAAGTGCCAAGTGACACAGACTTCAAGTCATTGCCGCCCATAGCCTTGCGCATTCGACGCTTTGTGATGAGCACTTGGATTAAGCTACTGATTAAATAACCTAGTACAAATGCCCACAACGCCATCCAGAAAAAGCCCAGACTGGTATAGGCCGACTCGCCCCATAGCGATAGAAAATTCTCCATGCTGGCTCCTTGATCTGGTTAAATTATTTTAGAATTCAGGCGATTAAAATAAAAATATGACTACATTCAAGAGAGTGTAAAAATATCTGTGTAAATGGCATTCTTACCAATATCGCAGAAGGATATCAGAATGCCAATATCAGACAAACTCATCGATCAGCTGCTTGATGGCTGTGACTCGCCAGAAGACATTTTAGGTGAAGCTGGGCTGCTCAAGCAGCTTACCAAGAAAGTCGCTGAACGCGCTTTAGAAGCCGAGATGCAAGCCCATTTAGGCTACGCCCCAAATGATGCGGCCGGCAATAACAGCGGTAACTCCCGCAACGGTAAAACCAAGAAGGCTGTTCGTAGCACTAACGGTGACGTCGAGCTGGATATTCCCCGTGATCGCAACGGTAGCTTTGAGCCTAAATTAGTCCGCAAGGGCGAACGCCAGCTTAACGGATTCGATGAGCGCATCGTCGCGCTCTATGCCAGAGGCATGACTACTCGGGATATCCAGGCTTACCTCGAAGAAGCCTACGGTGTTGAAGTATCCCCCACATTCATATCTCAGGTTACAAACGAGGTGATGGAGGAAGTAAAGGCCTGGCAACATCGACCACTGGCAAAGCTTTACCCGGTCGTATACCTCGATTGCCTGGTGGTTCGCAGCCGTGACTCTGGCGTTGTTCAAAATAAGTCAGTCTACCTGGCGCTTGGCATTAACACCGACGGTGAAAAAGAGCTCCTTGGCCTGTGGATGGCGCAAACCGAAGGCGCTAAATTCTGGTTATCTGTGATGAACGAGCTTAAAAATCGCGGCGTCGATGATATCTTTATCGCTTGTTGCGATGGCCTTAAAGGCTTCCCTGAAGCCATTGAAGCGGTTTACCCGAAAACTCAGGTGCAACTGTGCATCGTGCATCAAATTCGCCACTCGTTGCGTTACGTGAACTGGAAGCAACGCAAGACTATCGCAGCTGACTTAAAGCTAATTTATGGCGCTGCCACCCGCGCTGCAGCAGAGCAGGCGCTGGAAGAGTTCGCTGAAAAGTGGGATGAAGAGCATCCGACCATAAGCCGCTCATGGCGGGCAAACTGGGAACGCTTAAGCGTATTCTTCGAATACCCGGCGGAGATACGTAAGGCTATCTACACCACTAACGCCATCGAATCGCTGAACGCGTCATTGCGTAAAATTACCAAGACTCGCCGGTCGTTCCCAAATGATGAGGCTATCATGAAGGTATTGTACTTAGCCTTGCATCAGGCATCGAAAAAGTGGACGATGCCCATACGCAACTGGAAACCGGCCATGGCGCAATTCGAGATTATGTACCAGGACCGGATTTAACAGTGCAGTCAGCCATTTACACAAAATCTTTTACAGTCTCACATTCAAAATAGTAGCTTACGTTAAGCCTGTCCAAAATTGATCCAAACCAAGGAAATTGACCTTTTCTTTAACGCATAATTCGCTGCAGCTCAGAACGTTTTCCCCATCGAGGTTAAAACCCTCTTTCCACAAAGCGGAAATACCAACACCAAGGAAGTAAGAGCAGGCATTACTTTCGAACTCCTGCTGACTGATTTCACCCTCAGAGCCGTCTTCATAGTACTCTTGCACAAACACCGCTTTGTTATTATTCAGGAAAGTGTCTTCGTAACTGACGCATTCATTCCCGTAGGCATAACACTGTTCGTTTACGGCAAAATCAAAGTCACTAACTAGTTCATTCAGTTGGTCTACATCGTTCTTTAAACCAATACTCAAACCCCGCGAATGTGCGGCATTTGCTAACCATTTATTGTAATTTAGCTGATCATCGTAAGTGATAATGCCCTTTGTCTCGTCAGTGTTGATATAACCGTCGACATTGTCGGGTTCAACCGCATCACAGCCCGCAGATTGAGCTAAGTCCAGACGCGCTTCCATAATAGGTTTGATATTTTCATTCAGGACAACTTCATTATTTATGTCCAGCCAGACCTCGCCCGGCCAGTCTGCCATTTCACCATCGGCAATAACCGCGTCGTCCGAGAACTCACTCGCATCGGGTCGCCAGTCTTCTCGGGTTCCTGCACTGAAGTAACAAATAACTCGCTTATCGTTGGCCTTTAATGAACTGATGATGCTTTCGTCACCACCCTCTGAACCTTCAAATAAATCGATATCGAACACCTCGACGTCCTTGTTTACATTCAGGTTGTCGTAGTTCTCCAACTGCCAATGCCAGCTTGTCCCTGGTTTGGGTTGCCATATGCCAGATTCCCCATTATCCGTATTTTCTGACGACGAATCGGAGTTACAGGCTGTCAATTGCGAACAGGCTAAAACCAATAAACTTACAGCAGTCCAGTTTCGGTTAAACACTGGTGTCATTCCTTAAGTGATCCTTCGGGGATTATCAGGCTTTGTCCATTGGCAGGCAATAAGAAGTTCATTTTGCCCTTACGCAGGGGCGGCTTTAAACAGTTTTATGAAAACTAATAATAATATATAGATGTTAAAAATATTTGACATAAATAAATAGCTCAACAATATTAATATCAGCTTTATGTAGTTTTAAAGCTTGAAAATGAGGGGAGACGGAGACGATGTACGTAGATAATTACTGATGCTTTATTCTGCAGCCTTTGAGGTATCTCTCCAATAAACAATCAACTGTGGAGAATGTGTTTTGAAAAAAATATTTTTTACATCGATACTAGCAACGTTTGCAGTGCTTTTTTCCGGTGTTAGCTATGCAGACAAAGTGACGGTAAATGGAACTACGTATGAATGCTCTAACTCTTGCAGCATTGACTCCGGACCTCCTATGACGATCGGCGATTGTTGTGGAGGAACTGTCGCTGAGCTCAGGCGAGACGCGATCATAATAGAATAGAGCTTAGTACTAGGCGCACCTAACAATGACTTCGGTTGTTAGGTGCTTTAAGCTATTTTAGTGTCAGTTAGAGAGTTAACTTATGAAAAAACTATATTTACTACTAATAGGGCTTAGCGTTGTTGCAACGTTAGTATTCCTCTATTCACCCGAATCACCGCTCCCGACCAACGGCACTGAGTTAAATCAACCCGCGGATTCGACAGATTATAATAAGACAATGGATCCATTGAATTCGGTAGAACAACTCCCCGGCGAAAACAAGGCCTCTATTAATACTCAACAATCTTCAGGAATCACTATAAAACCCGATGACAAGAGCCAGCCTGACGACGTCTCTTCTATAGACGACCTGATTAATAATCTATCCGCGAACGAAGGTGGTTTATCTGATACTTCAGTCGAAATGGCATTTCGATTAAGAAATTTCGATTCTTTGGTATATCAAATTGAAAACACCGCAAGTAACCAAGAATTCGAACAGCGGTTTAGAAATTCAGTCCACGATGTTGTTCAATCCAATAATGGAATGTTGCCTAGAAGTATTGGCTGCAATGATGAGGTTTGTGCAGCAGTTCTTGATTATTCCCAACAGAGTTCACCCGAACAATTTTCCAAGGATCTCATCCAAAAAATTGAGCAACCAATTAGCATTGTTATGCAACCAGCAGAAGTGCAGGGAGTGAAAGAGCTACGAGTTTTATTGAATTATAAAAATGCTAAGATAATTGTGGAATGAAAACTCACAGATAGAGTAGTAGAAAAGCAGATGCAGGTAACTACAATTATGGTTATTTAGGAAAAGTGATAGGTCTTGATAAAAAGACCTTACTGAATGCTGCCGGAGGAGGAGTGTCGGGATGGTCTCCTTACAGCAGATTGTTTATTGGCGGTTCCCGGTGTATTGGCAACTGTGACTGAGTGTTCATAAAGCCAATAATGAAATTATAATGAAGCCTGAAAGAGTCCGTCTAATAGAAAATGTTGTTTACGAGGCTCAGCTTAAAACCATTGAAGGGGAAGTTTACTTAGTCTACAAAGAAAATGAGGATGACCCTGACATTTCAGAAAAAATCTAAAAATGACTAAATTACAGGTTCGAATTCTTTTTTATATAGCCACTCTTTTCCTTTTGACATTAAAGCTCTTAAAAACACCCGGGTCTTACCGTTTGTTAACCCGGGTAGATAGAGAAAAGTCACGCCAATATTATCCCGGGTGCCTGGTACCAATGACTAAATTTGTGACAGTACTAAAAAATTAGTCACTGCCTGGCGACTCTATAGCCTTTGTAGCAAAAGGGTTTATGATGTGAAGTGACTAGCTTACGCTTAACACAAAAGAAAGTAGTCAGTATTTATAGTTCCCCGGGTATTAACCAATACCGGGTTAATGTAACTTTAAATCAGTCCCCCGGGTAAATACCCGGGCTATAAGAATTTAAAGACTTTAATGTAAATTCACCATTTTTTAAGATCATTAATGTTATTTAAAAACTTTAATGTACACCGACAAAAAAAAGGGCCTTTCGGCCCTTCCTTATTCAACGGTAACTGATTTGGCCAAGTTCCTGGGCTGATCCACATCGGTACCTTTTATCAAGGCAACGTAGTAAGACAGCAGCTGTAAAGGAACGGTATAAACAATAGGTGCTATTACTTCGTCGCAATGGCAGACGTTAAGTACGGTTAACGAGTCATCGCCTTTGAAGCGGGCGTTTTTGTCGGCAAAAACGTACATCAGGCCGCCGCGGGCGCGTACTTCTTCAACGTTGGACTTCAGCTTTTCCAGTAAATCGTTATTCGGTGCTACAACAATAACCGGCATTTCTTCATCAATAAGCGCTAACGGGCCGTGCTTTAACTCACCTGCGGCATAGGCTTCGGCGTGAATGTAGGAAATTTCTTTCAGTTTTAACGCACCTTCCATAGCAATAGGGTATTGGTTACCACGCCCCAGGAACAAACTATGCTCTTTATTGGCAAAGTCTTGCGCTAATTCTTCAATTTCATCCGCTAATGATACCGCTTCTTCCAGCTTGGTTGGTAAGGCTTGCAGGGCATGAACTACGGCTTCTTGCTGCTGCTCTGGCATGCCCCGGTATTTACCAATGCCTAAAGTCAGCATAAGCAGACCAGTTAACTGGGTAGTAAAGGCTTTGGTCGACGCCACACCAATTTCTGCACCGGCGCGGGTTAAAAAGGCTAGGTCAGATTCGCGCACCATAGACGATGAGCCTACGTTGCAAATGGTCAGGCTGCCTTTATAGCCAAGCTTTTTAGATAAACGCAGTGCCGCGAGAGTATCTGCTGTTTCACCGCTTTGTGAAATGGTCACCAACAAGCTGTTCGGGTGAACATAGGACTTGCGGTAACGAAACTCCGAGGCAATTTCGACATTGCATGACACATTCGCCATAGACTCCAGCCAATAACGTGCCACCATTCCCGCATGGTAACTGGTACCACAGGCAACTATCTGAACGTGTTCAATGTCTTTTAAGATACTCGCTGCATCTTCACCAAAAGCGTTATCCAGCACGGTGGTTTCAGACAAACGACCTTCCAGCGTGTTACGCACGGCAATAGGCTGCTCGTAAATTTCTTTCAGCATAAAGTGGCGATATTGGCCTTTACCACCCGCATCGTAGCTTACGTCAGATTCAACAACCTCACGTTCTACAGCGTTACCTTCAGTGTCGTAAATATCGATTTCAGTGCGGTTAATGTCTGCAACATCACCTTCTTCCAGGTAAATAAACTGACGGGTTACGGGCAATAACGCGAGCTGATCTGAAGCTACAAAGTTCTCACCAATACCCACACCAATAACCAGAGGGCTGCCTGAACGGGCCACCACTAAACGCTCAGGATATTTAGTATCCATAACCACGGTGCCGTAAGCACCTTCCAGCTGACGTACTGCCGACTTAACCGCCGCCAGTAAGTCGCCATGAGTTTTTCTCTCATGATGAATTAAGTGAGCGATTACTTCAGTGTCAGTTTTCGAATTAAAAACATAACCTTCCGCTTGCAGCTCTTCGCGCAGGCGTTCATGGTTTTCAATAATGCCATTATGCACTACGGCAATTTCATCTTCAGAGCGGTGAGGGTGAGCGTTCGCTTCGGTCACGCCGCCATGCGTCGCCCAGCGCGTATGGGCAATACCAATAGTGCCGTCTAAGGGATTCTGGTCTATCGCGTCTTTTAACTCTTGTACCTTACCGGTACGGCGTACGCTTTTAAGGTGATTATCAGCGTCAATAACAGCCACACCAGCCGAGTCATAACCCCGGTATTCCAGTCGTTTCAAACCTTCCAGCAAAATACCTGTTACCCGACGTTCCGAGGTGGCACCTACAATACCGCACATAAATTAACTTCCTTTTTTCGACTGAGGACGTTGCCATCCGCTGATATTACGCTGCTTGCCGCGGGCTACAGCCAGTTCTTCATCCGCTACCGCGCGGGTTATGACCGAGCCGGCGCCAACGGTTGCATTCTTACCAATGGCGACAGGCGCAACCAGAGAGCTGTTTGAGCCAATAAATGCGCCGTCACCAATTTCGGTAAGCGCCTTATTCACACCATCATAATTGCAAGTAATGGTACCTGCACCAATGTTTGCGTATTCACCCACCTGGGTGTCTCCCAAATAGGTTAAATGGCTGGCTTTAGAGCCTTTACCCAGGCGGCTTTTTTTCATTTCGACAAAGTTTCCGACCTGCGCTTCATCCGCAAGTTCCGCCCCGGGACGCAAACGCGCAAAAGGACCGACTTTACAGCCTTTAGCCACTTTTGCGTCTTCAATATGAGAGTTTGCGCGAATAACGGTGTCATCACCAATAACGGAGTTTCTTATGACGCAGTTTGGTTCAATGACAACCCGGTCACCCAGAACCACATTGCCTTCAAACACCGCGTTAATATCAATAGTGACATCGCTGCCAGCGCTTAGTTTACCGCGGCAATCAAAACGAGCAGGGTCAATTAAGGTGACACCCTGAGTCATGAGCTCTTCTGCCTGACGCTGTTGCAGCGCACGCTCTAAAGAGGCTAACTGCTGACGGTTATTGGCTCCTTCCACTTCCTGCGCGTTGTCAGGCTGTGCAGTGGCAATATTAACACCTTCCCGCGCGGCCATTGCCACAATATCGGTCAGGTAATACTCTTTTTGCGCGTTGTCATTGCTCAGTTGCTCAAGCCAACTTTTTAGCTTGTCGCTGTCGGCAATCATAATGCCGGTATTCACCTCTTTAATAGCTAATTGCTGAGCATTTGCGTCCTTTTGCTCAACAATGCCGGTTACACTGCGACGTTCATTACGCACAATACGGCCATAACCTGTTGGTTCTGTTAACGTCATAGTCAGCAGGCCAAGCGAGGTATTTGCGCTGGCGGTTACCAGCTTAATTAATGTCGACTCTGTTAACAGGGGCACGTCACCATATAAAATAATGACTTTTTCACTGCTTTTCAGGTGGGGGATAACCTGCTGAACCGCATGACCTGTACCCAATTGCTCGCGTTGTTCAACCCAGGTTAAGTCATCACCTGCTATCGCCTGTTTAAGCTGGTCACCGCCATGGCCGTAAATTAAATTAATGGCGTCTGGCTTAAGCGATCGTGCCGTATCGATAACATGCTCTACCATCGGTTTATTTGCCACTTTGTGCAGCACCTTGGGAAGCTCCGATCGCATGCGGGTTCCTTTTCCTGCGGCCAGAATAACAACGCGTAACTTCATATTAATGTATCCTTGATTCAGTATCGCTGGCGTAAGCCTTATGACATTAGCTTATTGTAACGACAAAAAAGGCCCTGTTGCACTAACAACAAGGCCTTTTACGTATTTTAACGCAGAAGTTTTAGCGCTTAAGCTTACGAATAATATCGATTTGAGCCAACGCTCGCGATAGCTCAGCAATAGCTTCGGCATAGGTCACATCTGCACTTGAATCGGCAATGGCTTCTTCAGCGCGTTTTTTCGCTGCTTCAGCTTCCTGCAAGTCAAGCTCGTCACCACGAACAGCAACGTCCGCAAGAACAATAACGTGACCTGGCTGTACTTCTACCACACCACCG
The DNA here is from genome assembly GCF_034422975.1 of Idiomarina sp. PL1-037. NCBI lineage: Bacteria > Pseudomonadati > Pseudomonadota > Gammaproteobacteria > Alteromonadales > Idiomarinaceae > Idiomarina > Idiomarina sp. PL1-037. Next base: position 48,651 of record NZ_CP139873.1, read on the forward strand.
GCAACATACAAAAGCTCTTCGTCACCCGCTTCACTGACATAACGAACCATACCTGGTTTGATTTTAGTCAGTAGGGGCGCGTGACCTGGGTAAATACCCAGCTCACCTTCGCTACCAGTGACCTGAACTGTTTGTACAACGCCTGAAAACAATTTGTCTTCAGCGCTGACAATGTCCAGATTTAATGTTTGTGCTGCCATTCAAACCTCCCGGTCGGTTACAGGTTTTTGGCTTTTTCTACCGCTTCTTCGATGGTACCAACCATGTAGAAGGCCTGCTCAGGCATGTCGTCGTATTCACCTTCCAAAATGCCTTTAAAACCGGCAATGGTATCTTTCAAAGATACATATTTACCTGGAGCACCAGTGAATACTTCGGCTACGAAGAAAGGCTGCGACAAGAAACGCTGAATTTTACGAGCACGAGATACTGACTGTTTGTCTTCTTCAGACAGCTCGTCCATACCCAGAATGGCTATAATGTCTTTTAGTTCTTTATAGCGTTGCAGTACTTCCTGAACACCCATTGCTGTGTCGTAATGCTCATCACCGATAACCTGTGGGTCCAACTGACGTGAAGTTGAGTCCAAAGGATCAACCGCAGGGTAGATACCCAATGACGCAATGTCACGGTTAAGTACAACAGTCGCATCCAAGTGAGCAAAGGTTGTTGCCGGAGATGGGTCAGTCAAGTCATCCGCAGGTACGTAAACGGCCTGTACAGACGTGATTGAACCTGTCTTAGTAGAGGTGATACGTTCCTGCAGAACACCCATTTCTTCGGCCAGCGTAGGCTGATAACCTACCGCTGAAGGCATACGGCCTAACAATGCTGATACTTCCGTTCCGGCGAGAGTGTAACGGTAGATGTTATCAACGAAGAAAAGCACATCGCGACCTTCGTCACGGAATTTCTCGGCGACAGTCAAGCCCGTTAAAGCAACACGCAGACGGTTACCCGGTGGCTCGTTCATCTGACCATAAACCAATGATACTTTATCCAGAACGTTTGAATCGTTCATCTCGTGATAGAAGTCGTTACCTTCACGAGTACGCTCACCAACACCGGCGAATACTGAGTAACCGCTGTGCTCGATAGCGATGTTACGGATAAGCTCCATCATGTTAACGGTTTTACCAACACCAGCACCACCGAACAGACCGACTTTACCACCTTTAGCGAACGGGCAAATCAAGTCGATGACTTTGATACCGGTTTCTAACAGTTCGTTCGTGTTTGACTGTTCTTCGTAGCTTGGTGCCGCACGGTGAATCGACATTCTCTCTTCTTCACCGATAGGGCCCGCTTCATCAATTGGGTTACCCAATACATCCATAATACGGCCCAGGGTTTTCTTACCCACTGGAACCATGATTGATTCACCGCTATTTTGAACGGTGACACCACGACGCAGACCGTCAGTTGTACCCATTGCGATGGCACGCACGATTCCGCCGCCCAGCTGCTGCTGAACTTCCAGAACCAAACCTTCTAAACCACCTTCGGTCACTTTCAGTGCGTCGTATACTTTTGGTACAGCGTCTTGTGGAAATTCTAAATCCACAACGGCGCCGATAATTTGTACGACCTTACCTTGACTCATGACGTTTCCTCTAACTCTTCAATTCTGTTAACCGTTGCCGCGTTATACCGCTTCGGCGCCGGACACGATTTCCGAAATTTCTTGCGTAATTGCTGCCTGACGCGCCTTGTTATATCGCAATTGTAATTGATCAATAATGTCTTCGGCATTGTCGGTTGCAGCTTTCATAGCAATCATCCGAGCGGCTTGCTCGCTAGCAAAGTTATCCACTACGCCCTGGTACACTTGCATTTCTACGAAGCGACGAATTAGCGTATCGAGGATACTTTCTGGATTCGGCTCATACAGATAATCCCAGCTACCTGTCTGCACATCTTCTTCCGATCCTGCTTGCGGCAATGGCAACAATTGATGAATGGTCGGCTCCTGGGTCATCGTATTCACAAATTTGTTGAATACAACGTACAAGCGATCGATTTTGCCTTCTTCGAAAGCATCCAGCATAACCTGGATTGAACCGGTGATTTCTTTCAGTTCTGGCTTATCACCCATACCTGAAACCTGCGCTTTCAACTTACCAAAACGCTTAAAATAACTGGTTGCTTTGCTGCCTATAGCGGCAAAATCCGCTTCAACATCCTGCTCTTTCCATTCGTTAGCGTGCTTAACGACCTTCTTGAATTCATTACCATTCAAGCCGCCACACAAACCACGATCGGTAGACACAATGATGTAACCCACACGCTTAACCTGACGTTCTTCCATAAATGGATGACGATATTCGAGGTTACCGCGCGCCACATGACCAATCACCTTGCGAATGGTGTCTGCATAGGGGCGACTTGCCTCCATACGTTCTTGCGCCTTTTTCATTTTCGACGCAGCGACCATTTCCATAGCACTGGTGATCTTCTGAGTATTACCGATACTCGAGATCTGAGTTTTTATCTCTTTACCGCTGGCCATGACGATTCTCCTGTTAACTCAACGACAAATGGCCGCTACTGCGGCCAGGTGCGATTACCATGATTGCGTTTGCTTGAATTTCTCAAGCGCGGCTTTCAATTGTGCATCGATGTCGTCGTTATAGTTGCCAGTTTTATCAATCTCAGCCATTAGCTCGGCGTATTCGCTCGCCATAAAAGATTGCAGTGACTCTTCAAAATCCATGATTTTGTCGATTTCTACGTCTTTCAAAAAGCCTTTTTCAACGGCATAAATTGATACAGCCATTTGAGCAACGCTCATAGGCTTGTACTGTTTCTGTTTCATCAGCTCGGTTACACGTTGACCGTGTTCCAACTGTGAACGAGTCGATTCATCAAGGTCAGATGCGAACTGCGCGAACGCCGCCAATTCACGATACTGAGCCAGGGCTAGACGGATACCGCCACCCAGTTTCTTGATGATTTTAGTTTGTGCTGAACCACCAACACGAGAAACCGAGACACCGGCGTTAACCGCAGGACGAATACCTGAGTTAAACAAGTCAGTTTCTAAGAAGATCTGACCATCGGTGATAGAGATAACGTTAGTCGGTACGAATGCCGATACGTCACCTGCCTGAGTTTCAATGATAGGTAAGGCAGTTAATGAGCCGGTCTGGCCTTTCACTTTACCGTCAGTGAATTTTTCTACGTAGTCAGCGTTTACACGCGCAGCACGCTCAAGTAGACGAGAGTGAAGGTAGAAAACATCACCAGGGAATGCTTCACGACCCGGAGGACGACGCAACAACAGTGAAATTTGACGATAAGCAACAGCCTGTTTAGACAGGTCATCGTAGACAATAAGAGAGTCTTCACCGCGATCACGGAAGTACTCACCCATGGTACAACCAGAGTAAGCTGCCAGATATTGCAGGGCCGCTGATTCAGAAGCAGAAGCTGCAACCACAATGGTGTTTTCCATTGCACCGTGCTCTTCTAACTTACGTACAACCGCTGAAATGGTTGAGTTCTTCTGACCAATGGCTACGTAAACACACTTAATACCAGAATCTTTCTGGTTGATGATAGCGTCTACTGCTAAAGCCGTTTTACCTGTCTGACGGTCACCAATGATAAGCTCACGCTGACCACGACCAACTGGAATCATCGAGTCAATTGATTTATAACCCGTTTGTACTGGCTGATCAACTGACTGGCGTTCAATAACGCCCGGTGCGATTTTCTCGACTGGCTCATAGCCGTCAGCTTCGATAGGACCTTTACCGTCGATAGGCTGGCCTAGTGTGTTAACCACACGACCCAACAGTTTTTCGCCAACCGGAACTTCCAGAATACGACCTGTTGATTTTACTTTGGTGCCTTCCTGCAAGTCTGCATAAGGGCCCATAACAACCGCACCAACAGAATCACGTTCAAGGTTTAGTGCGATAGCGTAACGATTACCAGGTAGCTCAACCATTTCGCCTTGCAGACAGTCTGCAAGTCCGTGGATGCGAATGATACCGTCTTGTACAGACATGATGGTACCTTCGTTGCGAGCTTCGCTGGTGACTTCGAACTTCTCAATTCGCTGTTTGATCAGTTCTGCGATTTCATTTGAATTCAATTGCATGCTCAAGTCCCCAATTAGGATTGCAGTGCGTAAGCAAGTCTGTCGAGCTTGCCGCGCAAGGTGCCGTCAATAACGGTATCACCAGCTTCTATAACAAGTCCGCCAATAATGGACTTGTCGACACTGCAGTTCAGCTTAATTTTGCGTTGCAGGCGCTTCTCAAGTGCTTTACTCAAAGCCGTTTGTTGTGCTTTCAGCAGTTTAACTGCCGATTTAACATCGACAGTGACTTCTTTGTCATGTTCAGCACGAAGCGACTGATAGAGCTCACTAACTGCTGGCAGCACTGGCAGACGTTCATTTTCAGCCAATACTTTAACGAAGTTCTTAGCGTCGTCGTCGAGCTCGTCGCCACAAACACCTAAGAAAACTTCTGTTGTTTTCCCAACAGTCGAGGAGCTACTCAAAAATGAGGCAATAGTCTCGTCTTGCGCTACCGCAGCAGCGAAGCTAAGCATTTCTGCCCACTTATCGAGCGCTCCCTGTTCTAAAGCAAAATCAAAAGCTGCTTTTGCGTAAGGGCGAGCGACCGTAGTCAGTTCTGACATAAGCTCAAACCCCTTTATTAAAGTTCAGCGACCAGTTTTTCAACAATGTCACTATGAGCGTCTTTATCAATTTCACGCTCAATGATTTTCTGAGCCCCAGACACCGCTAATACGGCAACTTGCTTGCGCAGCTCTTCGCGAACGCGGTTGCGTTCAGCAGCAACTTCTTCATGTCCGGCCGCAACGATTTTTTCACGTTCTTCGTGGCCACGTTGAGTTTCTTCCTCAACAATTTTAGCACCACGTTTTTTCGACTGTTCAATGATTTCAGCGGCTTGCTGTTTCGCTTCTTTGAGCTGCTCGGCAATTTCTTGCTGGGCTTTCTCTAAATCTTTTTGAGCACGTTCACCGGCATTAAGGCCGTCAGCAATTTTCTTCTGACGTTCCTCGATAGCTTTGATGATCGGTGGCCATACAAATTTCATGCAGAACCACACGAACACGATAAACGCGATCGTTTGTCCAATTAGAGTAGCGTTGATGTTCACAACGGACCTCCTTCAGTTGGTGACCGTCGAATAACGATTAGCCTGCTACCTGGGTTAAGAATGGGTTCGCAAACGTGAACAGCAATGCAACAGCAACACCGATCATCGCGATAGCATCGATAAGACCTGCAACGATGAACATTTTAACTTGCAGCTGTGGTGCCAGTTCTGGTTGACGAGCAGCAGCTTCCAGGAATTTACCACCCAGAATACCAAAGCCCAGGGCAGTACCCAGTGCAGCCAGACCGATCATGATTGATACAGCGATAGCAGTAAAAGCAACTACAGTTTCCATTGATTTCTCCAGTTTTTCAGTAGATTAAAGTTAAAAGTAAAGCTAAAAACTTTTGTTTCGAACACTAATGTTCAGATGATGCCATGCTTAAGTAAACAATGGTCAGCATCATGAAAATAAACGCTTGCAATGTAATAACCAGAATATGGAACACTGCCCACGCAAAGTGCGCCGGTAGCTGCCAGAATCCAATCATTGCAATTAGAATAAATATCAATTCACCTGCATACAGGTTACCGAACAAACGCAGTGCCAGTGACGCTGGTTTTGCCAATAACGTGATACTTTCCAGTACAAAGTTCACTGGTATTAATGCCCAGTGATTAAACGGGGTAAAAGTCATTTCTTTAGCGAAACCTTTCACGCCTTTGTATTTGATTGAGTAGATAATAATTAGCGCAAATACGCTTAAACTCAATGCAAAGGTTGTATTCAGGTCCGTTGTTGGTACGACTTTCATGTACACGTCATGCGGGTCGTCAACAAAGCCTAACCAATAACCACCATACATAGCAGCTGTTGGTAACCAGTCAACCGGAATTAAGTCCATCAGGTTCATCAGGAATATCCAGACGAAGATGGTTAATGCCAGAGGTGCTATCAGTTTATCTTTACCGTGAAAGGATTCTTTGACGCTGTTATCGACAAACTCGACAAGCATTTCGACAAAGCATTGCCATTTACCAGGTACCCCAGCAGAGGATTTTTTAGCTACTCTGCGGAAACTCCACAGAAACAGCACACCCAGTAACACGGACCAGAAGATAGTATCGACGTTCACCGCCCAGAACCCTTCACCAACCGTCCAATTTTGGAGGTGATGCTGGATATACTGAGTCGGAGTTTGTTCTCCACTTATCATGTTGTTTCCCAGTTAGGTTGATTTTAAAAATAAAACCGGTGCTATCCACTGCATGGTGACGGCGATGACAAAACCGACCAATAACCACACAGGATATAAATTTGTTACCAGCAATGCGATTGTTAACAACACTGCTGTAAGCAGTAGTTTAACGCCTTCGCCTAAAAAGAAACTTTGTACAACTTTCTGATTAGCGCGCGCTCCTGCGTGTCTAAAAGCGATAAGTGCAAATAGAGCGCTTGGTATTACGACGGTTAATCCGCCACACAGAATACCCAAAGCCGACTGTGTATTTGAAACCGCTATCGTGACAAGTGCGGCTATCAAAACCGCTATAAATTGTGTACCTACAACTTTACCTGCCAGCTTTTTACCTACCGCATTAAGTGCCTGTGTCACGACGAAAACCTTTTAACTGGCGGTTATTTTTTTGAGGCTTTTAACTAGCCACAATGAAACTCGCGCTAGTATAAAGATCTGCCATGCAATTGCAAACAAATTTGCCTGTAGCCGACGGTTTCTATGCCATTTAACAAAAGTTCTACAACAATCAATGCATTGGAAATCATTATTTGATGTGAGTCAGAATGCCATCCAGTTCGTCCAGATTGGTATAACTAATAACCAGTTTACCTTTTCCTTTACGACCATGATTAATGGAAACTTTGGCTCCCAGGGTCTCAGACAACTTGGTTTCTAAATGCTCAATATTAGCGTCTGGCTTTGGTTTTTCGGTTTCTTTAGGAGGGTCAATTGTCCGTCTGACCAATTTTTCTGCGTCACGTACGGTCATATCTTTTGCGACAATCTGTTGCGCTACATCGGCCTGTTGCTCACCTTCCAGCGCAAGCAACAACTTGGCATGGCCAAGTTCAATATCACCACGCTCCAGCAACACTTTAACGCCGTCCTGCAAATTATTCAGACGCAGCAAATTGGTCACTGTAGTGCGGGACTTACCCACCGCCTGAGCAACATCCTGGTGAGTCATCTGGAACTCAACCAACAATCGTTGTAATGCGGTGGCTTCTTCCATCGCGTTTAAATCTTCACGCTGAATGTTTTCAATTAACGCGATAGCTACTGCAGCTTCATCGGGCACGTCTTTGATTAAACAAGGAACGAGTTCAAGTTTCGCCAGCTGCGCCGCACGCCAGCGACGTTCACCCGCAATAATCTCATATTCGTCGTTGCCAACGGGGCGCACAACAATAGGCTGGATTATTCCCTGAGCTTTTACCGAAGCGGCTAAGTCTTCTAATGCTTCGGGTGACATGTCTTTACGAGGTTGGTAACGGCCGGGCTTTAAAAACTCAACCGGCAGCTTCTGTAACTCACCTTTAACTTCTTCCGTCACTTGCTCTGATTGACGGTCAGAGTTTTGCTGATTACTGGTTAGTAAGGCATCCAGACCGCGACCTAAACCTCGTTTTTTTGCCGACATGATTCGCTTTATTCCCTTGTTATGATTCTTTTATTACTTCTTTACGATTTTCAGAACGTCGGATTAGTTCACCCGCTAAGGCTAAATAGGCCTTTGATCCGGTGGATGACTTGTCGTAGTACATAGCCGGCGCACCAAATGACGGCGCTTCGGCTAAACGGACGTTACGTGGAATAACAGTTCGGTAAACTTTCTCACCAAAGTGGTTTTTAAGTTGTTCTGAAACATCGTTAGCCAGACGATTACGCGGATCGTACATAGTCCGCAAAATACCTTCAATTTCCAGCCCGGGGTTCACCACATCGGCCAGCTGACGAATGGTTTCCATTAATGCGGTAAGGCCTTCCAGTGCATAATACTCGCACTGCATAGGCACAAGAATAGAATCAGCGGCAGCCATGCCATTAACGGTCAGCATATTCAGCGATGGCGGACAATCAATAAAAATATAATCGTAGCTGTCCTGAACGGCTTTAAGCGCATTACGCAAACGCAGTTCGCGCGCAAAGACTTCCATTAATTTAATTTCAGCAGCCGTAGCATCAGCATTAGCTGCAATTAAATGGTATTTCCCGTTGGTATCTTTTACGGCAACGTCGCCGACTGGCTTTTCTTCAATCAGCAATTCGTAAACGGTATTTTCAACATCGTACTTATCAACGCCACTACCCATAGTCGCGTTACCCTGAGGGTCCAGATCAATCAACAACACTTTGCGACGAGTAGCAGCCATGGACGCAGCTAAGTTAACTGCTGTGGTTGTTTTTCCTACTCCGCCTTTTTGATTCGCAATAGCAATGGTTCTAGCCACGGGTTTTATAACCTCTTGTTGTTGTCGGGTAGTCGACAGTCGGTTGTTTTATGACCGTTTGCTTATAATGACGATATGCCGGCTCGCATCAATGCCGGGAACGTTAATTTGATCAATACTTTCAATTTTATATTGCTCAGGCAACTGCTCCAGTTCGTCTTGCGGATACAGCCCTTTCAACGCATAAAACCGACCGTTTTCAGCCGGTAAATGTTCACACCACGAAAGCATATCATTAAGCGAGGCAAAGGCTCTACTGATTACACCATCAAACTGCTTTTCATCCTGATAGTCTTCCACCCGCGCTTGCACAGCAGTGACATTGTTCAGTTTTAGCTCATGACAAACCTGACGAATAAAACGGATGCGCTTGCCCAAACTATCAAGCAAAACAAATTCTTTATCCGGTTCGGCTATGGCTAAGGGAAGACCTGGTAACCCGGGCCCTGTACCCACATCGATGAAGCGCTGCCCGTGTAAATACTTACGAACAGTCAGACTGTCCATAATATGTCGAGTCAGCATATCCTTCGGATTTCTCACGCTGGTCAGGTTATAGGCTTTGTTCCATTTGTCCAGTAACCCAACTAACGCCAGTTGTCGCTCGATCTGTGCTTCTGACAGGTCTATTTGTGCCTGATTTAATAATCCCTTTAACTGCTCTTTCACATTTCTTCCTTAGGCACTTTTACGCAATAAACCCTGTTTTTTCAGGTGAACCAGAAGCATAGAAATAGCCGCAGGTGTGATACCAGAAATACGCGCTGCTTTACCCACTGTTTCTGGCTGATGGTCATTTAACTTTGCAATCACTTCGTTCGATAAGCCTTTAATTTTAGCGTAATCGAAAGGCGAGGGCAGCAAAGTATTTTCATGACGCTGTTGCTTTGCTATTTCTTCCTGCTGACGCGTTATATAGCCCGCGTATTTAATTTGTATTTCAACCTGTTCTGCCGCTAAAGGATCGTCTAACCCCGGCGCAAAAAAGTCTGTTAAGGCTAAATCTTTGTAATGAATTTCCGGGCGACGTAACAGTTCTTCGCCACTGACTTCTTTGGTGACAGGGCTTTTTACCAACGCATTAATTTGCTCCACCGAGGCATGATCTTTATGCACCCAAGTGGTTTGTAAGCGTTGTTTTTCCTGCTCAACCGATTCAATTTTTTTATTAAATGCAGCCCAGCGTTCATCATCGACTAAACCAAGATTACGGCCAATTTCTGTTAATCGCATATCGGCGTTATCTTCACGCAGCAACAGGCGATATTCGGCGCGCGAAGTGAACATACGGTAGGGTTCCTGAGTACCCAGAGTCGATAAGTCATCGATCAACACGCCCATATAGGCTTGATCGCGTCGTGGAGCCCAGGATTCTCTGTCCTGTGCCTGCAGCGCGGCATTTAAACCAGCAATAAGACCCTGCGCACCGGCTTCTTCATAGCCTGTTGTGCCGTTAATCTGGCCAGCAAAGAATAAGCCGTTAATCACTTTGGTTTCCAGAGATTGTTTCAGATCTCTTGGATCAAAGTAATCGTACTCGATCGCATAACCCGGGCGTGTGATATGCGCATTTTCAAACCCTTTAATTGACTGAACCAGGCGCTGCTGAACATCAAAAGGCAAGCTGGTTGAGATGCCATTAGGATAGATTTCAAAGGTATCTAGGCCCTCTGGTTCAACAAAAATTTGATGCGAGCCTTTGTCAGCAAAACGGACAATTTTATCTTCAATTGATGGGCAGTAGCGTGGTCCAACGCCTTCAATCACACCAGAATACATGGGTGAACGATCAAGCCCTGAACGAATAATCTCGTGGGTATTTTCGTTGGTATGTGTGATGTAACACGGAATTTGTTTTGGGTGATCAGAACGAGAACCCATGTAAGAAAATACCGGAGTCGGATTATCACCCGGCTGTTCCTGCATAACGGAAAAGTCGACGCTGTGGCTGGCTATACGTGGTGGTGTACCGGTTTTTAAGCGTTCAACTCGTAATGGCAATGCACGTAAGCGTTTAGCTAACGCGTTTGATGGAGGATCGCCTGCGCGACCGCCCTGGTAGTTATCCATACCAATATGAATTTGTCCCCCGAGGAATGTTCCTACGGTTAGCACCACGGTTTTTGCCGTAAATTTAAGACCCATTTGGGTAACAACGCCAGTAACGCGATCGTTCTCGACGATCAGATCATCACAACCTTGTTGGAATATTGACAGATTCGGCTGAGTTTCCAGTGCGTAGCGGATCGCTTGTTTGTAGAGCTGTCGGTCAGCCTGAGCTCTGGTTGCGCGCACTGCAGGACCTTTGGATGAATTCAGTGTTCTGAATTGAATTCCGGCTTTGTCAGCAGCTTTGGCCATAACGCCGCCAAGTGCATCGATCTCTTTTACTAAATGACCTTTTCCTATTCCCCCAATGGCCGGGTTACAGGACATTTGCCCTAAAGTATCAATATTATGCGTAAGCAATAGGGTTTTAACACCTAAACGAGCGGCGGCTAACGCAGCTTCTGTTCCGGCGTGTCCTCCACCGACAACAATAACGTCAAAGTGTTGTTGGCTCTGTTGTGACATGCAAAGTGACCTTTGTTTGAAGAATAGGAAGTTAGCCGATTATTTTAACGCGATTTCACTTAAATCTAAATGGTTAAGTTTCGTTCAGTGCTGTTAAAGATCTTAAAGAAGATCAGTAAAGGATCTTATTTAGATCTTTTATTACTATTACTACTAGTCAGCGGATTTCTGTGAATAGATCGCTGAAGCCCTTTTTTTATCTGTTCTAGAGCAAGATCACTCTTTGTAGATAAGTGACCTTGAACCGGGATCATAGATCGTGGATAAGTAGGGTAGTTATACACAGATCAGTTTATCCCCAGTGTTATACCCACTTCACTGACAGTGCTTAAGTGATCTTATTCCAACCTTAATCACAAGCTGAAATCCTTGTGCACAAGCCTGTGGGTATGATCACAGAGCCTTTACAGCATCAGCGATCGCGGGGAGCCAGTTTAATGTCTTCTCTTCTGGATCGTCTTCCAGCATGTCGATTTCTAAACGATCGGTCATTTGTGTCCCGCCTAATTCCTGTAAGCGTTTATCGCAATGTCGACCTGCTTCGCAGAAGGTGTCATAACAGGACTCACCAACAGCCACTACGGCATAGTTCAGTCCGGCTAAATCCGGGCTTTGGGGATCGTTTATTTCGTCGTAGAAATCCAGCATGGAGTCGGCATAATCGCCCGCACCATGGCTGGCAAGAAAAATTAACCAGGGTTGATCGCTGGGCAGTTTCTCGAACTCCGGTTCGTAATGCAGCTCGGTTTCAATGCCCTGCTGATTTAACTTTTCGCTGACAGTATCGGCTAAAAACTCGGTATTTCCGGAGGTTGTCCCCACTAAAAGATGTAAAACAGTCATAAAATTTCAAACTCATTTGCTACTATTAAAAACACTCGAATCATACAGGAGAACCCAAATGGTAAAAGCTCTGGTTAAGGTATTAGTCGCTTTTAGTGTAGCAATAGTTTCAACGAATGTTTTTGCTGGCATTGAGTCACCGAAACAGGTGTCAGATAAGTTATGGGTGATGGGCACGCCATCGAAAGAGCTATTGGCTGACTTTTCAGATGAAGGTGGTGAGGTCGTTATCAATCTGCTCTCACAAAAAGAAATGACCGACAGTGAGGAAGCCGCGGTGGTAACCCGTAATGGTATGGCGTATTACCATGTTCCGGTCAATGGAGCCGATGGAGTAACGCTTGCTAACGCACGCCTGGTCGATCGTATTTTACTAAAGAACAGCGATAAAACCGTGCTGATTCATTGTGCTTCCAGTAACCGGGTTGGTGCGTTAATGGCATTACGTGCCGGTTGGCTAGATGGTATGTCGGTAGAAAACGCGTTAGAGGTTGGACGGGAGCATGGAATGACGTCTCTGGAAGATAAAGTGAAGTCGATGCTTTCAGAGTAGTAAAGAATAAGGCCAGCTCATGCGGATGAACTGGCCTTTTGCCGTCGTTATTTTAAATGCTCTTTCAGCAATTCCGGTTGGCGTTCTGGCGTGAATATTTCAATCCAGTAGCCATCCGGGTCTTTAATAAAGGCAATGCCTTTCATTTTTCCGTCGCTCGGGCGTTTTTGAAATTCTACGCCCATTTTTTCGAAGCGCTCACAAGCGGCATTAATATCCGGTACGGCAAAGCCAATGTGACCAAAACCTTTGGGCTCTTCATTGCCACTGTGGTATGACACCGAGTCGTTGTTCTCGTCGCCCCAGTTGTGAGTCAGTTCCAGCATGGCCGGCCGACCAAAGGTTTGTTCGATACGTTTGTCGTTATCGGTTGACCAGTCTTTACGTTGTTCCGGCGACATGGCAGCCATGAAATACAGCGTAAACTCCATTTCCGGAAAGTCGAAACGCTTAACCAGCGTCATACCCAGAACGTCACTGTAAAATTTTAAGGTGCGTTCCGGGTCTTTAATGCGAAACATGGTCTGGTTGAACACAAAGTCGTGTGTTGCGGGGTCGTGTTGTTCAGACAGACCCTTGGCTTCATCAAAATGTCTGCTCATAATGTCATCCTTAGTCGGTTCATTGAGTAACTGTTGTTACACTATGTATTGGGTTTAGCAGGAGAGAGTTCAAGCCGTGAGCTGGTCGGTTTATCTAATTAAATGTGCAGACAATACGTTTTATACCGGTGTCACAACGGACATTGAACGGCGTGTGACCGAGCATAATACGGACGATAAAAAAGGCGCTAAGTACACACGATCTCGTCGTCCTGTGGTGCTTGTCTGGAGTGAAAAACATCCGAACAGAGCGAAAGCATGCCAGCGTGAATATGAAATAAAACGGTGGCCGCGCGCTAGAAAGGCAAAGTTAGCCGGTTGAATTTAGTCGCTTTTGGCCGGTTAAAAGATGCCCGAGAATGGCGTCTTTGTCTTTCATTCCCAGTTTGTCGCTAATTTGGGTGAGCTTGATTACGCGATGGTAGAAACGTGCTTTACGTCGGTTGTACTGGCTTTCGGTGAGTTTTGTTTTATTCAGCTGGTCAATTTCTTCGGTCAGAGTTTGCAGTAAGCTTTGATAACGTGCCTTTAAATTGGTTGGATAAATAAGCCGATAAGCAACTAACGAAAGCAAGGGAGCAGCAACCACGGCCAGAGCAATACTCGCTGAATGACCAAGGTGGAACGAATAACCGATAGAGGGCTGCATTAACAGTAAAAAGACCAGGTTGAAGTCCATACTGCCGTTCGCCGTTTTTTGATGAGCCATAGGAAAACCCGCCAGCAAAATAACCGGCATTAGAGCAACCAGCATCCATAAGATGGAATCCTGATATTGCCAGACCGTTGCCTGTATAAGTACTGCTGTCAGAGCGCCGGCACATTGTCCGAAAAACACATATCTCATGGTTAATGCCGGGTTGTCCGCCGTGGAGAATAGCGTCAACATAACCGATGCGCCCAGCATTAAATAAGCAAACTGAAATAATTCGGTATACCACCAGCTTGCGCCAATGAGCCCCATAATAACTAAAGTGCGTATGGCGGCCTGGCGGGCACCCAGCCAGTCGCGATGCAAAATGGTTTTGCTGAGTAAGGTGGAAGTGGCTGTTTTCCCTGAATCACGAAAAGATAACCGGTCATTGGTTGCTTCAACGAATTCATTAAAGCGCTTTTTCAATGCGGCGTTTTTAATGAGTTCTAGAGCATTTTTGAGAGGCTCTACAATTTCAGTTCGTTTAGCGGAAGCATTTAATTTATTTGATGCATCAAGTAAGTAATCGCTTACTTTTTGGTTTTTTTCTGGCTCCTGAATATTGAGTTCGGCCAGAAAACCCAATTGGCTGTTAATGACCACGCGTAAGGTTTTAGCCGATTCGTGAGCACTAACGGAGCCGGTGCCGTGATCGAGTAACTGAGCTTCCAGCGCTGCCAGTTTTGATAACTTATCGGCAAGGTTTAAATCGTTATCTTTGGGTTCGGCGAAGTAACGACTAATGTCGTGTAAGTTAGCGGCAGTTTGTCGGCGAAGTTGGTTAATTAAGCTTTGTTCGGCCCGTTTATAAGTAAAAGCCCAGCCAATAATCAGTGAGGTCATAATGCCGACAAAAACCGTGAGTAGACGGTCAATTCCGAGGGGCATGAGTGCGTCAGGGCTTTGTGTTAGCAACACCACCATGGATGCCGAATACCCGGCAAGTATGGTGCCGTAAGAAATGAGCCCGTGCAGTAAATTGCCCGTGTAAACACAAAGCGATACCCACAGAGTTAAGCCGGCCACCAGCCAAATGATCTCGCCACCGGCAGAAACCACCAGCACCATTCCGAACATTGTTCCCAGAAGTGTGCCTAACGCCCGGTATGCGGCTTTTTCTATAAGAAGACCACGAGTTGGCTGGGAAACAGCCCAAACCGTCATAGCTGACCATTGAGGATGCTCTAGACCCATAGCCCAGGCAATAATAAGAGATAAGCAGGCAGCAACGCCGGTTCGGAAGCCAAACCGCAGGCGAACATAGTCAAACCCCCATTGCGCTAACTTGTCTTTCACTGGTGCTCCTTAGTTGTACGACTAAGAAAAAGCTTTATTTACCAATACAAAACGAACCAAAAATCTGGCCAAGGAGGTCATCAGAAGTGAATTCGCCGGTAATTTTATTGAGGTGCTGCTGAGTTAGGCGCAGTTCTTCGGCCAGTATTTCACCTGCCATATTGGCTTCTAACTGTTCCTGACCTTGCAGTAGATGTCCTTTCGCTTTCGCCAGAGCCTCTAAATGGCGGCGTCTTGCCATGAAACTGCCTTCGGAGGTTGCACTGTAACCAACACAATGTTTTAGGTGTTCTCTAAGCAATTCAATGCCATGTCCGGTTTTGGCTGAAAGATGAATAACCGGAATGTTGTTGTGTTCATCTATACCCGTGGGCTCTTCCGATAAATCGACTTTATTGCGAATAACGGTGTAGGGCATGTCCTCGGGTAGTTGTGCGAAAAATTCTGGCCAAATATCGTCGGGATGAATGGCAGAAGTTTCCTGACTATCAACCATAAACAGCACGCGGTCAGCCTGGCGTATTTCATCCCAGGCGCGCTCAATACCTATTTTCTCAACGTGGTCGGGACTTTCGCGTAAACCTGCGGTATCGATAATGTGCAGCGGCATGCCGTCTATTTGAATGTGCTCCCGCAGAACATCGCGGGTAGTTCCGGCTATTTCCGTCACAATAGCTGACTCACGGCCCGCCAGCGCGTTAAGCAAGCTGGACTTACCCGCGTTGGGTCGTCCGGCAATAACAATGCGCATGCCTTCGCGCATCAGCGTGCCTTGTTTGGCTTCCTGTTCTATGTGAAACAGCTGGTCGATAATTTCAGCTAAGTCGCCAGAGACCTTACCATCGGAAAGAAAATCAATTTCTTCGTCAGGGAAGTCGATGGCCGCTTCGACATACATCCGCAAATGAATAACGGCGTCCACCAACAAATCAATTTTGTGTGAGAACTCGCCTTTTAAGCTTTGTAAGGCGGCTTTTGCGGCTTGCTCTGAATTGGTATCAATTAAGTCGGCTATAGCTTCCGCCTGGGTGAGATTGAGTTTGTCGTTTAAGAAAGCACGTTCGCTAAACTCACCAGGACGAGCAGGGCGAATACCGGGTATTTCCAGAATCGCCTTAATGATCATATCGATAAGAACCGGCCCGCCGTGGCCTTGCAGCTCTAGTACATCTTCTCCAGTAAAGGAGTTCGGGCCGGGGAAGAAGAGCGCGATACCTTCGTCCAACAGTTGTTTCTGTAAATCGTAAAACGGCAGGTACTCGGCTTTACGAGGTTTGGGGCAATGGCCTAACAGATTTTCTGCAACCTCTTTACAGGCTTTTCCGCTCACGCGAACAATACCAACACCACCGCGTCCGGGAGGCGTTGCCTGAGCTACTATGGTGTCGTCAAAATCTGTATCGGCTTGCATTTTTTCATTGCTCCCAAAAGGACTAAAGCCCGGCATTAGCCGGGCCTTAATGCTGGATTATTTCTTGTTTCGAACGTTAATCCCTTTCTTCTCTAACCCACGGTAAATGATCAGCATTTGTGCAATGGTAATCAAGTTACTGACCAGCCAGTACAGTACCAGACCCGATGGGAACCACAGGAAGAATACGGTAAAGATAACCGGCATATACTGGAACAGTTTCTGTTGCATCGGGTCAGCTGTCGGTGTCGGCTGCAGTCGTTGCATCAGGAACATACTAGCACCCATTAAAATAGGCAGGATGTAGTATGGGTCTTTGGTTGACAGATCCTGTATCCAGAACACAAAAGCAGAATGACGCAGTTCAACACTTTCCAGCAGAACCCAGTACAGTGCCAGGAATATTGGAAGCTGTAAAAGCATGGGCAGACAACCACCCAGAGGATTCACTTTCTCCTCTTTATAAAGCTTCATCATGGCGCCGGACATTTTCTGTCTGTCGTCGCCATAACGCTCACGCAGAGCCGTCATTTTTGGCTGCAACATGCGCATCTTAGCCATTGAAACGTATTGTGCCTTAGTTAGCGGGAACAATAGCGCTTTAACAATAACGGTGGTCAGAATAATAGCCAGACCCCAGTTAATAACAATGCTTTGTAAGAACTGCAGCAGTTTGAATATCGGTTGGGCTAACCACCAAAGAAAACCATAGTCGACGGTTAAGTCCAGATACTCGACGACTTCAGCCATAGCGTCCTGGTCTTTCGGACCTAAATAAAGCTGTGACTCTATGGTTTCAGAACTGCCGGCCTGAACTTCTGTCATTGGGTAAATAACGCCAATAATAGCCTGGCTGTTATTCGCAACGCGGGAAAATAGACGATTCTGTTGACCTTGCTCCGGTACCCATGCTGAAACAAAGTAATGTTCAAGCATACTGACCCAACCGGTTTGTGAGGTGACATTCAGTTTTTTATCCTGCATGTCGTCAAAGTCGTACTTTTCGAATTTGTCGTCATCGTGGGAGTAAGCTGCACCGAAGTAGGTGGGCATCATCATATTGCCGCTTTCACCAGAACCTACGGAGCGTTTTAGCTGGCCGTAAAACTGGGTGTTCAACGTGTTGTCGGTGTTATTTTGCACTTCAAAACGGACGTCGACATTGTATTTGCCCGGAGTGAAAGTGAATATTTTACGATAAACAGCGCCGTTCTCAGCCGTATAGGTTAAAGGAACTTCAATAACCTCGCTTGTAGACTCGTAACTTTCTTGTTCGTAATTATAAGAAGGGCGACCTTCTTTGCCGTCGATTCCGTCTGGACCAATTAGACCTGACTGAGCGACGTAGACGTTGTTTGAACTGTTTTGCAGAAGTTGAAAGCGTTCTTCGGAGCCCTGAGTTTTGGCAAACTTCAGTAAGTGAGTCGAAACAACATCACCACCGCGGGTATCTATCTCAAGATCTAGCACGTCGGTGCGGACACGAATTGTGGTTTCAGACCGCTGGTTTACAACCGGCTGATCACTTTCCGGAACGTCTGCCGAAACGGATGAATTGCCTGAGGGCACATCACTGTTTTCAGAATTATTGCTCGATTGTGTTGAGGTAACGTTTTCGGGTGCTTTTGTTCCGGGTGCGGTTTCCACCATCCAATTCTGGTATAGGAAGAAAGACACCACCAAAAAGGCAATAAATAATATCGTGCGTGGCGAATTCATAGTGATTTCGTCTCTGTTGGCTGATTTAGTAAAGATTCGGATTCGCTGTTATTTTCTGGTTTGGCGTCTTGCTTAGCGAGTGGAACCGGGTCGTAGCCGCCCTCATGAGCGGGGTGACATTTACTGATTCGTACCGCAGCAAGGCCAATGCCACGAATTGTACCGTGTTTTTGTATGGCCTCACAGGCATAATGTGAGCAAGATGGATAAAAACGACAACGCGGGCCCAGCAGTGGACTGATAAACCACTGATAAACCTTTATGAACGCGATTGGTATTGTTCGCAACGCTTTGCTAATTTTCGCCATAAATAATTCAACGTATCCCGTAATGCGGCGTTATCCTGCTCGACAATACCCTGCTTAGCAATAATTACAATGTCAAAAGCGGGAATTTTATGTTGCCTTAAACGGAAGGTTTCACGTATTTGTCGTTTTATGCGGTTTCGGTCAACTGCGCGCTTAGCTCGCTTTTTGCTGACAGTAACGCCAATACGTGGATGCCCTAACTCATTGGGAGTTGCCAACATAGTGACATGAGCAGTAACGGCTTTTACAGGAGGGTTTGAGAATACGGTCTGGAAATGAGAGGGAGTTAACAGACGTAACTCCCTTTCGTATGAGATACTTTTATGCACTCAGTACTTTACGACCACGTGCACGGCGACGAGCCAGTACTTTGCGGCCATTTTTTGTTGCCATGCGAGCACGGAAACCGTGTGAACGCTTGCGCTTTAATACGCTTGGTTGAAATGTTCTTTTCATAACTAATATTCCATCGGTCAGTTTGCTATGTCCCACGCTGGCCGAATAAGTTGAAACCAAACGTGAACGGAATTTTTTAGAGCGCGGATCTTACCGATCTTTTCTTGTTAAGTCAATGACCAGAGGCTTTTTTAGGCAATAAATCCTAAAATAATATCATCCACAATCTTTTAAGATAATAACATTAATAATGTGGATAAATTAACAGTTATTCACTATTTGATTTGTTTTCTGGTTTCAGGGGAATATGGACTTTTAAGCAATTTATGCGCCAGTTCCGGTATTGTCGACTATTTTTTAACTCCTTTATTGACGGCGTTTTCAGGCAGTTTATGCTAGCGAATATGAGCTGAGTGAAGTACAATCTCTGGTTATGTTTATAGAGAAACGATCCAGGAGAAGAGTGTGAATAATTCGCTTTGGCAACAATGTGCAGAGCGACTGCAATCGGAGTTACCGTTACAGCAGTTCAACACGTGGATCAGACCCCTACAGGCCAAGCTTAATGGCGAAACATTAACCTTGTTTGCTCCGAATATTTATTCGGTGGATTGGGTGCGTGATAAATACCTTAAAACCATTAATACCTATTTAGAAGCTTTGTGTGACGACAAAGTACCTAACGTGGTTTTAAAAGTTGGGGAAGCGTCACCAGCACAACGTGATAGCGGCTCACCGCAACGCGCGGCAGCAACCCGTAGAAAAACACCTAACTTCTCATCAGGTAACACCGATGTAGAAGTGCCTTTCGAAAGCAATATTCACCCGGAATATACCTTTGATAACTTTGTTGAGGGTAAATCAAACCAGTTGGCGCGTGCGGCGGCTATTCAGGTCGCCGAGAATCCCGGTGGCGTTTATAACCCGCTGTTCGTTTATGGTGGTACGGGCCTGGGTAAAACTCACCTGTTGCATGCGGTTGGTAATGGCATTATGGCGCATAAAAAGGACGCCAAGGTGTTTTACATTCGGGCCGAACGCTTTGTGCAGGACATGGTGAACTCCATACGTAACAGTTCGACTAACGAGTTTAAGCGTTACTATCGTTCTGTCGATGCGTTATTGATTGATGACATTCACTTCTTTGCAAATAAAAAAGGTTCGCAGGAGGAGTTTTTCCATACCTTTAATGCTTTGTTGGAAGGTAATCAGCAAATTATTATGACCAGCGATCTCTACCCCAAGGAAATAGATGGAGTGGAAGATCGACTGAAGTCACGTTTTGGTTGGGGCCTTACCATTGCCATTGAGCCCCCGGAATTAGAAACCCGGGTGGCTATTTTAATGCGAAAGGCTGACGAACGTGGTTTGCATATGCCTCACGAAGTTGCTTTTTTCATAGCTAAACGTTTGCGTTCAAATGTCCGTGAGCTGGAAGGCGCATTGAACCGGGTTGTCGCGAACGTTCAACTCACTGGCCGGCCTATAACTATCGATTTTGTACGCGAAGCTCTGCGTGACTTAATTGCTGCCCAGGAAAAATTAGTGACTATTGATAATATTCAGAAGACGGTAGCGGAATATTACAATATTAAGTTAGCCGATATTTTATCAAAACGTCGTAGCCGGTCTGTGGCGCGTCCACGCCAGTTAGCAATGGCGTTAGCGAAGGAATTAACCAATCATAGCTTACCGGAAATAGGCGACGCATTCGGCGGTCGTGATCACACGACTGTTTTGCATGCTTGTCGGAAGATACAAGAATTAAAAGATGCGCAGCACGACATTAAAGAAGATTATCGAAATTTAATTCGCACATTGTCGTCATAAACGTATGTCGTTATAAACAGGGGACTCAGTCATGGAATTTTCAATTAACCGCGATGCTTTTTTAAAGCCGCTGCAGGTTGTAAGTGGCGCTGTTGAACGGCGGCATACCTTACCTATTTTGTCGAATTTGTTGCTCCAGGTCGATAACGGCCAGCTTAAACTAACCGGAACAGACCTTGAGGTTGAGCTAGTTTCAGCGGTGTCGCTTGAGTCAGCCGATATGGATGCGGCTGTTACGGTTCCAGCTAAGAAGTTGTTGGATATTGTGCGAAGTTTGCCCGAGGGCTCGACCATCGAGTTTACCTCGCGGGAAGACAGTGCCACAGTCAAGTCTGGTTGCAGTAAATTTAAATTAAGCACCTTATCTTCAGATGACTTTCCAAATATCGACGACTGGAAAAGCGATATCCACCTGGTAACTGAGCAGGCGGTATTAAAAGATTTAATGTTGAAAACACATTTCTCTATGGCGAATCAGGACGTGCGTTATTATCTAAATGGCATGTTGTTCGAAACGGATAACGGCATGTTGCGTTCCGTCGCGACCGATGGCCACCGTCTAGCCATGAGCACTTGTGCTATAGATCAGCCTGGTTTGGCTCAACGACAGGTTATTGTTCCGCGTAAAGGTGTTGTCGAATTACTTCGATTGTTAGGTGACGATGATCAGGAAGTGTCAGTGTCGATAGGAAATAACCATATTCGGGTGGAAACACCAGAGCTTGTTTTTACAAGTAAACTGGTAGATGGTCGTTTCCCTGATTACCGTCGTGTCTTACCGAGTGGTGGAGACAAAGTTATTGTTGCCCATCGCGATGCGTTGCGTCAGTCTTTTGGACGTGCATCCATTCTTTCTAACGAGAAGTTTCGCGGTGTTCGCTTGAACTTGAGTAGTGGTGAACTTTGTATTACGGCAACGAACCCCGAGCAGGAACAAGCGGAAGAAGTGATAGAAGTGGATTATCAAGGTGATGATCTGGAAATTGGCTTCAACGTTAGCTATTTACTAGATGTCTTAAATAACATTGATGACGAACAAGTTTCTTTTACTTTGTCTGACTCAAACAGTAGTGCTTTAATTGAACCTCAGCACGACGAGTCTTGCTGTTACGTTATTATGCCCATGCGTTTGTAACCCTGCCTCATAAATGTTCATTGAGACGTTGAATTTAAGCCACTTCCGAAACTTTTCAGAAGTGGCTCTATCTCCCAGCCCCAAAATTAATGTGATAACCGGCGATAATGGTTCCGGCAAAACCAGCTTGCTCGAAGCTATTTATTTGCTTGGCTTTGGGCGTTCTTTTCGGCCGGGTGGTTTCCGTCAGTTGATCAAAGAAGGGAGCCAGGGCTTTACCGTATTTTGCCGTTCCCAAGATTACGCTATAGGTGTAAGACGCAGTACCAATGGGGAGCAGTCGCTTAGATTGAATGGCGTTAACGTTCAGCGAATGTCCGATGTTGCGCGTTTGGTACCGGTACAACTCTTAACGCCTGAGTCCGTCGATATTTTGTTGGAAGGTCCAGGACAGAGAAGGCAGTTTATAGATTGGGGCGTGTTCCACGTGGAACACTCATTTTATTCTGACTGGGTCGCGTACTCTCAACTCTTAAAACAAAGAAACAGTTTACTCAAGCAGCGCTCGCTTCCTGTGAGAGAAGATCGATATTGGAAAGGGCAGTTAGCCTTTTACGGTGAGCGCATTAGTAAAAGTCGCGAAAAATACCTAGAAGAACTGAATGATTATATACAAGAACTAGCGAAATCTTTTCTCTCCGATGTTACAATGGAGGTTCGATTAAAATCGGGCTGGGATACTAGCCAAAGCTTATTTGACGCCTTAGAAAGCCATACAGAGAAAGATAAGAAATACGGCTTCACCTCAGTTGGGGCACATAAGGCAGATATAAAAGTGATAGCGGATGGGGTAGAAGTAAAACATCGCCTGTCTCGCGGACAATTAAAAACCGCGATAACCGCTTTAAAGTTAGCGCAAGGGAAGCATTACCAAAAAATAAAAAGGCAACCCTGCATTTATTTAGTCGATGATTTAACGTCAGAGCTTGATTCAAGAAACCAAGCGTTACTCTGTCGTGAGTTAGAAAATCTAGACGCACAAGTGTTTATCACCGCAATTACTGGAAAGCAGTTGTCGGATAAATTTCAAAAATCACCCCGAATGTTCCACGTGGAACATGGGGTAATAAACGAATGATATCGAGATAATACTATGGAAGAAAATAATTACGGTTCATCGAGTATCAAGGTTCTTAAAGGGTTGGATGCGGTTCGTAAACGCCCGGGTATGTACATTGGTGACACGGATGATGGAACTGGTCTGCACCACATGGTTTTTGAAGTTGTCGATAACTCTATTGACGAGGCCTTAGCGGGTCACTGTTCAGAAATTATGGTTATCATTCACTCTGACGGTTCTGTCAGCGTGAAAGATGATGGTCGTGGAATTCCAGTTGATATACATGAAGAAGAGGGTGTTTCTGCTGCTCAGGTTATTATGACCGTACTGCACGCCGGCGGTAAGTTCGACGATAACTCCTATAAAGTCTCCGGTGGTTTGCACGGGGTTGGAATCTCTGTTGTAAATGCGCTATCTGAACAACTGCAGTTGACCATTCGCAGGCAGGGTAAAGTTTATGAGCAAACCTACCACATGGGCGAACCTGACAGCGATGTAACACCTGTTGGCGATACGGATACAACGGGTACTGAATTACGTTTTTGGCCGAGCCACGAAACTTTTACCAATACTGAATTCCACTACGATATTTTGGCTAAGCGCTTGCGCGAACTATCGTTTCTGAATTCAGGTGTTGGTATTCGTTTGCGCGATGAGCGTGACGACCGCGAAGATTTATTTAAATACGAAGGCGGTATTGCTGCCTTTGTTAATTATTTGAATAAGAATAAAACGCCAATTCACCAAAAAGCTTTCTACTTCACAATACAAAGAGAAGACGGTATTGGTGTTGAAGTCAGTATGCAGTGGAATGACTCATTCCAGGAAAACATCTATTGCTTTACCAATAACATTCCTCAGCGAGACGGTGGTACACACTTAGCCGGCTTCCGTGCCGCTTTGACGCGTACATTGAACACCTACATGGAAAAAGAGGGTTATAATAAAAAATCCAAAACCTCTGCAACAGGTGACGACGCGCGTGAAGGTCTAACTGCCATTATTTCTGTTAAAGTTCCTGATCCTAAGTTTTCGTCTCAAACAAAAGACAAACTGGTTTCTTCAGAAGTGAAATCGGCTGTTGAGCAGACAATGAACGAGCAGTTAGCGGATTATTTATTAGAAAACCCGGGCGAAGCGAAACTTATCATCAATAAAATTATTGATGCAGCAAGAGCTCGCGAAGCCGCTCGTAAAGCACGTGAAATGACACGCCGTAAAGGTGCTCTGGATATTGCGGGCTTACCTGGAAAATTAGCCGATTGTCAGGAAAAAGATCCGGCGTTGTCTGAACTTTATATAGTGGAGGGTGACTCTGCAGGCGGCTCCGCTAAACAGGGTCGTAACCGTAAAAACCAAGCCATTCTGCCACTTAAAGGTAAAATTCTTAACGTAGAAAAGGCGCGTTTTGACAAAATGCTGTCTTCCGTCGAGGTTGGTACATTAATTACTGCCATGGGCTGTGGTATTGGGCGTGATGAGTACAACCCGGATAAAACACGTTATCACCGTATTATTATTATGACGGATGCGGATGTTGATGGGTCACACATTCGTACCTTGTTGCTGACGTTCTTCTATCGTCAAATGCCTGAAATTATCGAACGCGGATATATCTATATTGCTCAGCCTCCTTTATATAAAGTGAAAAAAGGTAAGCAAGAAGTTTACATAAAAGATGACCCCGCATTGATCCGCTATCTTACCAGCTTGGCTCTGGATAAAGCATCGCTGCACGTTAATGAAACTGCACCAGGTATTTCTGGTGAGAAGCTCGAAACTTTGGTTAACGGGTATCAGATGGCTCAGGAAAATATTAAGCGATTGAGTCGCCGTATGCCAGAACGCTTCTTACAGCGTTTGTTTTATGCGCCTCGTTTAACAGATGAGCGTCTGAAAGATAAAGATTACATGGAGAAGTGGGTTAAAACATTGAATGATGACCTAACTGCCCGTGAAATTAATTCGGCAACTTATACCGTTTCTTTACATGAAGATACCGAACGTAAAATGTGGCTGCCGACAACGACGATTCGTCAACACGGTGTCGACACTGACTACCCGCTGAACTATGAATTTTTAATGTCTAAAGACTACGAACAAATAGTGACTATCGGCGAGGAGATTGACTCTCTGGTTGAAGCGGATGGGTACGTGCTTCGCGGTGAGAAGAAGCAGCCAGTTACGCACTTTGTTGAAGCTGTGGAATGGCTTATTGGTGAATCTAAGCGTGGTTTATACGTTCAGCGTTACAAAGGTCTGGGCGAAATGAACCCTGACCAACTGTGGGAAACTACGATGGATCCTGACTCTCGTCGTATGCTTCAGGTAACGATTGAAGACGCTATTGGCGCTGATCAACTGTTTACCACGTTAATGGGTGACGAAGTTGAACCGCGAAGAGCCTTTATTGAATCAAACGCTCTTAAGGTTGCCAATTTGGACGTCTAGGCTTAACAGCGACATTAGCAACAGACAACAAAAAAGCCGGCTCATGAAAATGAAGCCGGCTTTTTTATTTATTAAAGTTAGAGTATCAATTACTGAAGCAAAGAAATATCCGCTATTTCCAGGAACAGTTGACGCAAGCGGAACAATAAGTTCAGGCGGTTAATACGGACTTTATCGTCATCGGCATTGACCATGACATGCTCAAAAAAAGCATCCACAGGCTCTTTAAGCTCAGATAAATGCGTGAGAGCGTTATTGTATTGACCATCAGCAATCAGTGGCTTAACAGCGCCTTCTGTCTGTTTAACCAAACGATAAAGTGTTGTTTCAGAATCTTCCTGTAGAAGAGTTTCATCCACGTTACCGGATATCTCTTCGTCTGATTTTGCCAGGATATTACCCACCCGCTTATTGGCTGCGGCAAGGCTAGCAGCAGAATCCATAGACTTAAATGACTGAACAGCCTTTACCCTTTGGTCAAAGTCGGTTGGTTTTGACGGCGACCGTGCCAGTACCGACTGAATAACATCGACGGAAATGCCCTGATCCTGGTACCAGGGACGAAAACGACCAAGTAAAAAGTCGAAGACATCGTTAGTGGCAGTGTTATTCGATAGCTTATCACCAAAACCTTCGACGGATGCCGCTAACAGTTCATGTAAATCTAGTGGCAACTGTCGCTCGACCAGGGTGCGCAACAAACCAAGAGCTGCACGGCGCAGAGCGAATGGGTCACGGTCACCTTTCGGTACCTGACCAATACCGAATATACCGACCAATGTATCCAGCTTGTCTGCTAAAGCGACGGCACAAGCCTCTCGTGTCAAAGGTAATTCGTCCCCAGAAAAACGAGGCCAGTAGTGCTGCTCTATTGCTTCGGCTACTACCGGGCTTTCGCCGTCGTTTAACGCATAGTGTTTACCCATAACACCCTGGGTTTCGGGAAACTCAGAAACCATATCGGAAACCAGGTCAGCTTTGCACAGCAGACCGGCTCGTTCTGAGGCTTTTACGTCGGCAGTTAACTGGTTTGCAATTTTCCCTGCTAACACCGATATACGACGAGCTTTGTCGCCAATACTACCCAGTTGTTTTTGGAACAGAACAGAGTCCAGTGCAGCAACTCGCGATTCTAAAGTCGTTTTCTTATCAGACTCAAAGAAAAACTGGGCATCCGCCAGGCGAGGGCGAACAACCTTTTCGTTACCTTTGATGATTTGTTGAGGGTCGCGACTTTCAATATTGGTGATGAAAATAAATTGCGACAGTAAGTTACCTTTGCCATCTTCGACTGGAAAGTAACGTTGGTCGTCTTTCATGGTAACGATAAGCGGCTCTTTTGGTACCGCGAGGAAACCTTGATCGAAACTTGCCGTTAAAGCAACGGGCCATTCCACTAGGGCAGCAACTTCTTCCACTAATTCGTTATCCTGAATAACCTGGCCGCCGAGTTCTGAGGCAAGACGTGATACTTCCGACTGAATGGTTTCAATACGCTCTTCGAAGTTAGCGATCACTTTCGCTTCACGAAGTTTAGGTAAGTAGTTGTCGACATGGTCGAGCTCAAAACCTTGAGACGAATGGAAGCGGTGACCCTGTATAAAACGGGCACTCTGCGTTTCCAGTATTTCAGCTTTAATAAGTTCGCTGCCCAGCATGACAGTGAGTGTGTGCACAGGGCGAATAAATTGCGCGGTGCTGCCCCCCCAGCGCATCGGCTTAGGAATAGGTAGTGTTTTAATGGCTGCTTCCAACATACCCTGAACTAAGTCAGCGAGAGCCTGGCCTTTTACAGTAGCCTTGTGCAATAACCATTCGCCTTTGTCCGTTTTAAGGCGGTCAGCCTGTTCTACCGTAATGCCGTTGGAGCGAGCCCAACCTTCAGCTGCCTTAGTCGGTTTACCAGAGTCGTCAAAAGCCACAGTTACTGCTGGCCCGCGCTTCTCGACTTCTTTGTCCTGCTGCTCAGTTTCAACTTGTTTCACCAGAACAGCCAGTCGGCGAGGGGTTGCATAAGCCTCAATACTATCAAAATTCAATTCTGCGCTCTTTAAGCCTGACTCAATACCCGACTTTAAGCTGTCACGCAGCGATTTTAAGGCTTTTGGAGGAAGCTCTTCAGTACCTAACTCAATTAATAAGTTTTCTTTTTGCACGGCTCGCTCTCCTTAGTTCGCTGCTGGTTTGTTTTTATTGTCGGCTAAAGGGAAGCCAAGAGCTTCGCGCGCCTGATAATAGACTTGGGCAACAGCCTTCGCCATGGTTCTCACGCGAAGTATGTAGCGCTGTCTTTCGGTCACAGAAATAGCGTGTCGGGCATCCAGTAAGTTAAAGGCGTGAGATGCACGCATAACCTGCTCGTACGCAGGTAAAGCCAGAGACTTTTCAATTAGCAGTTCACATTCTTTTTCGCAGTCGTCGAAGCGGCGGAACAGCACATCAACGTCAGCGTATTCAAAGTTGTAAGTCGATTGCTCAACTTCGTTCTGATGGAAAACATCCCGATACAAGATTTTACCGCGCGGGCCGTCTGTCCAGACCAGGTCATAAATGCTGTCTACGCCCTGAATGTACATAGCTAAACGCTCAAGGCCGTAGGTGATTTCTCCGGCCACAGGACGGCACTCTAAACCGCCTACCTGTTGGAAGTAAGTAAACTGAGTGACTTCCATACCGTTAAGCCATACTTCCCAACCTAAGCCCCAGGCGCCCAGAGTAGGAGATTCCCAGTTGTCTTCTACAAAGCGTATGTCATGAGTCAGTGTGTCAAAGCCCAGCATTTCTAAAGAACCCAGATACAGCTCCTGAATGTCTTTAGGCGAAGGTTTCATAATGACCTGAAACTGATAATAGTGCTGCAGGCGGTTTGGGTTTTCGCCATAACGGCCGTCGGTAGGGCGGCGGCAAGGTTGCACATAGGCAAAACTCGCTGGCTCCGGGCCCAATGAACGCAGAAAGGTCATTGGATGGAAGGTACCGGCACCAACCTCCATATCGAGTGGCTGAACCACGGCACAGCCCTGCTGAGCCCAGTAATCCTGAAGAGCAAGAATAAGCCCCTGAAAGGTTTTCACATCGTACGTCGACATACGCATTCTCTGCTTTGTTATTTGTGGTTGACCGAAGGTCGAAAAATATGCGTAGATTATACCCTCTGAATCGCCTTGGTTATAGGGGAAGGCATGACAAATAATCAGCCAGAACGGTGTTCCTGGTGTGAATCTGCTGAAGACTACCGTGCTTATCATGACAATGTGTGGGGGCGTCCGGTAAGCGATCCTATAGAACTATTTGCCAAACTGTGTCTGGACGGGCAGCAGGCGGGACTTAGCTGGTTAACTATTCTGCGTAAACAGGGCGGCTATGAGAAAGCTTTTTTAGGTTTTGACCCACAAGCTATTGTGGCTATGAATGACGCTGATCGTGAATTACTCTACAGCAACCGTGATATTATCCGTAGCAAAGCCAAAATTGATGCCATTTTTACTAACGCTGAAGCGTACTTAAGAATGGAAGAAAAGGGCATTAAGTTTGAGCACTGGCTGTGGGCGTTTGTGGGCGGCTCACCGATTATTAATGCGTACCCGACGCAAAGTGAGATCCCAACAGAAACAGAAGCTTCCCAAAGCATGGCAAAAGCGTTAAAAAAGGAAGGCTTTAAGTTTGTCGGACCGACCATTTGCTATGCTTTTATGGAAGCAGTTGGTATGGTGAACGACCATGTTACTAGCTGTCATTGCTATCAGCCTGTTGCTGAACAAATGAAACAGTTTACGTTGTAAAATGAGCGAAGGAAGAATGATAGAAATTACTCTTGCGGACTACAGCAACCCTAAACACCGTAATGCGGTTATTGCTATGTTAGATGCTTATGCTAAAGACCCTATGGGTGGTGGCGAAGGCATATCTGATGACGTCAAAGAAAGCCTAATAGACGAAATGGCAAAACGAGACCATGTCTTTTCTTTGCTGGCCTACGATGGTGATACTCCGGTTGGCGTTGCAAACTGCGTCGAAGGCTTCTCAACCTTCGCAGCAAAACCGTTAATGAATATTCATGACATAGCCGTTATCCCGGATTATCGTGGTCAGGGCGTTGCTAAAAAGCTATTAGAAGAAGTGAAAACGCTGGCGGAATTTCGTGGCTGCGTAAAATTGACACTGGAAGTGCTTGAGAACAATGACCGGGCGAAAAAAGCCTATGAGAACTTCGGCTTTGCACCTTATGAATTAGGTGACGTAGGTAAAGCGGAATTTTGGGAGTTGTATCTGAATAAAGAAAACGCCTGACGCACCCGCGTCAGGTTATTAATGTGACTTTCTCACCCAATAGCTATAGGGCACTTTCTCAGTTTCAGACCCCACCAACTCATGCTCCATAAACTCGCAAAATCCCGGAATATCCCGGGTTGTTGCGGGATCATCTGCAATAATCAGTAAAGTCTCTCCTACCGACATCTTGCGGATAGCCGCACGTACCAGCATTACCGGCTCCGGGCATTTAAGGCCTAAGGTGTCCAGTTCTTTGTCGCAGTTAATTTGAGCCATTATTTTTTTAAAGACGTTAAGTGTAATTACTGGGTAGTTTAACACTTTGCTTGCGTAAGAGTCAGGGGAGCGGGGCGAGCCTTCCCGCGCCCCCTGTCTCATAGGGCAAAAGAGTAAACTACCCAGTTGCCCCAGTCTTTCTAGACGCGCTCGAACACAGTCGCAATACCCTGACCTAAGCCGATACACATAGTGGCTAGGCCAAGCTTCGCATCTTTCTCTTCCATTAAGTTGATCAGCGTAGTTGAAATACGTGCGCCAGAACAACCTAGTGGGTGACCTAAAGCGATAGCACCGCCGTTCAGGTTCACTTTTTCTTCCATCTTGTCGAACAGTTTCAGGCCTTTAAGAACAGGCAAAGACTGCGCGGCAAAGGCTTCGTTCAGTTCAACAACATCGATGTCATCAATAGAGACGCCAGCACGCTTGAGTGCTTTTTCCGTTGCAGGAACCGGTCCGTAACCCATAATGGACGGATCGCAGCCTGCAACGGCCATTGAGCGGATTTTAACGCGTGGCGTCAGACCCAGCTCTTTGGCTTTGTCAGCAGACATTACTAACATGGCAGCGGCGCCATCAGACAAGGCTGATGAGGTACCTGCGGTTACCGTACCGTTGGCGGGGTCAAACACTGGGCGAAGCTGTGACAGGCCTTCAGCAGTGGTTTCTGGACGAATTACTTCGTCTTCAGTAACGCGCACCAGTTCGCCGTCGGCATTGTGGCCGTTAATTGGGTAAATTTCTTTAGCAAAGCGGCCTTCAACGGTCGCCTCGTGCGCTTTGCGATGAGAGCGAGCGCCGAATTCGTCTTGCTGTTCACGGGTAATACCGAACTTACGAGACAACAGTTCAGCGGTCATGCCCATGCTGCCTGAGGCTTTCGCTACAGACTTGTTCATGCCCGGATGAAAGTCGATTCCGTGAGTCATTGGTACGTGACCCATGTGCTCAACACCACCGGCCATAAAAATATCACCGTCGCCGTTCATAATTGCGCGTGTTGCGTCGTGCAGTGCCTGCATTGAAGAGCCACACAAACGGTTAACCGTCACACCGGCTACTTTATGTGGAATACCCGCAATGAGTGCCGAGTTACGCGCAATGTTAAAGCCTTGCTCTAAGGTTTGTTGTACACAACCCCAGTAAATGTCTTCCAGTTCTTCCGGGTTTACTTCCGGGTTACGCTCAAGTAAGCCCTTCATCAGCGCAGCTGAGAGGTCTTCGGCACGAGTATGGCGGAAAACACCATTTTTTGAACGCCCCATTGGCGTACGAATACAATCTACTATGACGATGTCTTTCATTTTAATAACCTCCTCAAGCCTTACTTCGCGCTGGTTGTGTCAAAGTAAGATTTACCGGCTTTAGCCATTTCACGCATGCCGTCGGTAACCTGATAAATTTCACCCAGGTGCGCGTACTTGTCTGCCAGTTGAATAAAGTTGTCCATGCCAAGCGTTTCCAGATAACGGAAAGGACCGCCTCGGAATGGAGGAAAGCCTAAGCCATAAAGCAGCGCCATGTCTGCTTCGGCAGCAGAGCCAACAATGTCTTCTTCCAGGCAGCGAACGACTTCGTTCACCATAGGGATCATGCAACGCGCAATGACTTCGTCAGCATCCAGTTTTTTGCCTTGCTCACAACCTAACAGCTCGTAAGTGGCTGGATCTGCCTCTTTGGTTGGCTTACCTTTTTTGTCGGTGCCGTAAACGTAGAAGCCTTTGCCGTTTTTCTGACCGTAACGCTCAGCAGCCGCCAGTTTAGCAATGGCGCTTGACTCGTCGCGCTTCATGCGGGTCGGGAAGCCTGCTTCCATCACAACGGTACAATGATCAGCTGTGTCGATACCGACCACATCGCTCAAATAAGCAGGACCCATAGGCCAGCCGAACTGCTTCTCCATAACCTTGTCGATGCCGACGAAATCAACGCCTTCATCCACCATGCCGGCAAAGCCTGCCAGGTACGGGAACAATACACGGTTGACTAAAAAGCCCGGGCAGTCGTTAACAACGATAGGGGTTTTGCCAAGTTTAAGCGCATAGGCGACTACCGCATTAACGGTGTCATCTGAGGTTTTCTCGCCACGGATAATTTCAACCAATGGCATTTTGTGTACCGGGTTGAAAAAGTGCATACCGCAGAATTTTTCAGGGCGCTTCAGGTTCTTAGCGAGTTCAGTAATAGAAATGGTCGAAGTATTTGACGTCAAAATGGCGTCATCGCCTATTACGCCTTCAATTTCTGCCAGTACCGAGCCTTTAACTTTCGGGTTTTCAACAACGGCTTCTACGACAATATCGACGTCTTTGACTGCGTCATTCAGCAGCGTAGGCGTAATAGAAGACAAGATTTTAATCATCTTCTCGCTGTTAACTTTGCCGCGCTCGACACCTTTCTTCAGGATCTTGCCGGCTTCTTTCATACCTAAGTCTAAAGCGTCTTGCTTAATGTCTTTCATAACCGCCGGTACGCCTTTAAGCGCTGACTGGTAAGCGATACCGCCGCCCATAATGCCGGCACCCAAAACACCTGCTGTCTTAATTTCTTTGGTTGCTGCTTTCGCGTACTTCTTAGACTTACTTTTAACCGCCTGGTCCGCCAGGAAGATACCAACCTGTGCCTGACACGCGTCGGTTTGGGTCAGGTCGAAAAACGCGTTGTTTTCTGCTTTTAATGCGCCTTCACGATGTTCGCGCGCGCCGTTTTCTATCGCTTCTAACGCTTTGTGCGGTGCCGGGTAGTGTTTGCCTGCTTTCGCTGCAATTAAGCCTTTAGCGGTAACCAGAGTCATCATCAACTCGGTGTCGTTAGCTCTTAATGGTTCAAGTTTTGGCTGACGCTTGGCTTTCCAGTCCTGTTGACCGGCTGCAGCTTCCTTCGCCAAATTAAGAGCTGCTTTGGTCAGGTTTTCTGGTTCAACAACCGCATCGACAGCGCCGACTTTTAGTGCATCATGAGCTTTGTTGTTTTTACCTGTGGTTATCCACTCAAGTGCGTTGTCCGGACCAATTACGCGAGGTAAACGCATGGTGCCGCCAAAGCCAGGAATAAGGCCCAGTTTAACTTCCGGCAGGCCGAGAGTTGCTGTGGTGTCCGCTACACGGTAGTCACAGGCTAACAAGGCTTCACAACCGCCGCCTAATGCGAAACCTTTTACCGCACCAACTGTTGGTACTGGCAGGTCTTCCAACTGGTCAAATACGCGAGAAGCTTTTGCCACCCAGCTGCGGGTTTTTTCCTGATCAGAAAATAGTGTCAGGAACTCGGTAATGTCAGCGCCGACAATAAAGGTCGACTTGCTACTGGTGACAATGACGCCGCGCAGGTCGTTAGTGTTTTGTAATTTTGTCAGTGCTTCACTGAATTCTTCTAATGTCGCCTGGTCGAATTTATTAACCGAGCCTTTCGCATCAAATTGTAGTTCTGCGAAACCTGGTTCGATAAAATCGACCCGAATGCTTTCACCTTGATAGATCATCTTGGGTCTCCCACGACTTCCATTAATTTGTTGCTATAAAGAAACTGATTCTGATATAGCTTTGGGTTAAGGTAGATAGAGTTTGGCGCGAATACGCCAATTTTTCAACGGTTATTTAAACATGCGTTTGAATTAATGAAAAAGCAGTCGTTTATCATACGTTACAGTGCGCCATTGTTTCTCGCTTTGTTCTTGCTGAGCGCTGGTGCGGTTCAGTCTGAGCCTGTTGATACAAAGCAACGGGAGCAGCAGCGTGAGCTATTCAAAAAAGCAGAGTACGCGGCTAAACGTGGTCGTCTGAACGAGTATCGGTTATTACTGAAAAAGCTGAAAGGTTATCCATTGCTGCCGTATCTGGAACTGGCTCGACTTGAGCAAATTGGATACCTGGCCAATGAAGACCGCGTTTTGGCCTTTCTTGAAAAGTACGAAAAGACCCCTCTGGACTGGCAATTAAGGCAACCCTGGCTTACCTATTTGGCAGGGCAGGAGGAATATTCACGCTTTATCCGGGACTTCCGGCATCCGGGAACCCTAACTCATCGCTGTCAGTTTATAGAGTCACAACGTAAAACGGGTCTGGAAGATGGGCCTTTTCTACGCCAAGTGGACGCTATCTGGAAGCATGGGTTTTCGCTTCCTTCGGCTTGTGACCCTGTCCTGGACGAATGGGCGGAACTGGGTGAGCGCACTGAAGAAAAGGTTTGGGAGCGACTGGAATTAGCGGCCGAACACGGTAACCCGACTCTACTTCCGTATTTAACCGGTTTATTGCCTGAGTTACAGCAGTATCTGGGTGAGTTTTATCATAAGGTTAGGTATTCACCCGCCGCTATAGAGGACGACTCCTGGTACAAGGGCCGCTATCCTGGAAAAGAGGCACAAATAGTCACCTATGCTTTAACTACGCTGGTTTGGCGTAACGAAAACATTGCTCTGCGAAGCTATAAAAAGCTGAGCTCACAACTACCCTTTACCGAACAACAAAAAGGGCGTATTGCGGAAGAA
Source organism: Idiomarina sp. PL1-037 (assembly GCF_034422975.1). NCBI lineage: Bacteria > Pseudomonadati > Pseudomonadota > Gammaproteobacteria > Alteromonadales > Idiomarinaceae > Idiomarina > Idiomarina sp. PL1-037. Next base: position 83,113 of record NZ_CP139873.1, read on the forward strand.
TTTGCTGTTGCATTAAGCTTAAACTCTCACCCTGAAGCTCGTGTCTGGCATGACCGCGTTCCGGTCAACGCGTTAAATGAACGAGTTTTACAGTGGCGTTTGGCTATTTATCTTAAGGACAAAGATTACGAAGGCCTGAGAGATGCGATCCAAAGTTTGCCGGTTGCCATTCGGCAGGGCAATCAATGGCGTTACTGGCTGGCTCGTTCACAAGAGATAACCGGTAACGCTTTGGCCGCACAAGAACTGTACGAAGATTTATCAGACGAACGGCATTACTACGGCTTTCTGGCGGCCGCACGATTACAAAAGCCGGTGAGCCTTGAACAAGAGAAACTTGAAGTCAGTGTTGTTCAACTCGAGCAAATTCGTAATCATCCTAGCGTGCAACGTGCGTATGAACTGATTCAACTGGAGCGCTGGGTCGACGCCCGGCGCGAATGGAACCATTTATTGACGCAGCTTGATGGCGAGGAGCAAAAGGTCGCGGCCTATCTCGCCAGCGAGTGGGGATGGCACGATCAGGCGATATGGACATTAGCGCAAATAGGGCATTTTGACGCTGTGGGCATTCGTTTCCCATTAGCTTACAAAGACATATTAGGGCGGGCGTCACAAGCCGCCGGAATAGATGAAAGCTGGGCTTTAGCTGTTACGCGTCGGGAAAGTAATTTTCGGCACGATGCCTATTCAAGTGCCGGTGCAAGGGGGCTAATGCAGATTCTGCCTGGTACCGCAAAGCAACTGGACACTAAAAATAATAGTTGGCGGCGGTTGAACGACCCCGCTGTTAATGTGCGCCTGGGCACTGACTATCTAAGTCGACTGAAACACCGCTTTGAGAATAATTGGTTATTAGCTACAGCAAGTTATAATGCAGGTTATTATCGAGTTAAAGACTGGTTACCCGACGAACCTGTTGCTGCTGACGAGTGGGTCGAAACCATTCCGTACCATGAAACGAGAGATTACGTAAAAGCGGTATTGAGTTATCAGCAAATTTATAGGATGTTGGGTGGTAACGAGGATAATTTGTTTGAGCAAGTTGTTGATATGACAATTGTTGATACTGAATAAGGCAATCCAATATGACTGCAATAGCAGATTTGTGGCCGTTGTTTCCTGACCATATAAAACAGCTTCAGACTCGTGCTGAACGACTTTTTAAACGAGAAAATTTAGATTTAGTTGCTATTCATTCGGGCCAGCAAAAGCGCTGGTTTTTGGATGATATGAATTATCCCTTTCGTGCTAATCCTCATTTTAAAGCCTGGTGCCCGGAAACCCAGTTGCCTAATGCCTGGATTATCTTGAAGCCGAACACTCGACCGACACTAGTTTTATTAAGTTCTCCGGACTTTTGGCATACGACGGCAAGCCTCGAGGGTGCTCCTTGGTTAGAAGAGTTCCACGTGGAACACATCAGTTCGCCAGAGGCCATTGAAAAACTGCTTCCTTACGGAAAGAAAAACGCGGCTTACCTTGGTGAACATATTGAGGTTGCCAAGGCTCTGGGTTTTGAGAATATAAACCCAGATCCTGTGCTTCACTTTTTTCATTATCATCGCTTGTTTAAAACCGACTACGAAATTGCCTGTTTAACCCAGGCAAACCACCTTGCGGCTGAAGGCCATGTTGCGGCCGCTGACGCGTTTTTTAACGGTGAGTCGGAGTTTGATTGTCTGCTGAAATACATGGCGGCTACTCGGCAAGGGCAGAACGAAGTGCCTTATAATCACATTATTGGACAAAATGAAAATGCCAGTGTTTTGCATCACTGGATGCCCGACAAGAAAGTTTCAGGCTCGCTCAAGTCGATGCTGGTTGATGCGGGCGCTGAGGTTTGCGGTTATGCTGCCGATGTTAGCCGTACCTGGTCTAAACAACACAATGAATACGAAGAGCTGATAGCTGCACTTGATCAAATTACATTGGCTTTAATTGATAAAATGAAGCCGGGCGTTGAATTCCCTGCGCTGCACCAGTTGGCTCATGAACAAATTGCTAATGTACTGTTTGCTTTTGGTTTTGTCAGTTGCAGTCCAGAACAAATGATTGAAGACGGTATAACCACGGTATTTCTTCCGCATGGCTTAGGGCACCCCTTGGGCCTGCAGGTACACGACGTTGGTGCCGCGCAGGCTGATGAAAGGGGCACTCCAATAGCACCACCAAGTGGTCACCTTACGTTAAAAACCACTCGTACCGTAGAGCCTCGACAGGTTTATACCATTGAACCTGGAATCTACTTTATTGAGCCTTTGCTGCAGAAGCTGGCAAATTCGCGCAATAAGCATTTAATTAACTGGCGCCGAGTGGATGAATTTAAACCCTTTGGTGGCGTGCGAGTTGAGGATAATATTGTGGTTTACCGGGAGCGAAATGATAACCTTACACGCCAAACTGCTTTAGATGAGTACGTGAAAAAGGTTACCCGTCTTGCATGATCAGGATTACGACATTCCGGCTTCGGAAACGGAAGTCGAAATAGAAGTTAAAGGCAGCCGCTTTATTGCGTGCCTGGCACATACAGCAAACGCCGATAGCGCCGCTGAGTTTCTGGCGGTCGTAAGAAAGCGCTGGCCCAAAGCTTCTCACTACTGTTCTGCGTCGCTTTTTTCCGCGCCTAATAACAGTCAAAGTATGGCTTACAGCGACGACGGCGAACCTTCCGGAACGGCAGGGCGACCTATGCTTATGGCGCTACAAAATAGTGGTGTAGGTGAGGTTACCGCTATAGTTGTGAGATATTTCGGTGGAGTGAAGCTGGGAACGGGCGGACTTCAGCGGGCCTATACCGACGCGACAGTTGCTGCACTGAATGAGCTTGAAAGAGAGCAGCGGGTTTTTAAACAACGCTTTCAGTTAAACTTTGCTTATACCGATCAGGGCGATGTTGAACCACTTTTGCTTGAGGCCAATGCTGAAATGGAATCTTCGGAGTATGAAGAGAGTGTGCGGCTTAAGGTGTTGCTACGCCCCGTGAATGTTGGGGCGTTGCAGAAGAAGCTACAAGCTGCCACCCGTGGCCGGGTGCAGTTGAAAGAACTGGACTAAAAGAACATCGCACTTGGCTGGAAGACTTTTTCAACCTGATCAATGTACTTTTTATCCAGCAAGAAAAGAATAACGTGGTCGTCGGAGTGAATAATGGTTTCACTGTGCGCCATAAGCACTTCTTGTCCTCGGACAACCGCACCAATGGTGGTTCCCGGCGGAAGCTTGATATCTTTAATGGCTTTACCCACCACTCGGGAGGTGTCTTCATCACCATGTGCAATTGCCTCAATAGCTTCGGCCGCACCTTTTCGCAGTGAGTAAACGTTAACAATATCGCCACGGCGTACGTGAGTTAGTAGAGCTGACACTGTGGCGCGTTGCGGTGAAATGGCAATATCAATTTCGCCTCCCTGCACCAAGTCAACGTAGGCGCTACGCTGAATGAGCACCATGGTTTTACGGGCGCCCATGCGTTTAGCCAGCATGGCTGACATAATATTCGCTTCGTCGTCGTTGGTAACCGCAATAAATACGTCGATGTCTTCAACGTGCTCTTCTTCCAGCAATTTTTGATCGGACGCGTCACCGCGGAAAATTAAGGTATGCTCAAGGCTTTGAGAAAGTTCTTCCGCGCGGGTTTCTGAGCGCTCTATCAGCTTAACCCGGTGATCAACTTCCAGTTGTTTCGCCAGACCGGCACCAATGTTCCCGCCACCAACAATCATTATTCTGCGGTACTTATCTTCCAGCTTTTGCAGTTCCTGCATTACGGTGCTGATGTGGCGAGTATCTGCAATGAAGAAGACTTCATCATCGGCTTCGATGATTGTGGTTCCGGTAGGGCGTATAGGCTTACCCTGACGATAAATAGCCGCAACCCGGGTGTCGATATTGGGAATATGCTCCCGCAGTGTTGAGATAGCATGACCAACCAGCTTTCCGCCGTAGTAGGCCTTTACCGCCACCAGACTGGCTCGTCCGTTGGCAAACTCCATAACTTGCAGAGCGCCGGGGTAGTCAATCAGCCGGCGAATATAGCTGGTTACCAGTTGTTCCGGTGAAATGATGTGGTCAACCGGTGCATCCTGATTATGAAAAAGCTGATCTTTATAGCGGATATATTCTTCAGAGCGAATTCTGGCTATTTTCTTTGGTGTATTAAATATCGAGTAAGCAACCTGACAGGCAATCATATTGGTTTCGTCGCTGCTGGTTACTGCAATAAGTAAGTCGGCATCGTCGGCACCCGCGCGACGTAAAACATCAGGATGGGCTCCGTTACCAACGACGACCCGCAGATCATACTTATCCTGCAAATCGTCTAGTAAATCGTTATTGGTATCAACTATGGTGATATCGTTGCGTTCGCCAACCAGGTTTTCTGCTAATGTGCCACCAACCTGGCCAACACCGAGTATGATAATTTTCATTCGACTTTTTTCAATCTCGCGTAAAAGAAACCATCCCCGTTATGTTCACCCGGGAGCAGTTGCAGAGTTTTCTGCTTTTCATCAATAGGTATCAGACTAGCACTCGATTGCTGTTTTAGAAAAGACTCAATTTGAGTTTGGTTTTCCTGGTTTAGAATAGAGCAGGTTGCGTAAAGCAGTTCCCCGCCGTTTTTAAGTAAAGGCCAAAGCGAATTGAGTATCTGGTTTTGCAATTGTGCGAGCTCATTAATGTCCTCAGCGCGACGCAGCCATTTAATATCAGGGTGGCGGCGTATTACGCCTGTTGCAGAACATGGGGCATCCAAAAGTATGCGGTCAAACTGCTCGCCGTCCCACCAGTCGTCGGTTACAGAAACATCGGCGCAATGAACTACGGCACTTAAACCGGCGCGCTCCAGGTTTTCGTCCACTCGGTCAAGACGTTTAGCATCGATATCAATGGCCTGAACCGGTTGTTCAAAGTCGTTTCGCTCAAGCAGGTGCAATAGCTTGCCTCCTGGAGCAGCGCAACAATCGAGTACGCGGTGGGAAGCCTTTACGTTCAGGTAATCAGCAGCCAGCTGTGCCGAACGGTCCTGCACCGATGCGTGTCCGCGGTCAAAGCCCGGAAGCCTTTCAACCGGAACAGGTGAATGCAGCCGAATAGCATCGCTGGCGAGGGTGTCGCCTTCGGCAGCAATACCACTGTCTTCCAGTTGTCTCAAATAGTCATCGCGATTGAAAAAACGACGGTTCACGCGCAACCACATGGGCGGGTGAGCGTTGTTTTCTAAAAGAATGTCGCTGGCTTTTTGCGGGTGGTCTGCCTGAATTGCGTCAAACAACCAGCGCGGATGATTTTCCATCGCGTCAACAGGCAGCTCGCGCTGCTGTGACTCATCTGCAGTTGGCGCTTCGCGAAGCAATTGACGGAGTATACCGTTTACCAGGCCTTTGTGATTACGTTTGCCCAGAATACGCGCCGCTTCTACTGTGGCGCTGACGGCAGCGTGATCTTTAATGCGCAGACAATAAAGCTGATAGGCACCTACCAGTAGTAAGTAGTGCAATACTTTAAGCTTACCTTTAAGTGGCTTATCCAGTTTAGCCCCAACCAGCTTGTTAAGGTTGGGCAGAACCCTTAAAACACCGTAGCTAATTGCACTGGCAAGACGTTTGTCTGCGTCAGAGAGGTTACCGGTGGCGTGGGGTAAAGCTGCGGAAAGCGACTCACCTTTCTCTAATACATGAAAGAGGGCGGTTGCAGCGGCGGCCCGGCTAGTTGCTCCCTGACCGCTGTTTTCTGGCTTTTTCTGCTGGCTCATTGTAATTCCAGTCCCGGGCTAAAGACATTACTATAACCGTTTACTAGGGTACTGGCTGGCTGAACCTTTTTGCCTGGCATCTGCGCTTGAGTGATACGTAAGATACCGTCCCCCGTCACCACGTCGATGCCTTCGTGTGTGCTGTTAATAATCGTTCCCGGACCTTTATTGCTGGCACCCTGAATAAGTTCAGCTGCGTGAATTTTTAGTGTGTTCTGTCCGGCTTTTAAATTTTCTGACTGGCACCAGCTCATTGGCCAGGGGTTAAACGCTCGTACGCAGCGTTCGATAAAGGCCGCCGGTTGTGTCCAGTCTATTTTACCTTCCTGCTTGGTCAGCTTTTTCGCATAAGTGGCATTGGCGTCACTTTGCGGCTTAGCCTGGCTCTGATAGCCGTCGAGGTCTTCTAAAACTTTAATTAATGCCTTAGGCCCCAGGCTTTCAAGCTTGTGATAAAGCGAAGCCGAGGTTTCGTCCGGACTGATAGCGCAGCGCTCTTCGTGCAGCACCGGACCGGTATCCAGGCCGGCTTCCATTTGCATAATGCAGACACCGGATTCTAAATCGCCAGCCCATATCGCGCGTTGAATTGGAGCGGCACCTCGCCAGCGGGGCAACAAAGAACCGTGTACGTTCAGGCATCCTTTTGCGGGAATATCCAATACCGCCTGCGGAAGCAGTAAGCCATAAGCCACCACAACCATAACGTCAGGTTTTAGCTCGGCTAGTGCAGCCTGATCCTCATCCGACTTTAAAGACTCGGGCTGATAAACAGGAAGCTGGTGCTCAAGAGCTAGCTTTTTAACTGCACTGGGTTGTGGCTTTTTACCTCGTCCTGCAGGCCTGTCGGGCTGCGTATAAACACCCACTACCTGATGAGATTCATCAAGTAGTTGCTGTAAGTGTTGTGCTGCAAAGTCCGGAGTACCGGCAAAGACAATTCGCATTATTGTGCTTCCGCCGCTTGCTTCTCGGCTAAACGTTGCTCTTTCTCAAGCTTTTTGCGAATGCGCTCGCGTTTTAGTGGCGACAAATAGTCGACGAAGAGTTTACCGTCTAAGTGATCCATTTCATGCTGAATACAAATAGCCAGTAGCCCTTCAGCCGAACGGCTGAAACGCTCACCGTTTTTATCCAGTGCAGTCACTGTAATTTTCTCAGCGCGTTCAACTTTTGCGTAAACGCCGGGAAACGACAGACAGCCTTCATCGTTCTTAAAGTGGCCTTCCGCTTCGGTAATTTCCGGGTTAATGAACACCAGCGGTTCGTTTTGATCTTCGCTGCAATCAGAAACAAACAGCCGTCTGTGCACGTCAACCTGGGTTGCCGCAAGGCCTACGCCTTGTTCTTCGTACATGGTTTCAAACATATCGTCGATAACCGAGCGGATATTGTCATCTACCTTTTCAATCTTCTGTGCGACTTTGCGCAAACGTTCGTCCGGATATTGCAGAACCGTCATTTTTGCCATTAGAACCTCCAATTCTTCATCTACCCTTAGTTTACCTTAAATTGGTAGGTCAAGGACAGTCTGTGAACACACAGGAATTATGTGTATTAATGGGGATGACACGCGCATCAAACAAGGTACAGAAAGCTGCTCGGGAATGTGAGAACTGGGAAGCCATTTTTGAGCGATGGGGACAATCGCTAAAACCGGTAGAGCCGCGTTGGTTAAACGCCGCTGAAAGCTGGTGTCGTAGTGACTATCAGGGCGTTATTTCTTACTTTAGTGAAGATTACCCAACTGCGTTAAAAGCCATAGCTAATCCGCCTTGGTTACTTTATTACCGGGGCCGTAAAGAGCTGCTGCAGGGTGTTAGTGTGGCTATTGTTGGCAGCCGCAAAGCCACTCACAGTGGGTTACAAATTGCTGACTGGTTTAGCGAGCGCTTAGTGGCGGCGGGTGTTGTGGTGGTTAGCGGTCTGGCTATGGGCATTGACGCTCAGGCACATAAAACCGCAGCCGATAAAGGAAAAACCATAGCGGTTTTAGGTACCGGTATCGATCAGTATTACCCTAGAAGAAATAAAGCCTTACAGGATTTTATTGCGCATCAGGGGCTGCTGATTTCTGAATTTCCGCCGGGGCAAACCGCGCGAGTCGATCATTTCCCCCGCCGTAACCGTATTATTAGTGGTATCAGTCAGGCTGTGGTAGTGGTTGAAGCAGCACGCAAAAGTGGTTCGCTTTCAACGGCAATACACGCGTTGAACGAAGGGCGTGAAGTTGGAGCGGTGCCGGGGTCTGTGTTGTTGCCGGAGCATCAGGGCTGCCACTGGTTAATTCAACAGGGCGCTAAGTTAATTAATACGCCGCAGGACATTCTCGACTGGTTCTCGGTTGACGATACTGAGGTTGCCATAGAAGGTGATACAGAATGTCGCGATGAAAGCTTGGCAAACAATCGATTGTTCGCTAGTCTGAGTTCAGAGCCACGAACAATTGATGACATGGTACAATTGTCCGGACTCGAGGTTGCTGAAGTCATGGAGAAAGTAGTGTTACTCGAATTAGAAGGGCTAGTGGCAGCCGTACCAGGCGGTTATATAAAAGTGGGGAGGCGCTAAAGTATGTTTGATATCCTCATGTACTTGTTTGAAAACTACATTCATTCGGAAATGGAAGTTGTAGTTGATCACGATGAGTTAACCAATGAACTTACCCGGGCTGGTTTCCGTCACCAGGAAATCCAGAAGGCTTTGGCGTGGCTAGAACGCCTGGCCGATTTACAGCAAATGGAAACCAAATCTTATCTGGATGTTGCTCCCCAGCAGTCAACCCGTATTTATACTGCGGCAGAGATGACTCGTTTGGACAGCCAGAGTCGGGGTTTTCTGATGTACCTGGAAAATCTGGGTGTGCTTGATTTTGCTACGCGCGAAGTGGTCATTGACCGTGTGATGGAACTGGAAACGCCGAACTTTACTCTGGATGACCTGAAATGGGTTGTACTTATGGTGTTGTTTAATGTTCCGGGCCAGGAAGCCGCGTACGACCAAATGGAAGGTTTGCTGTTTGAGGAAGCTGAAGGACCCCTGCATTAATGTCATCAGATGAGCGCTGTCCCTGTTGTGAGCGACCACTGGTTATTAAACATGTTGGGCATAACAGCTTTTTAGGCTGTACTGGTTACCCTGACTGCGATTATAAGCGAGGTCTTCGGGAGCAATCTGAAATTGAGCCTGAAGATCTTGGCGTCCCCTGTCCTGAGTGTGGCAAAGAACTGCAGTTAAAGAGCGGTCGTTATGGCTTATTTGTTGGCTGCAGCGATTTTCCTGAATGTGAGTTCGTTACTGAACCGAACGTTGAGGAAGAAGAGACAATTCGCTGCCCTGAATGCGGCAAAGGCCAGCTACACCAAAAAACATCGCGGCGCGGTACCGTATTCTATGCTTGCGACCAGTACCCGAAATGTCAGTTTACCGTGAATCAGCCTCCGGTCGATGAAGCCTGTCCGAAATGCCAGTACCCGCTGCTGGTGAAAAAGAAAACCGCCGCTGGAATTCGCAAAGTCTGCCCGCAAAAGCAATGCGACTATAAGTCGGACGCGTTATAATTCGACTCATTGAGTTGAGGAGTGATTATGGCAGACACATGGGAAGCAGCGCACCGCGCTATAAAAACGGGCATTATTGCCTATCCGACAGAGGCGGTATTCGGACTGGGATGCGATCCTCGCAATGAGGTTGCTGTGCAGAGGCTATTAAGCCTGAAACAGCGGCCCGTTGAGAAAGGTCTTATATTAATTGCCGCCGATTACAGTCAGTTACTTCCCTATATTGAGGACTCCGCTATTGCGCAGGACAAACGTTTCAGCGTTTTGTCACATTGGCCTGGGCCAGTTACATTAATTCTGCCGGTAAGAAAGGGCGTATCAACCTTATTGACGGGCGGTCGCGATACCATCGCTGTGCGAGTAACTGCGCATGAACCTGCCAGAGCGCTGTGCCGCGAACTGGGCCATGCTTTAGTCTCTACCAGCGCCAATTTAACTGGCCAGGAACCCGCCCGAACCGCGGCAGAGGTTCGTCAGCAATTTGGTGACAGCGTGGACTGGATAATGGATGAAAACACCGGTGGAGCCGCAAACCCTACTCGTATTATAAACCCACTAAATAATCAGGTTCTCAGAGACGATGCATAATGATTACTTGAAGCAGGTAAAAAGTTACCTCATGTCGTTGCAGGATGCTATTTGCCAACAGTTGGCGCAGGCGGATGGTGAGCAGAGCTTTCAGGAAGACAGCTGGGACCGGCCGGGAGGCGGCGGTGGTCGCTCGAGGATCATAAAAAACGGTTCGGTTTTTGAACAGGGCGGTGTGGGCTTTTCGCACGTTTACGGTGAGAAAATGCCTGCCTCGGCAACGGCACATCGACCGGAGCTGGAAGGGCGCGACTTTAATGCTTGTGGCGTTTCTCTGGTAATGCACCCGGAAAACCCTATGGTGCCGACGGTCCATATGAATGTGCGTTTTTTTATTGCGCAAAAAGAAGGTGAAGAACCGGTCTGGTGGTTTGGTGGCGGCTTCGATTTAACGCCGTTTTACCCTTTTGACGAAGACATTATTGAGTGGCATCAACAGGCGAAAAACGCGCTCGATAGCGTCGATGAAAAGCTTTACCCGGAGTACAAAGCCTGGTGCGATGACTACTTTTTCCTTAAGCATCGCGATGAAGCGCGTGGTGTGGGTGGTATATTCTTTGACGACCTTAATGACCGTTCATTTGACGAGTGCTTTTCGGTTATAAAAGCGGTGGGGGATGCTTTCACTAGAGCTTATCTGCCTATTGTCGAGCGCCGCAAAAACTTAGCTTATACTCAGCAACAAAGAGACTTCCAGCTATATCGCCGCGGGCGATACGTGGAGTTTAACCTGGTCTGGGATAGGGGAACTTTGTTTGGCCTGCAAACCGGTGGCAGAACGGAGTCTATTTTAATGTCGATGCCACCGCTGGCGCGTTGGGAATACGACTGGCAGGCTCAGCCCGGTTCTGAGGAAGAGCAACTTACTGAGTATTATTTAAAACCCAGAGACTGGCTGTCAGTATGAAACTAGTGACCAGCCTGGGCGTATTCGGGAATCCTATAGCGCATAGCCTGTCCCCGCGTATTCATGCGTTATTTGCGCAGACTCGGCAGGACTCAATTAACTATCAACGCTATTTATCCACGCCTGCGCATTTTCCCCGCCGGGTTGCTGAATTTTTCCGCCGTGGCGGGCAGGGTGCTAATGTCACCTTGCCATTTAAACAGCAGGCTGCATCGTTGGTTACTAAATTGTCCGATCGTGCGCGGTTAGCGGGCGCAGTAAACACCTTAATTCCCTACGGCAATGGCCAGCTTTTAGGTGATAATACTGACGGCGAAGGTTTAATTATCGACCTTAAGAACAAAGGGTTTAAAGTAAGTGGGCGCTCACTTGTTGTTTTTGGCGCCGGAGGCTCAGCGCGCGGAATACTACCTCTTCTTCTGGAGCAAAAGCCGCGGTGTCTGTATTTGGTTAATCGAACAGCAGAGAAAGCTGAAACGCTTAAATCTCAGCTAGAGGCATTAGGGTTGGTTGCAGCGAACCGAATTCAGGTACGCCCGTCTGCGTCTGAAATTGACGAGCCCATAGATCTGCTGATTAATGCAACCAGCAGCAGCTTGAATGGACAGCGTTTAACGCTCCCCTCGGTACTATCCGAAAATGCCTCTGGCTATGACTTAATGTATGCAGACCAACCAACGGTCTTTATGGAGCAGCTGACGCAGGCCGGCTGTAAAAATGTCAGCGATGGGTTTGGCATGTTGATTGAGCAGGCCGCATCATCTTACCAACTTTGGATGGAAGGCGAACGTCCCGATACTGCATTTGTTATGGCTGAAATGCGAGCCCCTAGTTGATTGATTGAAAAGGGGTTTTCTTTGCTTTTTATAAGTAAAGAAAAATGAGGAACAAAAGGTTATAAAAAAACTGAATTTGTCAGTAGATCATTGCTGATTTTATGGTAATCTGTTTGGCCTGTTTTTGAAGCATTTCCTTCTATTTCAGGACAAGAGCAGAATAGTTTCCACAGTGAAACATAACAATAAAAAGTACTAGGTATTTCGGGAAACCTGCCGTTTTAAATCCCATACTATCAATGAGTTAAGAAAATTCTGGACACGGGGAAATTCAAACTTCCGGCTGTGGCATGAACCGTTGTTAACAGAGTTATTAACAGGTTATACACACTCTGTTCAGTGGTCTGAATTGTCGTTCTGTGGCATCCTATAGGTAACGCTTAATTTAGGTTCTTAACTATGGCCACATCTGTTCCAGAAAATCCTTTTATCCTTGTCGATGGTTCTTCATATTTATTCCGCGCTTTTCATGCGCCGCCGCATTTAACTAACTCTAAAGGTGAACCGACCGGCGCTATTTACGGCGTCGTTAATATGCTGAGAAGCCTGCTAAAGCGCTATAAACCGAGCCATATGGCCGTAGTTTTTGATGCCAAAGGCAAAACATTTCGTAGCGACATTTATCAGGACTACAAAGCAAATCGCCCGCCAATGCCGGACGATCTGCGAAGTCAGATTAAACCTTTGCATGACATTGTCCGGGCTATGGGTTTACCGCTGCTTTGCATTGACGATGTTGAAGCCGATGATGTGATTGGCACGCTGGCGCGACAGGCTGGTGAGAAAGGTCGCTTTACGCTGATTAGTACCGGCGATAAAGATATGGCTCAGCTGGTCAATGAACATGTCATGCTCATTAACACCATGACCGATACTTTAATGGACCCTGAAGGGGTTGAGAAAAAGTTCGGGGTTAAGCCAGACCAAATTATTGATTACTTAGCGCTTATGGGTGACAGCTCAGACAATATTCCTGGGCTGCCCAAAGTGGGCGAGAAAACAGCACAGGCACTGCTGCAAAGTATTTCCAGCATTGACGCTATTTACGAAAATGTGGATGCAGTAACTGAGCTCTCTTTTCGTGGTGCGAAGTCTATGCCGGCTAAGCTTAATGAATATAAAGAACAGCTGCTGATGTCGCGTGAGCTAGCGACCATTAAGCTCGATGTGGCAATGGACTTACAACCGGAAGAGTTGAAAATACAGACGGCAGACAGCGAAAAACTGCAGGAGCTCTACAGTCGTTGTGAATTCCGCCGGTGGCTTGGCGAATTAATGGAAACTGGGGCGGCAACGGATCAGGCGCTGGGGGAAACCGATGGTGAAAAGCCAACCAGCGATATCAACAGAGATGCGTACCGCGTATTGATGACTGAAAAAGAGGTCAGCGATTACATAACGCAACTGAAGAAATGTGATTACTTTGCTTTTGACACCGAGACAACCAGCCTTAATTATATGGAAGCTCAACTGGTTGGTGTGTCGTTAGCCATGGCACCTGGCGAAGCTGTTTATATACCTGTCGGGCATGATTATATGGAAGCGCCGGATCAGGTTGGGCGGGACTGGTTACTGGAGCAGTTAAAGCCTTTACTTGAAGCTGAAAAGCCGCAAAAAGTGGGGCAAAACCTGAAATACGACTCGCATATTCTGCGTCGCTATAAAGTCCGCCTGGCGAGAATTTTAAATGACACCATGCTCGCTTCCTACGTGTTTAACAGTGTTGGTTCGCGGCACGACATGGATACCTTAAGCCTTCATTACCTGAACCACAAAACCATTAGCTTTGAAGACATTGCAGGTAAAGGCGCGAAGCAATTAACGTTTAATCAGATTGCTTTAGAGCAGGCTGGGCCCTATGCGGCTGAAGATGCGGACATTACCTACCGGCTGCATGATGTGCTCTGGAATAAAGTAAAAGAAACCGGCAGCGAGCTGCAAAGTGTTCTTACCGACATCGAAGTGCCCTTAGTGCCTGTCTTGTGCGATATGGAGCAATACGGTGTGCGTATTGACGCAAACTTGCTGGGTAAGCAAAGCCAGGAAATTGCGGAAAAGCTCGATGCTTTAGAGAAAAAGGCTTTTGAAATTGCCGGCGAGGAGTTCAACCTGGGCTCACCGAAACAACTGCAACGCATATTCTTTGAAAAGCTTGAGTTGCCAATTGTGAAGAAAACGCCAAAAGGCGCGCCGTCAACGGCTGAGGAAGTTTTGCACGAGCTGGCACATGACTACCCCTTGCCGGATGTGATCCTGCAGCACCGTGGCCTGTCGAAGCTTAAATCAACCTATACCGACAAGTTGCCGAAGATGATTAACCCAGATACGGGACGAGTACACACCTCGTATCAGCAGGCGGTAACCGCAACCGGACGTTTGTCCTCAACAGACCCAAACCTGCAAAATATTCCAATCCGAACCGCTGAAGGGCGCAGAGTGCGTCAGGCCTTTATTCCTGAGCAAGGTTACAAGATTGTCGCTATCGACTACAGCCAGATTGAACTGCGTATTATGGCGCACTTGTCGCAAGACGCATCTTTGCTTAAAGCCTTTGCCGAAGGTTTGGATATTCACCGTGCGACAGCTGGCGAAGTTTTTGGCTGTAAGTCCGATGAAGTTACTAATGACCAGCGGCGTCAGGCAAAAGCGGTGAACTTCGGGCTAATTTACGGCATGTCAGCCTTTGGGCTCGCGCGGCAATTGGGTATTGCCCGTCATGAAGCTCAGCACTATATGGACAAGTATTTTGAACGCTTCCCTGGAGTTTTGCGTTACATGGAAGACACGCGCAAGCAGGCAAAAGAACAAGGCTACGTTAGGACCTTGTTTGGACGTCGTTTGCCCTTGCCGGATATAAAAGCCAGTAATGGTGCCCGTAGAAAAGGGGCAGAACGTGCTGCTATCAATGCACCAATGCAAGGCACTGCAGCCGACATCATTAAGAAAGCTATGCTGCAGGTTGCCGACTGGATTGACCGTAATAACTGTCAGGATGATGTGCGTATGCTAATGCAAGTTCACGATGAACTGGTGTTTGAAATAAAAGAGTCGAAATTAACGGATTATATTGAACAATTAACTGAAGTAATGGAAAAGGCTGCAAGCCTTGATGTGCCTTTAATAGCGGAAGCCGGTAAAGGTAATAACTGGGATGAAGCTCATTAATTTTGAGAATTGTCTGAACTTTTTATAAAGGGTCTAGTCACAACAAGTGAGGGCATTAATCCTCCCTCAAAAAATTGTTCTCCCTGGATTACTTTTCGCCCGGCTTTTTAGCCGGGCTTTTTTCTGCCTATTTTTGCGGTATGCCAGCCAGACCGGAGCGGCCTCTGCGGTTAGCGAACCAAACTCCAACTAAAATGGCAAGCATTCCAAACCCTTGCTGCAACCAAAAGTCTTCGCCATCAAGTATCCCCAATATAAGAGCGACAATGGGAATGAGGTAGGTGACTGAACTGGTAAAAACGGTATTGGTGAGCTGCACAACATGGTTAAAAATAACCAAAGCGCCGGCGGTTCCTGCAATACCCAGAGCCAGAACAGAAAACAGCGACAACATTGCGTCCGGCTGCTGAACCTGAGTCATAAAATCTGTTCCTGCAAACAAGTAGATGGTTGCCGGAACGGCAGCCATAAGCAAAGATATGCCGGTAATGGTTAATGGCGATAAGTCACTGATTTTGTGCTTAATGAGGTTCAGATTAAGGCCATAACAAATTGTTGCGGCCAGGACTAACAAGGCGTACAGATTAACGTCCCAGCTTCCATTCGCCGATGCGGTAACCAGGAGCAAGGTACCAAACAAGCCAATGGCTACGCCAATAACCTGTGCTAAGCGCGCTTTCTGATGGAAGAACAATGCACCAATAACCAGTGTTGCGATAGGGGTTAACGCATTAAGAACTCCGGTAACGCCGCTTGCCAGCTGTGTTTGTGCAATGGCAAACATAAAAGCCGGAATAAGACTGCCTACCAGCCCGACACTGGCAAGCTTTAACCAATGCTTGCGGGTGATTTTATTCAGTCGACGGGCAATGAAAGGCGCAAGCACAAGTCCTGCTGAGCTGATGCGTAGTGCGCCAACCTCCATTGGGCCAAAGGCCAATAAGCCTTTTTTTATCAGTAAAAAAGAGCTCCCCCAAATCAATGCGAGTAGCCCTAATAATAACCAAGCACTAAGCGGTGGTGTGTTATTCGTCGTCATACTCTTTGCTATACCACTGGTTGAGTTTCTCTTCGACTTGCTCCACACCTATACGTTTTAATGAGGAAAAGGCTTCAACCTGAACGTCGCCGTTGAAGGCTATCGCTGCTTGCTTAGCTTTTAAAACAGTTGATTTTCGCGCGCCTTGCTTGAGTTTGTCTGCCTTGGTTAATAAAGCGAGTACCGGCAGGTCACAGTCGACAGCCCAGTAAATGAGTTCCTGATCAGTTTCGCGGAAAGGGTGACGAATATCCATTAATACCACGATGCCTTTTAAACTGTCCCGTTGCTGAAGATACTCGCTTAACGAACGTTGCCATTTCTCTTTGACTGCCAATGGAACCTTAGCGAATCCGTAGCCGGGTAAATCTATCAGTCGCTGACCTGTAGTAAGCTCAAAAACGTTAATTAACTGAGTTCGTCCAGGCGTTTTACTGGTACGGGCCAGCGCTTTTTGACGAGTCAGAGTGTTTAACGCGCTGGATTTTCCTGCGTTAGAACGGCCGGCGAAAGCAACTTCAATGCCCGAGTCCGGCGGCAGTTTGCTGATATCGGGTGCACTGGTCACAAATTTTGCCGATGCGTAATCTAATTGCTGATCTGCCACTATTAAGGTCACTTTTATTAAAAAAACGGAACATCTACGCACATTATGAAGTATCCGGACAGTATCTCCAATGATCATTTAGCAATTGATTCGGTTTTAATCATTTAATCCACACAAGTTTTGTGTAAAATAGCAATCTGCTTAAGGTGATTTATTGGGGCGCGTGGCGCCATCCAGAACAGAAGAGAAGCAAACATGAAAAAATTCGCAATCTTTTTGGGACTTTTCTTCGGTACCGCCGGTATCGCAGTAGCACAAAGCGGAGACGCTGAAGCCGGAAAAGAGAAATCGCAAGTTTGTGCGGCTTGCCATGGACCCAATGGTGAATCTCCGACCGATATGTATCCGCATTTGGCCGGTCAGCACGAAAAATATTTATTCAAGCAGCTGAAAAACTTTAAATTGGCTTCAGAAACCGGTGGCGAAGAAGGTCGTAACAACGCCATTATGATGGGGCAAGTCGCTTCGTTGTCAGAACAAGATATGGCCGATCTTGCTGCGTTTTATGCAGCAAAAGACGAACCGAAAGGTGAGACACCTGAGGACATCGTTGCTAAAGGCGAAGACTTGTTCCGCCGCGGAAACCCAGAAACCAATATGCCTTCATGCGCTGGCTGTCACGGTCCTCGGGGAAACGGTATGGGGTTAGCTGCTTTTCCTGACATTTCAGGCCAGCATGCCGCATACACCAAGTCTCAGCTAGAAATGTTCCGTAGTGGTGAGCGTGCAAACGACCCGAATGGAATGATGCGAGGCGTTACAGAGAAAATGACAGACGAGGAAATTGAGTTGCTGTCTAAGTTCTTGAGTGGCTTGTATTAAATTCGTATTTGCGAATAGAAAAGCGGCCTCGGCCGCTTTTTTTATGAGCATAAGAAATTTTATGAGCGACGTGCTTTTTTTCTTGTTAACAAAAAGTAATAAAAAAGTTGTTTCTTAGATCAATAAAATCATTGAATTAATATTTGGTTCAAGTAGTCTTAACAACGCTCGGGGAGCTTCCATACAGAAAAAAACAAAAAAAAGATGTTAAAAGTCCTTGAGAAAATAATAAAAAGACTGTAAAAATACAGCTGACTCGACACAAAAAAATAACAAGAGGTCGAGAGGTTATCGAAAAGTCAGATATTATCTTATTTCTCGATAATCCAGGGAGTAAAGCCAATAGGCTCGCGGTTGCTCCACTTAATAATAACAATAATAAAAAGCAGACAGGTTACGGAAAACCGCAATAAAAACTCGGAAACAGTGACAACCATTCTCATAGTTGCAGTGCGCTGCCAATGTTATGAGCGAATCAGGCGATGTGAGAGCATCGCCTTTTTTCTTGCCTAAAATCCATTACAAACTTGTAATTCGGTGCTTCCCACTGACGTAATTCATGTTATTGCGTTACAATGAACCATATTAGTTGTTATCCAGGAGCGACCATGACTCGCCGCAAAAAAACACGCAAGGCCGGACCACTGGCACAGCCTAAAACTCCCCGAGATGCACGCGCAACAGATGCGGCATCCAAGGGCAAGAAAAAAGGAAAGGGACAGGCTCCCGGTCAGCGACATTCATCGGCTAAAGTTCTGCAACAAAGCAAAACAAAAGGGGATGAGAAAGATCCCCGGCACGGAAGTCGCCGTAAAATAGCTTTGGTGATGACACCTGAGCAGGAGCTGAAGCAGTTACAGGAAGATACCAAACTGCAGTTACTGGCTGAACGCTTTGAAAACGATGAGTCTCTGACAACAGAAGAGCAAAGCTATCTTGACGAGAAGTCTGAGCGTTACGAGCAGCTGATCGCGAAACTGGGTTATGAACTCGATGAAGAATGGGACGACGAGGAGAGCTAATGTCCAGCGAATTCTATTGGATTATCGCCATTGTAGGCGTATTGATTATTGTAGCTCTGGGTTGGTACGCTTCGACTTTACTGTTGCGCTTGCGTACTCAGACTCAAGTTCGCGAAGCTGCGGTGCAAAAACGCGTTGACCGTATTGATGAGAGCATTATTACCATAGCCAAAGCAATGCAGCAGGAGCAATGTCCGCTGTCTGAAGGATGTCTGAGGATCGTGGTCCTGCTTGATCATCGACCTGAAGCGGTTGATTACGATTACTCAAATGACTACCCTGCGATGCACGATATGTATGAGAAAATAAAGCATATGCCGACGCATGAGTCGCGTAAGAAATTCCCGAAGAAGAAAGTGAAGGAAATGGACGACCAGCGCGAGGGCTATGAAAAGTCGATGCGCGATATTATTCTTGCTGACGTTGATAAGCTATTAAAGCAATTTCCAGCGGCCTGAGGAGGCGGCATGGCGTTTTTTAAAGGTATAAAGGAAGATATAGCTAGCGTTTTTTCAAGAGACCCAGCTGCGCGTAACACCATGGAAGTGTTATTTCACTATCCAGGACTTCATGCCACCTGGTTTCACCGCATAAGCCATAAGCTTTGGGGCTGGAAACTGTATTGGCTTGCCCGCTTTGTGTCTAATATTTCACGCTGGTTTACTGGTATCGAGATCCATCCCGGGGCTAAAATTGGCCGTCGCTTCTTTATCGACCACGGTATGGGGGTGGTTATTGGTGAAACTGCGGAGATTGGCGACGATGTCACTCTTTATCATGGTGTCACTCTGGGTGGTACAAGCTGGAATAAAGGTAAACGACACCCGACGTTAAAAGACGGAGTGGTTATCGGTGCCGGCGCTAAAGTGCTGGGTCCGATTACGGTCGAAAAGTCTGCCCGTATTGGTTCTAACGCTGTCGTTGTCCGTGACGTACCCGAGTTAACAACGGTAGTAGGTATTCCGGCTCGTGTAGCTCAGTCTGGTGTTGATAAAGAAACGACTGAGCGGCGCAAGAAAATGGCTCAGGAATACGGTTTTGATGCTTACGCTATCTCGGCAGATAATCCTGACCCGGTGGCAACGGCAATAGGCCGAATGCTTGATCATGTGCAGGTGCTGGATAACAAAGTGTCAGACCTGTGCCAGGCGGTTAATAAGCTTGGTGGTGATGTCTGCGGAGAGATCCCTGAAGTTGATATGGATGACGTCGAGTTTCTGGAAGAAAGCGAACGCGCCGCTAAACGACGCGCTCACAAAGATGATGCTTCTGTATCAGACGATCAGAACCATTAACTTTTTAAGTTAAAGCGCTCAATCAATGAATACAACTCTTTGCTGGTATTTTGCAGTTCGTTGCTTGAGTGCTGAGTTTGGTCTGCCGTCTTTTGAGTCTCGCTGGCAGTATCGGCAATCTGAGTAATTTGTTCACTGATATGGTCGGCAACACCACTTTGTTCTTCGACAGCAGACGCCATTTGCGCTGACATGTCAGAAATATCCCGAATTGCCACTGAAATCTCACCCAGCGCGCTGTCTGCTAAACGAACTTTTTCCACCCCCTCCGATGCTGCCTGCTCGCCTTGTTTCGATACTTCTACGGCATTACGGGCACGGTCGCGCAGTTGCTGAATAACTTTGTGAATACCTTCGGTAGACTGAGTCGTTCTGGAAGCCAGAGAGCGAACCTCGTCAGCGACCACGGAAAACCCGCGGCCATGTTCACCGGCACGAGCGGCCTCGATTGCGGCGTTCAATGCCAGTAAGTTGGTCTGATCAGCAATAGATGAGATTAAATCCGCAGCCTCGCCGATAGCCCCGGTAGATTGATCAAGCTCTTCCACCGTTTTGGCGATTTCTTTTACTGCGTCATGCAACCTGATAATAACTTCACTGGCTTCTCTTGCCAGCTCGACACTTTCGTTAATGTTGGTTTTGGCTGATTCGGCTTGCTCCGCATTACGTTCTATTGTGTCGGCTACTTCCTGAATGGCGGTGGCCATTTGGTTCATCGCGGTTGCCGTCTGCTGTGTCGCTGCGGTTTGTTTATCGACATGCTGACTGCTCAGCTGCGCCTGATTGTATGTATCTTCGGTCACTTTAAGAAGACCGCCAACCGCATCTTTCATTCGGCTTAAGGCGGTTCGGTTACGCGCGCCTTCGCTAATAAGCTGCATCGCAAGCCTGGCTTCCCGGCCCTGCTTGTTGAAATAAGTCATACCGACCAGCTCAGAGTCGAAAGCGTCAGGGCGTAAAGTTAACAACCCTTGCAACATACGACCAACATAGGCCCCATAAGCAAGTGTTGATACCGCTGTACCTGCTAACGTGATAAGTGCCGCTAAGGGGTTGCCGAGTGAGGCTATAATGGCACTGGCTATGGCACCGGGAACTATCACGGGTATTAAATCTTTACAGCCCAACCATACACGCTTGCCAAATGGAATGGCATGTTTACCGGCGTTCAGTCTGTCGTAGATACCTTGTGCGCGTCTTTTAAGTTCATCTGAGGTGGCAACCCGCACCGATTCGAAACCCACGGGCTTATCGTTTTCCATTATTGGTGTGACATACGCACTGACCCAATAATGGTCGCCACTTTTACAGCGGTTTTTAACTAAGCCCATCCAGGGTTTACCGCGTTTAATGGTTTTCCACATATGCTCGAAAACGCTGGCCGGCATATCGGGGTGACGCAAAAGGTTGTGCGGTGAACCAATTAGTTCGTTGCGTGTATAGCCACTAATATTAACGAAGTCTTCGTTACAGTGTCTGATGACCCCTTTTAGATCGGTTGATGATATCAACCGATAGTGGTCTGGAAAGCGGTTTTCCTTTCCTGTTACCGGACCATTATTTTTCATAAGCGCCTTAAAGTTGTTTGATTAATATCAATATTAGTAAGGTTATCGTGATTTTCTAGAAAAAGTTTAGCGAAGTAGGCATTTAGCCATAAAAAAACGCCGCTAAAAGCGACGTTTTTGAAATTCTTTGTGTAAACGTTCGGCACCCAAGAGGGTACTGAAGGTTCCTTACATAGGAACTACGTTTTCAGCTTGTGGGCCTTTAGGGCCTTGAGCTACGGTGAAAGAAACCTGCTGGCCTTCTGCCAGAGTTTTAAAACCGTCAGACTGAATAGCGCTGAAATGTACGAAAACGTCTGCGCCGTTTTCTTGTTCGATGAAACCGAAGCCTTTAGCTTCGTTAAAGAATTTTACTTTACCAGTAGTAGTAGACATGCTGATATTCCTCGTAGTGCATGTTGAAATCAATGTATTGCTCAAAAAACTTAGGTATTACTTGGACTTACAAAACGAGGTACAGCAAAAAGGACTTCGTAAAAAATCTCAAATCAATAGCCGAAATTTTCTCAGCGGCTTTGAGTATACGCTTAATATAACCCGAGTCAACAATACCTTGCGTTATTTTAACCAGTTACGGCTGATATTGCGGAAAGTATCCGTTCCTGATTTCTCTAACCATTCAAATGCCGCCATTTCAGACGTAATAATTTCAACGCCGGCGTTTCGCATGCGCTCAATGGCGCTGTCCTTATCTGTAGGGCGGCGCGAGCCTACAGTGTCAGCTGGTAAGAAGACCTGATAACCTGAAGCCTGAAGCTCTATTGCTGTTTGCAAGACACAGACGTGCGTTTCCATGCCCATAATAACCACATGCTTTTTATTGTATTCAGAAAGCACGTCGCGAAAGGTGTCGTCACGCACCGCACTAAAATGTGTTTTTTCCACCACACGCGCTGCTTCAATAATATCTTGCAGGCTATCAACGGTGTAGCCCAAGCCTTTCGGGTACTGTTCGGTAATAAGAATAGGTAAATCCAGCTGCATGGCAATTTCACCTAGCCAGCGCATACGCGAAGTAACCACATCGCGTTGGTGGATGGCAGGCAGTAACTTCTCCTGAGCATCAACAATCAGTAGTAAAGAGTCTTTCGCAGAAAGTAGCATGATGTATTCCTGTTAGTACTAAGTGATAACAGATACTAACTCTAGCTGATTAACACTACCATCAGCAAAAAGTCTAAACTGAGTTAATAAATTTGGTTAATAATTATGCGTGAAATTTGCAGTTAAGGCGGTCAATGGCTACAATCCCCGCCTTTCCAAATGCAGATGCACATCCAAACAGTAAACAAAAGGTGACACCATGGCTCCGGTATTGATTCTAATGGGTTCCCAGTCCGATTGGCCGGTAATGCAAAAAGCGGCAGAAATGCTCGAGTCTCTGGGCATTAAATGGCAGGCGAAAGTGGTCTCTGCACATCGTACGCCGGACTTGCTTAAATCCACCATGGAACAAGCGGAACAAGATGGTGTGCCTGTGGTTATCGCCGGTGCCGGTGGTGCTGCTCATTTACCGGGTATGCTGGCGGCTTATACGGCCATTCCGGTGTTTGGTGTGCCGGTTCCTAGCAAGCAGTTAAAAGGTTTAGACAGTTTATTGTCCATTGTGCAAATGCCTAAGGGTGTGGCTGTTGGTACTTTGGCTATTGGCGATGCCGGAGCGGCAAACGCAGGCTTACTGGCCGCACAGGTTATTGGCAGCTTCGACAGTGACGTGCGCAAACGTGTACACGAATTCCGCACAGCGCAAAAAGAAAAAGTGATGGCTAACTCAGATCTGGAGTTACCAAAATGAAAATCCTGATCCTTGGCAACGGCCAGTTAGGACAAATGCTAGGTAAAGCGGTTATCCAGCAGGGGCATGAATGTGTTTTATACAGCGACAGACAAGATCAAGTCATGGCTTTGGGCAGCCAGCAGGCGTTATCGATGACGTTAGCGGAAGCGAATGAATGGGCTGACGTCACTACCTGGGAGCACGAGCATTTAGGTGAAGAGCTGGTGGCTAAAGCTGCCGACAAGTTTCTGTTGCAACCTGAGCGCTTTAATCAGCTGGTTGACCGGCGTTCTCAAAAAGCCCTGTGCGATGAGCTGGATATACCGACATCGGCCTGGGAGGCATACGAAAACGTTGCCGAGTTAAGCGCAATTTTAAACACTTGTGACCATGCCGTTGTGATTAAATCTGCCAAAGGTGGGTACGACGGCAAAGGCCAGTGGCGCTGGCGTCCGGGTGACGACATTGCTGCGGTTGCAGAAGATGCCGGACAACGCCCAGGTATTGTCGAAGATATGATCGACTTTACTGATGAGGTGTCGGTTGTCGGTGCGCGTTCACATAAAGGTGAACAGCGTTGTTTCCCGCTGACGTTGAACGTACATACTCAGGGCATTTTGTCGTATAGCCTGGCGGGTGCAGGGCATTTTTCAAAAGAACTGGAAACCTTAGCCAAAGAACATCATCAGAAACTGACCAATGCGCTGGACTACGTCGGTGTATTAGCCATTGAGTTCTTTGTAGTCGGTGAAGGTGACAACCAACACTTGCTGGTTAACGAAGTGGCGCCGCGGGTTCATAATTCCGGTCACTGGACCATGAGCGGTGCCAACTGCGATCAGTTTAATTTGCATATACGTGCTATTACCGGCTTGCCATTGCCTGACTTACTGATAGCCCCAACGTTAATGGTTAATGTCATTGGTGTTGCCGGTATTCCGGAAGCCTTGTGGGAAGCCGCCGCTGCCGAGTGTCACTGGTACGGAAAAGAAGCACGTCCTGGCCGTAAGGTGGGTCACGTTAATATCATGATCGACTCGTTTGAGCGCGGCGAGAACCTGGCCAGCAGTTGGGCTGAAAAGCTGCAACTGCTGGCTGGCTAAACTTTTTAGAGCTGTAACGTTTCTGTGAATGAGCGGCTAAAACCGCTCATTCAGCCATTTCTGCATATCCTGAACCTGCTCCATACACAGTGAATGTGGCATGGGGTAAGTCTGATACGTTACTGAAAAACCTTTTTCTTTTAATACCGCACAGGCTTTTTGACCCAGAACTTCCGGCACTACCGGATCCTGCGTACCGTGCTGAACCAAAATCGGCAGTTGCGCATTGGCTTCATTTACCTCAATGTCACCGGCGGTAGCAAAGTAAGTGGAATGTGCCATTAAACCGGCCAGTGGTTTAGGGTAGGTTAACGCCGCTTCATAGCCGACCGCGCCGCCCTGTGAAAATCCGGCAATAATAATGCGCTTGCTGTCTATGCCCTGAGCAACTTGTTCGTCGATCATGGCGTGCACTTTGGCTGCAGACTCACGCAGCTGCTGGCTGTCAATTTGGCGGTCAATGCTCATGTCGGTAATGTCGTACCAGGCTGGCATGACCATGCCCTGGTTTATGGTGACCGGCATTTGCGGGGCATGCGGAAATAAAAAGCGAACCTGAGCATTATTAATTTTTATGTGCTCTGTCATGGGTACAAAGTCGTTACCCGACGCACCTAAACCGTGAAGCCAAATAATGACTGCATCGGCGTTACCCGCCGGCTCATGTTTAATAACTTCCAGAGACATTACTGATTCCCTATAGCTGCGGCCGGGTACGAACCCAGCCAGTGAATGTTGTTCATTTTAGCCAACTCCTGCAAAGCGGCTGCTACACCTGGTTCGCTGAGGTGCCCGTCAAAATCAATAAAGAAATGATAGTCACCAAACTGACTGCCCGCCGGTCTTGAAACAATGGAGGTTAAGTTAATTTGCTGTTTTGCAAAAACCTGTAAGCTGTCGACCAATAAGCCAGGGTGATCGTTGTCATCAATGAGCAGCAAACTGCTTTTCCAATGCGTACTTTTATCAAATTCCGGCGTTTCAGATGTTGCGGATAATACCACGAAGCGCGTTTCGTTACGTGGGTTGTCAGCAATGTTGCTGTTCAGAATCTGTAATGAAGCGGGGCAGTTTACGTGCTTGGGAACCACCGCCGCAGATGGCTTTTCAGTGGCCAGCAAAGCATCCAGCGACAATGCATTACTTGCGGTATGGATAACCGGAAGCCCCAATCCATTCAGGTATTGATTGCATTGACCGGCGGCGACGAACTGTGCCCATATTTGCTGCGGCTGAGCATTATTGGCCAGGCACTGAAAACCAACCGGAATGCGAATTTCCGCCTGAATATGTAACGGACGCTGAACCAGGTAGTCCACCACCGGAGAGACAAAGCCCTCGGTTAAGTTTTCGATAGGCACAACCGCAGCGTCGCAGTCATTACCAATTGCGTTCAGACAACTTACCAGGCTGTCCAGTAACTGAATTTGGTGTCGCTTTTCGGGTTGATAAAGCCCTGCCGCAACCTCTGAAAAGGTGCCGGCAGGGCCCAGTGTCGCTATTCTCATTTCTTATACTGCTCAAACCAGGCCAGTGCATGCTCAATTTTGGCTATCATATTAGAAGGGCGCGCCGTAACACCGTGAAAAGCACTTGGTACGCGCACCATTGCGGTATCGACTTTTTGCAGCTTTAACGCCTGGTAAAACTGCTCGGTTTCCGATATCGGCGTACGGCGGTCATTCTCTCCTGTAAACAGCAGTACAGGTGTTTCAACGTCACCCACCATAGACAGTGGGGAGCGTTGCCAGTAATGCTCCAGTTCTTCCCATGGCATACCCGGGAACTGGTTGGTAATTTGACCAATTGAGCTGTCAGCCGTCAGCACTTTACTCACCCAGTTAATCACAGGGTTAGTGGCCGCCGCCGCGTTGAAACGATTGGTTAGTCCTACCGCATAGGCTGTAGCTATACCGCCTGCAGAACCGCCGGCAATGAAGAGGTTGTTGGAGTCAGCAATACCCTTATCAATGAGCAAGTCGATGCCAGTCATGTGGTCAGCAAAGTCATAGGGTGACGAATAGTTGCCGTCCAAAAGCATGGCAAAGTCTTTACCGTAAGAGGTGCTGCCGCGATGGTTTACATAAAGCACCACATAGCCTTCGGCAGCGTAACGCTGGTGTTCGGCGGCAAAATGCGGACCGTAAGACAGGTGAGGGCCACCGTGTATTTCCAGTAGCAGTGGATACTCTTTGCTTTCATCGTAATTTGGCGGGGTAATATACCAGCCATGAATTTCCTGAGCGTCGTAGCGTGACTCATAGCGAATTTCGTGAACCTTACCCAGTTCACGGTGGCCAAGCAGGTCTTCATTTAGCTGAGTAAACTGAACCGCTTCACCGCCTTTAGGCTGATAACCGACATCTGCCGGACGGTATTCAGAGCCTTTGGTGTAGGCAATAGCGCCAGTTTGTGAGGCAGTAAATGAGCCCATGGTATAAGGACGGCTGACATAAACGCCGGAAACATCGTCCACCCGATTTGTCAGCTCATTGCTCAAGGTGACATCAGCAACCACGGTTTTCCCCTGGTCGGCGTAAGAAACCGCCAGTGAGTCATTGCCAGTCCACTGTGGCGAGCTGAAAGAACGGTCGAAGTCAGCCTGGAGTTCAGTCTCTGAGCTTTCGCTCCAGTCCATGATCCATAGTTGTGACTTATGGTAAGGCACCGGCTCGTTCGAGCTGTGTAAGTAAGCCAGATGCTCGCCGTCAGGAGAAAATTGCGGCGATGACTCGCGACCGGGTTTGTCGGTCACCTGGGTTACTTCTTTTGAATCTAAGCTAACGCTATACAAGTCACTTTCATTGACCTGATAGGCCCAGTCTTCAGCGCGGTTGCCAGAAAAAACAATATGTTTGTTATCGGCCGTCCAGGCTAAAGGACCACCGTGCCGATAAGGTCCGTCGGTTAGCTGACGAGCGCTGCCACCCTCTGCAGGTACCACAAAAATTTGAGTGTGCGCCGGCTCTAATACGCCACGACCATCACGCTGATAATAGGCTTCCTGAACAATAATGGGAGAGTCAGACCAGTTAGCGCCCTCAGGTTTGGTTGGCTTTTTCACACTTTTAGCAAAAGGCGTAGCTTCGGCTTTAACCGACAGAGTAAAAGCCAGTTGGGTGTCGTCGTTAGACCAGCTAATACTGCCCGGGCTTTCGCTTACGTGAGTGACTTTGGCGGTGCGTTGTTCTTTAATCCAGTGCACATGAATCTGGTTCTTTTCAGAACGGTTAGAGGCAAAGGCAAGGCGAGTACCGTCATTCGACCAGGCGAGGCTGCCGTAGTTAAACTTATCGTCAAAAATTGGTAAATGTTGACCGGTTTCGGTATCAATTAGCCATAATGAGCGCCGGGTATTGTCTTTCATGTCGTCAAAACTGTTGCGGATGTACGCAATGTATTTGCCGTCGGGTGAAATACTGACCTGGTTGGCGTACTCAAGCTGGAAAATGTCGTCCGCCTGAAAGGTTTCTTGTGATAAGGCTGGAACGGAAGTAAAAAGTAACGCTAAGCTACCGACAATGACAGATTGCTTTAACCACATTGTTATTCTCCTTTTGGTTATAGCTTTACGTTACTCAAGCTTGTGGAGCGATGCAAAGAGTTCCGTTCAAGTTGTTGGAAAATACGGTAAACTGAAGGCCTTTTCGAAAAGCCGGACGAAAATTAAAAAGGAACCCCCATGCACTACCGCCAAACTCGCGCTGAAATTTCTTCCTCCGCTATACAGCACAACGCGAAGTGGGTACGCCGTAAAATGGCAGGTGGAAAACTTCTGGGCGTAGTGAAAGCTGACGGTTACGGACACGGCGTAGCTCCCGCGGTTAAAGCCTTGGCAGAGCTGGTTGATGGCATGGCTGCGGGTTTTATGGAAGAAGCGTTAGCGGTTCGTGAAACCGGTTACAAAGGGCCCTTGGTAATACTAGAAGGGTGCTTCTCAGCGGCTGAACTGGCACTGTGTTGTGAACATCAGTTGAGTCCGGTGGTGCATTGTGAACAGCAACTTGAGTACATTGAGCAGGCAAAGTTGACTAGCCCTTTGTGGGTCTGGTTAAAAGTGGACACCGGTATGCATCGGCTAGGCTGGTCTGAAGAGCAGGCACCGCAAGCATTAAAGCGCCTGCGAGCCAGCAAGAATGTCGCCGGTGTAACCTTAATGTCGCACTTAGCCAACGCCGATGCAGAGCATCGTTTAAACACCCATCAAAAACAGCAACTCTGTCAGTTGTCGGAAACCCTTAACGACTATCAGGCGCGGAGCTTTCACAACTCAGCCGGACTTTTAAACCCGGATACTCAGTGGTCACTTCAGCACAATGACTGGGCCAGAGCCGGTTTACTGCTTTATGGTGTGAATCCGTCTACGGTGACTGAAGTGCAGGCAGAACTGAAGCCTGCAATGCGCTTAGTTGCTCCGGTTATTGCATTGCACCAGTTGGAAAAAGGCGAGTCGGTAGGTTACGGCAGTGGCTGGAGTGCCGAGAAACCCAGTGTTATAGCGACGGTGGCTATGGGCTACGCTGACGGTTACCCGAGGCAGGCGAAGAATGGCACACCGGCAATGGTTCGCGGAAAACGTGTGGGTTTGGCCGGACGAGTCTCTATGGACATGCTGACGATTGATGTTACCGGTATTGAAAATCTGCAGTTAGGTGATGACGTCGAGCTTTGGGGACCTAATATTGACGTGCGAGAAGTCGCCGCCTGTGCTGATACTATTTCCTGGCACTTGCTGACCGGCGTTAGCGGCCGGGTTCCCAGAGTACTTGTATAGGCTTTTCGTTTATGAGCCATACAAAAAGTATGGCATTTATTAGTATTTATCCTACAAGCTTTACATCGACACCCCTGATCTTTGTCAACAAAAGCGTATACTTGAGACAAACCTTAATTAGGGTGCTTGCTATGTTCGAAAGTTTCGACGCACTGTTTTTAGCGCGCTTTCAGTTCGCGTTCACCATCGCGTTTCACATTATTTTTCCTGCTTTTACCATCGGGGTTGCCAGTTACCTGGCGGTTTTGGAGGGGTTGTACTTAAAAAACCGCAACCCGGTGTACCAGCAATTGTTCCGTTACTGGGTGAAGATCTTCGCTGTGGCCTTTGGTATGGGCGTGGTCTCCGGTATTGTGATGAGCTACCAGTTCGGCACCAACTGGTCGGTATTTTCCGATAAAGCCGGTCCGGTTATCGGCCCGCTAATGGGTTACGAAGTACTGACGGCGTTCTTTCTTGAAGCCGGCTTCCTTGGCGTCATGCTGTTTGGCATGAATAAGGTCGGCGAGAAGCTGCACTTTTTTGCCACCCTGATGGTGGCGGTGGGCACGGCTATTTCAGCCTTCTGGATTTTATCGGTAAACAGCTGGATGCAGACGCCCGCAGGTTACGCCATGAATGACGTGGGGCAGTTCGTGGTTACCGACTGGTTTGAAGTGGTGTTTAACCCGTCCTTTCCTTATCGGCTGGCGCACATGCTGCTGGCAGCTTATTTAACCGTGGCCTTTGTGGTCGGTGCGGTGGGTGCCTGGCATTTGCTGAAAGACAAAACCAACGCCGCAGCCCGTAAAATGTTCTCCATGGCCATGTGGATGGCACTCATTGTGGCACCGCTGCAGGTTCTTGTCGGAGACTTCCACGGACTGAATACGCAGGAGCATCAACCGGCGAAAGTCGCGGCAATGGAAGGGCACTTCCATAACGAAGCCCGGGCACCGCTGTATTTATTCGGGATGCCGAATCAGGAAACTGCGGAAGTGGACTACGCTCTGAAAGTTCCCGGGCTTGCCAGCATCATTCTTAAGCACGACATAGACGCAGAAGTGACCGGTCTTGACCAGTTCCCGCGGGAAGACTGGCCGCCGGTGGCAACCGTATTCTGGGCTTTCCGGATAATGGTCGGTATCGGATTGCTGATGGTGCTTGCCGGACTCTGGTCGGGCTTCCAGCGCCTGCGCGGCAAACTGTACGACAATAAAACCTTGCTGCGTTTTAGCCTATTTATGGGACCCATGGGCTTTGTGGCGGTCATTGCCGGCTGGATAGTCACCGAAGTGGGGCGTCAGCCCTGGGTGGTCTATGGCCTGTTGCGCACCGCCGATGCGGCATCGCCCATTGATAAGGCCGGTGTGGCGGGCAGCCTGATAGCCTTTATTGTGGTGTACTTCCTCATTTTTGGTGCGGGCACCTTCTACATTCTGCGCAAAATGGCGGGGAACCCGGAGCAGGTTACTATTCCCGACTACGCGAAGCATAAGCCCACTATGGCCGCTGAGCGCATCTACGATGAGGAGGTGTAAGCTATGGATTACGCACTGATTTGGGCCGTATTAATTTCGGTCGCCGTATTTGCTTACGTCGCACTCGATGGCTTTGACTTAGGGATAGCGCTGCTGTTTCCCTGGTTCAAAAAAGAAGAAGACCGTGACGTGATGATGAACACCGTGGCGCCGGTCTGGGACGGTAACGAAACCTGGCTGGTGCTGGGCGGTGGGGGCCTGCTGGCGGTGTTCCCGCTGGCTTACTCGGTGCTGATGCCGGCGCTTTATATGCCGGTTATTGCCATGTTGCTGGGGCTTATTTTCCGCGGCGTGGCTTTTGAGTACCGCTTTAAAACCAAACGCGCCAAAGGTATCTGGGACTTATCCTTTATTACCGGCTCGCTGATAGCGGCCATGAGTCAGGGCATTATGCTGGGCGCTATGCTGCAGGGCATTCAGGTAACCGGACGGGAATACTCCGGCGGCTGGTTCGACTGGCTGACACCCTTTACTCTTTTCTGCGGTGTGGCGGTGGTTATCGGCTACATGATGCTGGGTGCGACCTGGCTGGTGATGAAAACCAGCGGCGACCTGCAGCGTCAAAGCTACCGTGCCGGCTGGTACACCACGATATTGCTGGTGGCCTGTATTGCCTTTGTGAGCCTTTACTTACCTTATGTCGATGTGTTTATTGCCGAGCGCTGGTTCACTTACCCGGCCTCCGTTGGCCTGTGGGCTTTGCCAATATTGCTGGCGGTGATGACTATAGGCCTGCTGCGCTCGCTGCATAGAAAACAGGAAGGACGCCCCTACCTTTGGGGTTTGGGCATGTTCCTGCTGGCTTACACCGGCTTCGCGGTCAGCATATTCCCGTATCTGGTACCCCGCAGCATTACCCTGTGGGAAGCCGCAGCACCGGACAACAGCCTGAAGTTCTTACTCGTGGGCGCTGTGTTCCTGTTGCCTATGATCTTCGCTTACACCGGTTATACCTACTGGGTGTTCCGCGGCAAAGTTGACCCTGACAGCGGATACCACGACTGATGAAGCCTGTACTTAAAAAATGGCTGTGGTTTGTGGGGTTATGGTGCCTGGGCGTACTGGCGGTCACCTTAGTGGGGGGGCTCATTCGCTGGGCTTTACTGTAAGAGACGAGTCACTAGCGAAGGCACCCTCTGACGGGTGCCTTTTAATAAGAGGACTGGTGTTGCTTATTGTTCTAACTGATGAACCCACTCAGTTAACAAGCGTACACCAAATCCGGTTGGTCCTGCCGGATGAATACCGGTATCAGAACTGACCATAGCGTCGGCAGCCATATCAATATGGATCCACGGGGTGTCGCCAGCAAAGTGCTTCAGAAACGCTGCGCCCGCCTGTGTGCCCGGAGAACCAATGTTACGAATATCGGCCAGCGGACTGTCGATAATGCCGTCATAGCCTTCTAAAGGCAGCTCCCAGACTTTTTCACCAGTGAGATTCCCGGCTTCAATGATCGTGCTGCGTAAGTCGTCCTCAGACGCAAATAAAGCTGCGTAGCCCGTACCCAATGCACCAACTTTGGAGCCGGTTAAGGTCGCAATATTGGCAATGGCACGAGGTTTGAACTTGTCGTTGGCATACCAGTTGGCGTCACCAAGAATCAGTCGGCCTTCTGCGTCAGTGTTAGCAATTTCTACTAAGGTGCCGTCACCCGCTTTAACAACGTCTCCTGGTAATGTCGCTGAACCAGAAATGAGGTTATGCGACAGTGGTGCTACAGCAACCACATTGACCGGTGCTTCTTGTGCTGCCAGTGCCATAACGGCACCAATGACCGCTCCTGCGCCAGCTTTGTCGGTCTGCATGCGCAAAATAGAAGAGGAGCTGGTTTTTAAGTTATAGCCACCAGTGTCAAAGGTATTGCCTTTACCGACCAATGCGATTGGGTCAGCGTTACTGCCTTTATAGTGTGCGGCCAGCAGGTAAGAACCGTGTTGGCTGCCTTTACTTACGCCGTGAAGCAAGCCCATGCCCATTTCTTCAACTTGCTCAGGCGTGACGATAGTCAGTTCGATATTCATATCTTTCATGGCTTCCTGAGCTAACTTCACAATGGCTTCAGGGTAGCCGTCGCTGCCGGGCAGAGCGGTAATGTCGCGGGCAACAAACACGCCTTCAGCAATGGCGCGAGAGGCAAGGTACTTTTTCTCAGCCATGTCAGGGCTTTTCACTAACCAGTGATAGGCTGTTTGCGGGCGCTCTTTAGGCTCGGACTGATAACGGTCAAAGCGATAGTTACGTAAGTCGATGCCATGAGCAATGTGCGAACTCAGTTCAGCAGCAATACCCGGATTGCTAATGAGGCGAGTGTCGAAAACAACGTTTTCTAACTCAGGCTTTAAAGCAGCAGCAATAGACGCGCCTAGCTTTTCAGCTTCAAAACGTGAAAGTTCAGCCGGGTTACCCACACCAGCCAGAAGCAGGTGATTGGCTTTGGTGCCCTCAGGCGCAATAAACGTGGTTAACTGCGATGCTTCGCCTTCAAATTCTTCAATATCGGCAGCCCGGCTAACGGCGTTTACCCCAGAGTCTGACCATTCCGGTAGCTCAACTGCAGCACCTTCCGGCACAAAAATAACGCGAGTTTTGGTGTTTTTGTTTTCATCAGAAAAGCTCGTGGAAGTGTCCAGGTAGTCACTTGCCATAGAGGGCAGTGATAAAACCGAAGAGACAGCCAGAGCACTCATGACCTGTTTTAACGACATAATATTTTCCTTGAATTAGGTTTTCTTGAGTTGTCTGCGTCTACTATAAAACCATAACCCACTGACAGGCAAAGCGATTAAGGCCAACTCCGCTAAAAGCACGATGAATTAGGAGGCAGCAATAAGAGCAAGCTTACGGAAAAGTGAAATTCAAAATACATGTGGTAGTCTTTACAAAAAATAAAAAGGAATTGCCATGAAAAAACTAACCAAAGTTCTGTTTTTAAGTCTTGCCGCAAGTACCTTACTGGCTTGCTCAGAACAAGCGTCCGCAGATAAAAAAGACGGCATCTCTCTAGAGCAGAAAATTCGTCAAACCGCTGAACAGTCTCTCGATGCTTTTAACATTCCGGGTTTGGCGGTTGTTGCCGTTAAAGGCGGCGAAGTCATTTTAGCCGAGGGCTTCGGCGTTCGGGATATTGAGTCGCAGCAACCGGTTACGCCAACCACTTTGTTTGGTATAGCCTCGCATACTAAGGCTTTTACCGCTGCCGCTATGGCTACCTTGGTTGAGCAGGGAAAAGTGGAGTGGGACGATAAAGTCGTTGAGCATTTGCCGGGCTTTAAACTGGCTGACCCTTATATTACCCGAGAGCTAACTATTCGTGACTTGTTGAGTCATCGTTCTGGCCTGGGGTTGGGTGCCGGTGATTTGATGATTTGGCCGAACACCGACAAAACCACTGACGAAGTGATTGCCGGCTTAGCCAATGTGCCCATTGAGCATGGCTTTCGTGAACGCTTTGACTACAACAACCTGATGTTCGTCACCGCGGGCGAAGTGATTAGTCGAGTGACGAATATGCCTTACCAGCAGTATGTGGAACAAACATTCTTTGAGCCTATGCAGATGGATGAGAGCACTATCGGCTTCTCGCGCATTGATGGGGGTTACGACAATGTGGCGGTAGGTACCATTGAAATGGATGGCGAACTGCATCGTTTTCCACTCGACTTTCTTGAAGACTTTTCGGCGGCTGGCGCAACAGCGGCAAGCGCAGATGACATGAGCCGTTGGTTGCAGACCCTGCTGGATGAAGGCGAGACACCTACAGGAGAGCGGTTGTTTACCGAAGAATTACTGCACGACATGTGGCAACTGACCACGCCATTGCCGGTATCAGCTGATGCGGCAGAGCAGGGCACCTATTTCAGAGGGTATGGTTTAGGTTGGTTCGTGAAAGATTATTACGGCGTTAAGCATGTGTCTCACAGTGGTGGTATTTTGGGAATGTTGTCGTTTACCACGGTCATTCCTGAGGAAGAATTCGCCATTACGGTTATGAGTAACCAGCAAGCGTTCGGTGCTTTGACCGCTATAGTACAGGAGTCTCTGGAAGAAATTCTGGGTGTGCCGGACGAGGACTGGGTGGCAAAGGAAAGCAAGAAATATCATGAGTTCATTCAGAAAAAGGCCGACTTTAAGGTAGAAGCAGTTGATGATCCGCAGCCTGCGTTGGCGCTATCGGAATATGTCGGAACCTATAAAGACGACTGGTATGGTGAGGTCGTTATTTCTGAGAAGGGCGACGCTCTGAACATAGACTTCACCCATACCGATATGCTGAAAGGTTCGCTGGAGCACTATAACGGCAATACCTTTATTGTGCGCTGGGACGAGCCGCTATTAGAAGCGGATGCTTTTATCGAGTTTGATGTGAGTCAGAGCAATAGGGTCGAAAGTGCAACCATGCAAGCCGTGGCTGACTTTACCGACTTTAGTTTTGATTTTCATAATCTAAAACTGGAAAAGCAGTAGGCGGATAAATGTCGAATAACCGACAGGCAGCCAGAGCCTTCTGGCTGCTTATTTTCATTTGTCTTCTAAGTCTGAATCAACTCGTCATCGAACGCATAGCGTGGGTATCATGCAGCATTATTGTATGAACGTTGACGGCGGCGACTAAAGCGAGCCGGTTTCGCATCAGACAGTGTGTAGTTCATCAACGACAACTCGCCTTCATGGCTTTCGAACAGCGCCGTGCAGTTCTCAACCCAGTCACCGGTATTGGCGTAAAGCAGCTTATCGGACTCGACCAGCTCGGGATGGTGAATGTGCCCGCAGACTATGCCGTCCAGACCGCGTTTACTGGTTTCACGAAGCGCCGCTGCACGATAATGGCCAATGACTTCCTCTGCTTTTCCAATTTGGCTTTTTACGTAAGCTGACAAAGACCAGTAGTTATGGCCAAACAGATTGCGCACGCGATGTGTCTGGCGATTTAGCCATAGCAAAAAGTCGTAAAGGTGATCGCCAACAAAAGAGAGTAGCTTGCTGTGGCACGTTTCTGCGTCAAACATGTCGCCATGCAAAACCAGCAAGCGTTTTTTGTCGGCGGTGGTATGAATAGCCTGGCGCTGAATGCGAATACTGGCCACGTCGGGGTGGCGGTACTTGCGCATCACCTCATCATGATTGCCGGGAATATAAATAACCTCCACGCCATTGCGCGCCATAGAGAGTATTTGTTGAATGACTTGGTGATGCGGTGCGGGCCAGAAAATCTGCCGTTTCATTGCCCAGAAGTCGACGATATCACCAACCAGATACAGCTTTTTGACATCGACGCGTTTGAGTAAATGAAGTAGAAACTCGGCTTTGCAGTCTTTCGAACCAAGATGAATATCGGAAATAAACAACGTGCGGGCATCCAGACGAGCTTGGGGCATAGCGATCTCCCATGGTGGGTTTCGTCTATACTCCGCAACCAAGATGAACCGCCGTTGACAGTTCATTTAAGCTTTTGTGACACTTGCAGTGCTGGACATTCTAGCCGATATTCCCTAAAATCCACGCCTGCTCTGAGTACTCCTAACGACGCACCCGTAGCTCAGCTGGATAGAGCGCTGCCCTCCGGAGGCAGAGGTCATAGGTTCGACTCCTATCGGGTGCGCCATCGCTGTGCAACTTTCCTTGATAGTAATCACTTACTAAAAGTTTAATGTGTCCAAATTGTGTCCAGAATGTGGCCAACATTTTCGGACTAACTTTGCATTAGCCAAATTTTGACCTTTACCTACAATTTTTAAATCAGAGCCAGAAAAACCTGAGTTTAGGTGTTGAAAATATTCGACGTTATACTTTGGAATTCGTAGTGACCCCAGCAACTTATATTGAGAGTCGAATAGGCCATGGAGATTAGTCGGAAGCCCGTTAATTTTGTGTTTACTTCCGCTTTGTGCCAATAGCGGACCGTGGTATCACCTGACCTCGCCGCTTTAATTAACTTACGCGAGTACCGTAGTGGGAATTATTTTGACGCGATAAATATCGCTAGTTTGTTCGATACTCACGCTCCAGTTCATAACTTTAGCGACGCGTTTTACTAAATACTGACCATGACCCAAGCCCTGATAGTAAGGACGCTCTGAGGACTCCCCCAAACTATTTTCAAAAACAATCGCCCCACCATCACTTTGATTAACCCTGAGACCGCTAGCATCGCCATGGTAAAAACCATTGCTTATCAGGTTCTGACACAACAAAGTGATTAAATGTTGATTGCCGTATACTCTAAGTTGGGGGGGAAGGTCGACATGACAGTCAAAAACAAGGTCCGGGTGCACACGATGAATTCCTAAAATGGCCTCCTCAAGCAGCGGCACAAAACCCAATTCAGTAAAGTTGAGGTTTTCCTTGCGAGCCAGAGCAAGTAACACATTGATTGTTTGTTGGAGCTCACTCGTTGCATGCTGCAAAAGCTTCATCGTGTCAGGTTGTAGGGCGTCATCACGAGTGAGTGTCAGGGTGTTTTTGATTAACGTAATCGGTGTACGTAATTCATGGCTAACGTCGCGCGTAAAATCTTTTTCACGTTGCAAAGCGCTCTGCAATTCAGAGTAGGTGTAATAAAAAGCATCCGCTAACTGGCCAATTTCGTCCTCACGAGATAAACGCTTAATCGACGCGTCAGCATTGTCACGTTGCCGAAGAACCTGCTCCGTCAGATTGCGAATGGGCTGAGCTATTCGGTTCGCGATAATCCAAGTAGCAAGCAAAGCCAATACGATAGCAGCCAGCGCTAAACTGGTGTAAAAAAAAGCTAATACATCATTAAATCTCGAAAAAGGTAACGCCTCGGTTGCGTCTAACAGTTTCCATACCGGGACACCTTGCGCGTCTTTGGTTGGGTAGCTATAAACCGTCTGCTCTGCGCATTCATAGACAGTTATCTTCGTATCATGGAGTAAAGACGTTGAGTTGCACGCTGGCAAGTCTACTTCGGAATACACTGTCGTTATCATTCCAGGTGGGTCAGTTTCTAACAAGACTGACGCTGTAACGGCTTCAGATGTGGTGATCGCGAGATAGCTCAGACGCATGTAGACGAAGCCAATGATGACAACCAAAACGCCAAATGAGATGAATAACTTGGCTCTTATGCTGTTAGCTTTCATCCTAATCCAGTCCTTTGAGTTGGTAGCCCACATTACTGATAGTAAACAGAAGCTGTCGTCCGCTCACATGCTCTAATATCTTACGCAAAGAATAGATATGGGACTTTAATGCGTTACTTTCAGGTGGGTCTGCGCCCCAAATAGCACTTATCAGGTCGGAGCGACTCACTGGATAAGGATGGGCAACGAGCAACTCGCTCAAAAGCTTTAAGCCGATGCCCGTCAGTGGTATTAGTGTCTGCTGCCAGTGTGCGGTCATCGCACGCATATCGACTCGCAAACCGCCTTCGATTAATAAGCTGTCCCGGTGGAGTTCGGGGCGTCGAGAGAGCGCCTCGCAGCGCAGTGCTAGTTCACGTAAATCATATGGTTTCGTCAGGTAATCATCGGCACCATGACCAAAGCCTTTGGCTTTATCTTCAAAGGCATCACGCGCAGTTACCATTAATATGGGCTGATTGCGTTGGGCGTGTTCTTTGATAGCCTGACAGACGACTAGGCCATCTGTGTCAGGAAGATTCAAATCAAGTAAGATTACGTTAAATTGCGCGTTTAATGCTAGTTTTATTCCCAACTGTCCAGAGGAGGCAAAATCCACGTTCCAACCCAACCCTTCGAGAAAGTCGACGACCTGTCTGGCAATCGCTAAGTTATCCTCGATCAGTAAAATTGAACGCTCTTTGGGCATGGTGTGCTCCTCTTAAAGACTTTCTTATTATGGGCCTTCGGCGGCAAGATTCAAAATAGCATTCGCTATCTCTGCTGGATATTCACTATGAATCGAGTGACCCCATTTGTCGGAACGAATATGCTGGCCAGCCCGAATTAAACTAAATAGCTCGTTATGCATTTGCATCCATAATTCTTTGCCAGCTTTAGTCTCCTCGATAAACATTGGCTCAGGGTGGAGCTGCGTCGAAGTATAAAGTGTCACACGCAGATC
The DNA here is from genome assembly GCF_034422975.1 of Idiomarina sp. PL1-037. Taxonomy (NCBI): domain Bacteria; kingdom Pseudomonadati; phylum Pseudomonadota; class Gammaproteobacteria; order Alteromonadales; family Idiomarinaceae; genus Idiomarina; species Idiomarina sp. PL1-037. The sequence goes on from NZ_CP139873.1 coordinate 121,500, forward strand.
AGCAGGTAACGGTATCAAGTTTTCATCAGTGCTATCGAGTTCTTGCATGAGCAACTTATAGTGCGGCAATAGATGCGGTGGCATGTATTTTGCCATCATTTTGTCATCGCGTGCGACGCGCTCAGAATCGAGTTTTCGATAACGCACGCGTTGAACCTTAACTGTTGGTTCAATAAGCACCACGCCAAGTACCTGCGAGCTAGCCTCACGAATAGCTTCGGTCACAATTAAACCTCCGTAGGAGTGGCCTACCACAATAACTTGACGCTGTTCACTCTCACGCTGAATCTGCTTTATTAATGAACTAACGTCTTGCTGAATAGTTGTCGGCTGAGTGTTTGCAGGGGCCAGGCTGAGGCGAGTTGGATTGATGACTTTGATATTGGTCGGTAGCTGTTCGATGACTGGGTTCCAAACTTCTCCGTCGACACCGAACCCAGATTCAAAAATAACAGTTACTTCTTCTGCCACAACAGAGTAAGTCGGGATTAGTAAAAACAAACAATAAATAATTTTATGTAGACACATGAATTGCTCCTTTGTGTAATTTCAAATGAAATTATCAGAGCAAAGGTGAAATAGCGGTCAAAAAAGATCGCTTCTATCTGATAAAGCCGGATATTAGTAGTCGCATTTTCCTACGGAAAACATAGAGGCTAGAACTATTATTTAGTATGCGGCAGGGCAGAGCAAACCCAACGTCTGCTCATCGCTCGTAGCCAGGAGCGGACGTTAACTCTTTGCTAATTGGATTCCGCAGCGCAACGTAGGCATTGTAATGGGAGCTCCGCTTTTTTAGTCGGAACGACATTAAGTAACTTTTTAAGCATCTTTGTCACCTAAAACTGTCCATTGCTGCCAAATGCCAACAGCAAACAGGCCACCAATAAATAAACATATACCAGAACTAATTAACCTAAACGTTAAGCTGTTCTCTGGAAACATTGGCATTAACCCAACTGATCATTGGAACTATGCCGGCGTTTCATGTTGTAAAACATCTCAATGTAGTCAAATACATCTTGGCCCGCGCGCCGCCGATGTGTAAAAGCCACGCAACAACTATCAAAAAAACATATTTTAAAACTGTGAATTTTTGATTTTTTTATATTAATTAACGCGTTTTAACATGCTGATGTTCCCATTATAAAGCGGCTTATATTCAGCTTTTACGAGTGGGAAAATCATTTATTTGATTTTTCCCCCTGTTAATTCTCATTTTCCCCCACTTATTGTTTTTGCATTAAAGCGCGATGTTTTCGTGGTTAGTCTTGACCCTATCAGTTCATAACGACTAGCAAAGAGGTAAAAACATGAATAACAACAACGTAAAAAAACAACTTACCGTACAAAAACGCATTAACGTAGCACTTAGCATTGGCCTCGTTTCACTAGCGGGATACGTTGGCCTTGCCAAGCCAACGGTTGCTGAGTTTGAAGAAATTAGTGTCGAGCGCTTAAACATTGTAGAGAAAAATGGTTATAACCGTATGGTACTTGCTAACTCAGATAAATCGCCAGGTGCCATTAAACAAGGTAAGGAAGTGTTTAAACACAATACACCGCGGCCAGGCATGATTTTCTATAACGACGAAGGTACAGAAAACGGTGGCTTTGTGTTTCGCGGCGAAAAGTTGAACGACAAAGTGAATCATGGTTTGCACATGTCATTTGACCGCTACAACCAAGACCAAACCTTAATGATGCAACACATCGAAATGGATGATTACATGATAACCGGCCTAACCGTGATGGATAGACCAGACACCGCGATGGACTTTGAAATGACTAACCGCTTTATGGAAGCGCAAAAAGCAGGCGATACAAAAGCTATGAATGAAATTGAGAAGTACATGGTTGAGAATAAATTACTCGGTGCACGCCGCGCATTTTACGGCACGCTAAATGGTGATTCTCGTCTGCAATTAAGCGATGCGGATGGTAAAAAACGTATTCAAATGGTAGTAACCAAAGACGGTGAAGCTAAACTAGAATTTTTAGATGCTAATGGAAAGGTTATTATGCGCCTTCCAGAAACAGCTGAACAATAAAAATAGGAATAAGCGCGTGCCAAAGGCAATTAATTATCTGGTTCTATTTGTATTTTCATTGTTAATAGTGCTCTACGCAGCACTATTAACAACACCGAATGGGCAAAGCCTTAACATTCATTTAGATGCGCCTTTTTGGATATTCTTACAATGCGTGATTGCCCAGTGGCTAACCCTTAAGGTTTATCGTTTTGTAAAGCAAGGTAATAGCTCAATAATGGCGCACATAGCTAAGGTGTTTTTTGCTAGTAACCTAGTGTTTAGTACCTTAATTACTGCATTTGTTTTAGTACTTGAAACTGCCATTGGCATTCAGCAAGTCGATGGCATACACATGGTTGCAACGCTTGGTATGAACGCCTTGTTACATGCGCTAGTGGGTGCCTACTCGCTAGCCTTTGAGTTGGTAACACGATTACAAAGACAGCAATTAGTGTTGGCAAAAAAAGAAAAAGCCTTGCTCAATAGCCAAGTCAAAACCCTGCAACAGCATATTGACCCGCATTTTTTATTTAATAACTTAAATGTGCTGTCCGCCTTAATCGTAAAAGATCCCGATGAGGCAGAAGAATATTTAGCGCAGTTCAGCGATATTTATCGTTATATTCTTGAAAACAAGTCAAAAAATTTAGTGCGCCTGACAAATGAACTCGCATTTGCCAAGCATTACATGGCACTTATTAATGCGCGCTTTAATGGTGCCTACACGCTCAATGTGAAGCAAAGCGAGGGAGCAAATGCATCAGAAATTATTCCGTGCGCACTGCAACTAGCCATTGAAAATGTGGTAAAACATAACGCGGCGAGTAGTGATAACCCGCTTGAAATCACAATAGATATTCAAAGTGATTGCATTGTAATTAGAAACCCGCTTCGCTTAAAAGAGTTTAAAGTACAATCGACAAAAATTGGTCTGACGCATTTAAATGCGCAGTGCCAAGCCATTTTTAATCAATCAATTTTAGTCAATGAAAGCGACGGCCATTTCACACTCACATTGCCTCTTGGAGTTTAAGTAGCATGAATATTGTCATTATTGAAGATGAGCCGCTGGCGGCAGAGAAACTGGTTAATTACATCACGCGCTTTGATGGCAGTGCCAATGTGGAAAAAATATGCGATAAGGTTGCCGATGTCATTTCGTTTTTTCAAACTGAACCCGCGGTTGATTTGATTTTTTCTGATATTGAATTGCTAGACGGCCAAGTATTTAGCGCCTTTGAAGAAATCGATTTACCTTGCCCTGTTATTTTTACGACGTCGTATAACGCATTTTGGACCCAGGCTTTTGATAATCAGGGCGTCGCATACTTATTAAAACCCTTTACTTATAAGCGTTTTACAAGCGCAATGACGAATTATGAATCGTTAAAAGCAAATTTAAATCAAACGAAACAGCTGATTCAAAATCGAAGCACAAACCGCTATAAATCGCGTTTTTTACTGAAACACGCCAATGCCGTGGCCATTTTAAATGTGGAAGATGTTGTGTGTATCCGCGCTGCATCGGGCGTACTTTCAGCGTATGATAATGTGGGTAATCACCATCTGTTATCGGGCAATTCGATGACCGAACTTGAAGCCGAGCTTAATCCCGATCACTTTTTTAGGCTTAATCGCAGCGATATTGTGAATATTCACTTTGTTACTTCATTTGAAAACTATGGCAAAGAAACGCTGGCAGTAAACTTAAGTCATATCAATGAGCCACTCATCACTAGCAAAACACGCACTAGCGAGTTTAAAAAATGGCTAGCTAGTTAGCGGAGCGCAGATTGAATTTAACGTACTCGATGAGTTGCCGTGACTCGTCGAATTCATTTCACTTTTTAGCCACGCAGTAAAAGCTTAAGTGCATCGCAAAACCATTATTGAAACCTACGCTACGCGCATTAATGAAGTCTTCAAGCTTAAAGCCTGCTTGAATGACCAATGAGCAGTAAGTCGTTGAAGTCATAGTTTTGGTAAATAGATGACAGCCTATGTTTAATAAAGTCCAGTGTTTCTGAGCCTCACATACAGTTTTCGCTTAGAGTTTCATACAAACCCCAAACGAAATTTTGCTTCTTAGAAACTCTGATCCGTTTGAGATGACGCAGCGTAATTATGCTTGCTAATTAAACACTAGGTAGATCATGCGCCAAGCGACTGATCCAGCTGCCAAACAGCGATAATAACGATACTGCTTGACACAAAAAAACGTTTCCTAATGAATAATCATTAAGATGATAGCCGGTGCGGCCGATAGCTGAGATAAGATAAATTTAACCGATAACAGAAGAGTGGTTAAAGGTTTAAAATGTAACTTCAAATAATATCCCACAGAGGTTTAAATGTTTTTTAGAAAACGAAAACAACGCCGTCAACTGGCCGAAGCGATGGCAAGTAGTGTTTTTGCAGTCGTCAATATTGACGAGAGTAATTTGATTACATTCTTCAATGATTCAGCAGAAAGTTTGTGGGGCTACACTGCCGATGAAGTGCTCGGTAAAAATGTTGCTATTTTAATGCATGACGATGTCGCAGCAGGCCATGACGGTTATGTTAACCGACATCGGAATACGGATCAGGATCGCATCGTTAACTCAACACGCGAAGTTCCAATAAAAAAGAAAGACGGTAGCACGGTTTATGCGGAGCTTTCACTGAGCAAGGTTATTATAGACGGTAAAAAGCACTATACCGCGTTTGCTCGTGATGTTAGTAAGGATCGCCAAAACCGAGCAATCTTAAATCAGTCGTTTGAGCAAACGTTAGACGCTGTAGTTATTATTGATGAGCACAATAACGTTATTACCTTCAATAAGGCAGCTGAAAATTTATGGGGCTATTCCCGAGAAAAGGTGCTCGGCAATAATGTCAAAATGCTGGTTCCTCGCAGCGAGCAGGGTAATCACGACGAATATGTCAACCGAAACCGAAGAACCGGAGAAAACCGTTTAGTAGGACGTCCCGTCGAGATCGAAGTACCCAGAGCTGATGGTTCTACCGTATGGACGTCAGTGACTATTTCTAAGGTTGATTTAGGTGAAGACAAATTATTTTACGTCGCGTTCTTCCGAGATATTGATGAAGAGGTTAAGCGCCGCAAAGAAGTCGAAATGCTGTCACTGGTAGCCAATGAGACCGATAATGCGGTTGTGATTACCGATAGCCGAGGAGCAATAGAGTACGTAAACAGAGGGTTTACGAAAATGACCGGCTATGAAATGGATGAAGTGAAAGGTAGAAAGCCGGGGGATTTTCTTCAAGGTAAAAAGACCGATCCCGATACGGTTAGTCGCCTCGCTCAAGCGATCGCCGCAAACGAGGTGATCTATGAAGAAGTTCTTAACTACGATAAACACGGCAATGCTTATTGGATAAGCCTGTCAATCAGCCCTGTATTTGAGGGTGGAAAAATCAGCCGTTATATTTCGATACAAACTGATATTACAGAAAATAAGCTTGCTCGCGATGAGTACTACGCTAAAACCGATGCGATGGCGTCTGCGCTTGTCACTATAGAGTTCTCATCAGACGGACAACCCACAGAAATTAACGAACTGTTTAAACAGTCTTGTTCAAATGACCCGGAAAGAGCTGCCAAAAGTCTATGGTCCGGGCTTACTGATGATGTGGTAAAACTGAGTATCGAAAATGGTCTTGCTGAACAAAAAGTCCAATTCACTGAAGCCGGAGGGGTACAAAGATCAATTGATGGGCGCTTATGCCGCATCAACGACCGAGATGGCAACATTTCTAAGCTGGTATTTTTTGGTGTTGATATCACGGAACGGCAACGCGCTCAGGAAAAGACAAAAGAAACTTCAACGCAGTTAGTGGACTCAACCCAGCGTATTACGAAGTTTGTGACCACTATCAACGGCCTTTCAGACCAAACAAACCTATTAGCTCTGAATGCTGCTATAGAGGCTGCAAGAGCAGGCGAAGCAGGCAGAGGATTCAGCGTTGTTGCAGACGAGGTGAGGGCGCTCGCGAACAGCTCGTCACAAGCCGCATCTGAAATTAATAACGTCATTCAGGAAAGCGATAGGCTAATTGATGAGCTTGTCAGAGCTTTGTCGAGACTTGATTAGTCTTAAAGTGATGTAATCAAGTTTATTAAGTTACACAAAAAAGGTGAGCTCTTCTGCAGAGCTCACCTTTTATTTATCTACTCAGCGACTAGTCTAAAGGGTCTTTAACAACTCTTCGACAGCACGTTCTAACTGTGGATCCACGTTTTTGGCTTTATAAGCCGGTGGATTAAATACCTCAATGTCTGGCTGAGCTGGGGTAAAATCCATATTGGCATCGGATTCTTTAACCCACCAGCCTCTAAATGGCATTCTGATAATTGAGCCATCAACAAGGCGTTCAGCCCCTGTACTGATGACGGCCCCAAATGTGGGGCGACCCACCAACTTGCCAATACCTAACGATTTATAGGCATGCGAGAAGATTTCAGCATTTGAATAGCTGTTTTCGTTACTCATGGCAATAGATGGCTTAGTCCAGGCCGATAGCGGTAAACGCTCAGAGTAGGGGTACTTGTCTCTGAATTCTTTCTGGTCTTTGTCCAGGTTGTCTGTAGCACCGCGAGGAATCGTGTAAGCATGCTGTTCAACGTTTAACACTGCCATCAAATAGTCAGTTGTCCAGCCTCCACCGTTATAACGTACGTCAATGACAATACCGTCTTTGCCGTAACCCGCAGCCATCAGTTCCCGCTCAAAACGCTCAAAGCTGGTCCAGTTCATACCGCGAATATGCAAGTAACCCAAGCGTCCGTTTGAATACTTTTCGGTCATTGCTCTGCGCGTTTCGACCCAGTTGTCGTATTTTTCGTTACTTAAACGCGTTGTTGGCCACAACACCACTTCGGTGTTCTCATTGGCACGCTTTATGTCAAGCAATACCCGTTGATTTGCGTATCCATTCAGTAACTCATAGAAGTTGGCGTCTTCGACCGACTGTTGATTGACCTGTGTAATCACATCACCGACTCGTAGACGGCTGTCGTCGCGGGCGGCAGGGCTTTTGTTAAGAACTGAGGTAACCTTCAGCCCTTCATCGGTTGGTACAACCTCAATACCGACCAAGCCGGTTTGAGTCTTTTGGGTTTCTTTTTGGTTTTCACCGCGGTATAAGCCCATATGACTGGCATTGACCTGACCCAACATCAAGTTGAAGATATACTGAAAATCTTCTTTGGTTGACGCTTTTAATGCTAAAGGACGGTATTTGTCTTTTAGCTCCTGCCAGTCATTGTTATGAAATTCAGGATCGTAAAATCCGGCATTAAGTGCTTGCCAGGCTTCATCAAAGATCTGCTCACGCTCGGCCATATGCTCGATGTTTTGTTGCGATACGGTCGATAAGATTTCAGGCTCGTCTTTTTTTGTGTCTATTTTGACTAACTGCCCTTTACCGGTTAACGCAAACAAGTGCTTGCCGTCGCTGCTCAGTGATAAGCTACGTGGTCTTTTGTTACCCTCAATGACCTGCTTTTTGTCCTCACCGTTCCACTTAATTTTGAACAGGTCTTGGTCCATTTTAAAGTTCTGACGACCAGCACCACCAATGGTGTAATAAACATGCTCGCCTTCCTTATCGAATGCTAAGCCAGATTCATTACCGGCAAAGCGCGTGACTTGAACCAGGCGTTCATAGATGCGCTCTAAGTCAATTTGCATCGGCTCGACTGCTTTCACAGAAGCTTCCGAGTCGTCTTCATCTTTTTTGGCATCAGCCGTTTCTTCTACAAATTCATCGCGCTTCCACTCTTCTTTAGAGCGCTGCCAGTCGCCTTCTGTTAACCAGGCAAACCAAATGTCGTAGTCGCCGTTATTACGCATGGACGTAAAGCCGAGCTTGCTGCCATCGGGTGACCAAACCGGGCTGTAATCGCCTTTCGGGTGCATACTGACATTAACGGGCTTTTGCGAGTTATCTGCAGCATGAATAAAGATTTCACTATTAAAGGATAAATCAGATTTAGCATAAGCTAGCCAGTTACTGTCTGGCGACCAACTCACGCCACTGGGTGTTGCCCAGCCGTCTAACAAGGTAACAGTGTTGGTTAGTGAATTGCCTTCGGTAACGTCAGCAACAATTAACTTACCGCGCCCTTCACGATAGACCACTTTGTTGCCATCAGGAGAAACCAGGGGTTCGCGTTCTTGCGCGTCGGTGCGTGTGACGGGTGTTATGGAATGCTTGAGCGACTTAAACACGTTCGGCTCGTCAGAGTCCGCCGATGTCACCGCAAAGATATCGTTTTGGCCGTCTCGATCAGACACAAACAGCAGAGTGTTGTCATCAAGCCAGGTAACATCTCTGTCTCGTGCTGCGCCTGTTGTGAGCCTGACTGACCGTTTATCGTCTTTATCGTTGCGCTTTACAAATAAATCGCCACGTACGACATAAGAAATTAACTTACCGTTAGGGGACACACTGTATTCGTCAAGTGAGTCCGTGGTTGACTTTTTCGTGACAGGGTCAAAACGAAAATCCGTAGGAATCGATAGGTCGAGCGATTTGCTTTGGTCACCAGTAATAAGCTGAACTTTATCGGCAGCTTGATAAACAAGATGGTTTGCTCGCTTATCAATACTAAAGTGCTCAACACCAAACTCACGTTCATCGGTAACTTGTGTTGCTCGTTTGGACCCTAGCTGCTGCTTGAATACATTGTATTTACCTGCACGAGCAGAGATAAAATATAACTCGTTATTGCTCGACCATTGAGGCATAAAGTCATTACCATCAAAGTCGGTTAACTGTTCGTACTCGTCAGTTTCAGTATCATAAACCCAGATATTACGGTTGGCCGGGCCACGGTAATCTTCACGCGATACTCTGGCGGTACTGCGCACAAAGGCAATCTTTGTGCCGTCCGGAGAAACCACGGCATCAAAGCCCAGGGCATCCATATAGCGAGACTCTGTTGCGTTACCCGTTGGTGCCACACTGTACACTTCCCACTCTCGTTCAACTTCAGCGTACAAACGGCGAGTGTTAAAGAGTACTTGGTTGTCGTTATTAAAGCCTAACACCTGGTCCGAGGCGCTATGATAGGTCAAACGATCGGGGCGGCCGCCCTTGCTTGGCATAATAAACACGTCATCATTACCAAACCGGTCGCTGCTAAAAGCGATGGATTTACCGTCTTTTGACCATTTAGGTGAGCTTTCATAGCCTTCGTGGATGGTTAAACGGTTTGGATTGGTGCCCGATGTCGACATTGTCCAAATGTCACCTTGGTAACTAAAGGCGATTTGAGTCCCGTCAGGACTGATTTCGGGCTGCATGATTAAGGGTCGCTCTGACATAGCATCAGATGCAGATACGCCAAATGCTGCAGAAACAAGTAGGCTTGTGACCAAACGCTTCATAGTAAGTTGCCTGTTTTAGTTAGTATTATTAGTTGTGTTCTGATGTTAGCAAATATATTGGGGTGAGGTGTTGAGGTTGAGTGTATTACTCGGCAAGTCGCGCATTTAGCGCGACAATTAGAATACTAAAGGGGGTAGATCCGGATTATAAGTTCAGAGCGTAAAAAATGAATTCTGCTTAACCAAAAGAATCATTAAAACGGGGATTATTCTACTTGGATTTGTACAGGTTTGTGACAAAATAACCATGTAGTCAATAAGGATAAAGCATATGTTACTAACTCACAGAAAGGCTCAAGCCTACCTGGAAGCTTTCAGTCGTGGTGAACTCTCTGCAAATGACGCACCAGATTGGATGTCGCCACTATTTACATCGCAAAAACCATCGACGGACATTTATGGTATTGCGGATAGTAGCGTCGACTCGATTCGTAATATTGTTCGCTTCGGGCGTGAGGGGTTAACATTTCAAGAGCAGATTAATCGCATTGAGGCGGATGCCGAACAATTAGCTACGGCAGTAGAAGAAATGTCGTCTTCAGCAACACAGGTTGCTTCCTATGCTGAGCAAGTTTTGTCTGCTGCACAGCAATCGGCCAGCGATGCAGATGACGGCCTCAAAAAGCTGAAAACACTGGTGAAACACATGAGTGATGTGGAGACATCAATTGCACAGGTGACTGAGCACACTCGCACTTTTGTAAATCAGACCGAGCGGATCACGCATTTAACCCAGACGGTTAATGAGATCGCCGATCAAACTAACCTCTTAGCGCTCAATGCCGCTATTGAGGCGGCCCGTGCAGGTGAGGCCGGTCGTGGTTTTTCTGTCGTCGCTGACGCAGTACGGGAGCTTGCCAACCGCAGTTCCGAGGCCGCCACTGAAATTGATACCATTGTCAATGACGTCGTAAATGGAGCCCGCGAGATTGAATCAGTGATTGAAAGGAGTAACGATGCTTTAACCGAGTCTCGTGAGGATCGCCTTCAAGTTTGCGATATTCTAGAGCGTGCGCGTGATTCAGCCGAACAGAACCTCTCTGCTACTACAGAGGTTTCCACAGCAACTCGGGAGCAATCGAGTGTTGCCACTGATATGTCACAGCGCCTGCAGCATGTGTCTGACTCAGTTAAAACTGCGAGCTCGTCTTTTAATGATATAGCTAAAGTGATGCGCCACTTGCGCGAAAACCAGCTGGAAGAACTTCAACTTCTCCCGAGCGACGAACCTCAAATGTTACTGCGACTCGCTAAATCAGACCATATTGTCTGGGTTGATAAAGTCGTTCGCTATGCGATGTTCGGTCAAACGTCACTCAGTGAAGGAGAGCTGAAAGATCACACTCAATGCCGCCTCGGTAAGTTTCTTGATTCGGATCGCGGACAGTCGTTGTTGGCGAATAAGCCGAGTTTTCCTGAGCTTTATAGCAATATACACCCTAAGGTGCATCAATTGGGGCGTGAAATCTTTGCTAAAGCTAAAAGTGGCGCTAGCCACGATGAATTAGAGCCGATGGTAGAAGAGCTTATTGCGACGTCCGATCGGGTCGTTGGTTTATTAGACGAATTTATTTCAGATTAACCAATCGGTGGTTTGAATGTTAATTTGATGAAATGCGATGGACAGGTTGGTGAGATAATTTTTCGAATAGAAAAACGCTTACTCTAGTAACGCATCAATCAACCAGGCCGATAGTTGGTTGCGACCACTCAAACCAGACTTAGCATAGACTGATGATGCCTGCTGGCGGACGGTCTTTTCCTTGGTGCTACGAACTTCGGCTATTTCGTTAAAGCTCAACCCTTTGATTAATAACACTGCAACCTCTTGCTCACTGGGAGACAGCTTCCATTGTTTGAACCAGGACTGTACGGCGGTATAAGAATCTGGCGATTTATCACGTTCTTTTTCCGACTCATGGTTCGCTGTGCTTTCCTTTTCACGCTGCTGGTGTCTCGATAGCGCAACTTTTACCTGCTTCAGTTCTTGATTGCGCAGCAATACCCGCTTCCACAGCACAATAAATGCCGTAATCGAAATGACCACAGTAATTCCCTCAATGGCCAAATGCCAGGTTGCCACTTGCATATGGTAATCGGCTACCACGTCAGAGACGTTAGCAAACGCAATTAATAAAAATATCACCATTAACAGTCGGTCAATTGTCATAAATTCCTCATAAATTAGTGCGCTTAGGGCATCCGCCCGATGCATCGACGCCTTAAAAACCTTAATGTTAATAATGATATTAACCGATGGAGGCTTTGATGTCTTTGCTCCGCGCTACCTCTGGTAAATTATTTTTCAGCCTATTGGCAAGTACATTTTTTTTGCTAAGCCCTTTGGCTAAGGGCGATAACCTATCGCAGCAAACATTGCTGGAATCCGTTGTTGAACGGCTCAAAACAGATGGTCTTCTTATCGATACCGATTTTAGCCAGCGCCAATGGTTGTCTGCGACGCCACGGTTATCCCTCATGCATTGGCAGACTAACGATGATGCTATTGGCTCAAACGAAACAGAGCTGGTATTAGAGCTGGAATTTTTATCCCCCGCGCAGCGCAAATTAATTAACAACTCTGAAAAACTCGTTGAACGCTACCAACAGCTTCAACAACGTCAGCTAGAATTAACCGCCAGCGGCGTCATACGAGAGCTTTTCTGGCAAGCTAAGCGCCTGCAGGCTGAACTCGCTTATGCTGAAAAAGTTACCACTCAATTACATCAGCTTCAGCGCCAGACTCAGTCGTTAGTGGAAGCCGGTGAACGTCCAGCTTATGCCGGTATTATAGTGAAGCAACAACACCAACGTGCGCTTAGCCAAGTTGCAGAAAAGCAAATAGCCTTGCAGCAGCTCGAGCGCGTATGGCAGCAACTGACCGGCGTTAATAACGTGCCACAGTCGCTACAGGAATCTGTTCGTCCACACGCCTCAACGGCAGCGCATCCAGCATTACAAACCCTTCAGTTGCAATGGCAATTAGCGCTAAATGCTACGCAACAGACCGTTGCTGTGCAAAAAAGCTGGGGCATTAACGCGGGCTATAAATACATTGACGCGCCCAACCAAAGTGAAAATCAATGGGGACTAGGCTTTAGTCTTCCGCTCGATTTTTCACACTCACTGAATGCTAGTGAACTTGTTGCGTTGCAACAGCAACAAAGCGAGCTTAACCAGTCACTCCGGCAGACTCAAATCCGCCTTGAACTCAACATAGCTAACGCGCAAAGCCAGTTAGAGCAGTTGAAACAAAAGCACCAAAGTGACCGTAAAAATGCCGAGTTAAGCCACAACGCCATCGAGCAGCTCGACAACCTATATCAACAAGGTCAAATTGACACTCGCTTGTATATCGAGAGATTACTCGAGCAGTTGTCCTATCAGCAAGCGGCGCAGCTAAGCCAGATAGAGCTACAACTGGCAAATGCCTTATTAAACCAAGCACAGGGAATGACTTTATGAAACGCTGTAACCTATCTCGTCTCGCCGCTACTCTTAGTCCCATAGTTAGTGTCATAGCACTTGCTCTGTCAGGGCTTGCGACAACAACGACTGTGTTAGCGGCGCAATCAATTTCTGTCGAGCAGGTAAGTAACTACGATTTACGCCCGCAAGCGGCAGTGAAAGCAGATAACGTAGCTTTTGCACCGGTCACGGGAAGTTACCAGACGACCCCAGGCAGTGTTTTAACTCTGCCCAACCCGTTTGAAAACGCGGCAGTAGACTATCAAGTTGTTGATGGGCAGGCGGTGGAATCCGGTACCCTTATTGCGCAACTACATGGTCCCTCGGTAGAACACTTTTTTCACCGTGTTGAAACACTACAAGAGCAGTACGATGTTGCCGCTAAGCAGTATCAGAGCAAAAAGAAGTTATACCAAAACAATGCCATTGCCGCCGATGAGTGGCAGCAGTTTCTAACGCAATACATTAGCCTGAATGACACCCTGCATGAAATTAACGTTGTCCTGCGGCGGGTAAAACAAACCGCTGCGCAGTCTGCACAATTGATCGCAACAGAGCCAGGAGTGTGGCGAACCAGCAGTAATGGGCAACAGCTGGGTACGCTAACCGCTCATGCGCGTTTAGCCATCGTTGCCGAGGTACCGATAGAACAGGCAAAACGTATCTCGAGTCTAAACATTAACGGTCAAAAGCTGCGGGTAAGCCAACGTGAACAAACGGTGCGTAATGGCTTTGTACGAATTTGGAGCGAGCCACCAGAAAATATCAACTGGACCATCGGTCAACGCGTTAACGTTGTACCCCAGGCAACAATTGAAAATGCCTATCTTTTGCCGGCCAGTGCCATTGCCACACTGCAGGATGAACCCGTTATCTTTAGTATAGAAAATGCGACAATTAACGCTGAGCCTATCGAACTATTAAGCTTAAGCGGCGAGCATTACTTTGTACGATCAACGACACCTCTGAACATCATCGCAACGCATTCTGTCGCAGCACTTAAGGTTATAGCAGAAGACGAGGGGGCGCAGTAATGGTTAGCCGCATACTGAGCTTTTCGCTAAAAAATCGTCTGTTTGTTTTTATTACTTTTCTGCTGTTAATAGCGGCCGGTATCCAGTCGCTTCGCCAACTACCGGTGGATGCTTTTCCAGAGATTTCACCGACTCAGGTTAACGTCATCTTACGCGCCCCCGGTATGGCTGCCGAACGGGTAGAAAACCAGGTAACTCACCCGTTAGAAACCGAATTATTGGGTATACCAAATCAAACCATTCTGCGGTCAACCACCAAGTACGGTATTACCTCGATAACCCTCGACTTTGAAGAAGACACCGATATTTATTGGGCGCGCCAACAAGTTGCGGAAAAACTCGCTGCCGTCAGTAAAGACCTGCCGGGCGGTATTCAAGGCGGTATGGCACCGATGAGCACGCCATTAAGCGAAATGTTCATGTTCACGGTAGAAAACCCCGGCATGAACCTGGAGCAAAAGCGTCACCTGCTAGATTGGGTGATTCGACCGACATTACGCACGGTTGAAGGGGTAGCAGATGTCACTAATTTAGGCGGGAAAGTCAGAACCTTTCAGTTTACGCCGTCGGCGTCAAAATTAAGTGATGCTGGCATTTCGCTACAAGCTATTAAGGATGCATTGGCTGATGCCAACCAAGTCGGTAATTTAGGTCGCATCACCCAAGGTACCGAAACGTTTAGCGCACGGGTTACCGGACGTATTGTCGCGCTTGACGATCTGGCGGCCATTAGTGTGACGAATCAATACCAGCAAGTGTATCGACTAGACCAACTGGGTGATGTTGCGCTTAGTTATCTACCGCGCTTTGGCGCGATTACCAAGGATGGAGAAGAAGCTGTCGAAGGCCTGGTAGTCGGCTTAAAAGGGGCTAATGCCGCGGCGGTGGTTGAAGCGGTTGAGCAAAAACTGGCACAAATACAGCCTAGTTTGCCAAAAGACACGGACATCAACGTGTTCTATAACCGTAAAGGCCTTATTGACACTGCCATAGCTGGAATCTCTGATGCTCTGATGCAGTCCATCGTGTTAGTTATAGCGGTACTGGTTTTCTTTTTACGTAATGTTCGTGCGTCGATTCTGGTCTCGTTATCGATCCCCGTGGCGGCGCTGATCACCTTTATTTGCCTGCAATTACTCGGCTTATCGGCGAACTTGATGAGTTTAGGCGGGTTAGTTATTGCTATCGGTATGATTGTCGACTCGTCGGTAGTGATCACCGAAAAAATCGAGACCGAGTTAAACTCGCAAAAACAGTTGCCCTTGCTGCACAAAATTTATCGCGCCAGCCTGGCTGTGGCGCCGTCTGTGGTTAGCGGCACTGTGATCATTATTTTGGTGTTTTTACCTCTACTCACTCTGACTGGCCTGGAAGGTAAGTTATTTTCACCGGTCGCTTTGACCATTGTTATCGCAATCACTGCCGCCTTAGTGACTTCGCTGACGCTAATCCCTGCTCTAGGTTCGCTGCTAATGCGACCCAAAGCTCGCCGTAATAAATCGCTTGAGCTTATGCAGGCGCGCTATCAACGTATATTATCCGGCGCAATTAAACGCCGAAGTGCCACACTAATGGGGTTTGCCGCAGTGCTCGCCTTAAGTGTAATCAGCTTTATCATGGTCGGAAAAATCTTTATGCCTACCATGGATGAAGGCGACATTATCGTGCAACTGGAAAAGTCACCGACCATTTCTTTACAGGAATCGATAGAGCTGGATACACAGGTTGAGCGTGAACTACTTGCTAAGATCCCGGAGATAAAGCAAATCGTTGCCCGAACCGGCTCAGATGAACTCGGTTTAGACCCCATGGGTTTAAACGAAACCGATGTGTTCATGGAACTTAACCCTAAAGACAGCTGGCGTTTTGATAGTAAACAAGAACTGATTGATGCCATTCGCGAAGTGGTTTCAGGCTATCCTGGCATGAACGTTAACGTTACCCAACCTATTCAAATGCGCATTTCTGAAATGCTAACCGGCAGTAGTGGCGACGTCTCTATTAAAGTGTTTGGTGATGACATGAACACCCTTGCCAAGGTCACCGGAAGGGTGGTTGAGCAAGCCAGGCAAGTGCAAGGGGCGGTCGACGTTCAGGCAAGCGTGATTACCGGCGCACGCTTTTTAAGTATTGTCCCCAATATGCAGCAACTGCGCTTTTATGGCGTTACGAAACAAAACCTTAGTGAATTTGTTCTTTCACAACTCAGCGGCTTCCCGGTCAGCGAAGCGGTGGATGGACGTATCCGCACACCAATTGTGATGGGCTCGCAAAAACCTGCGGGTAATTATCACTCGGTCAGCAACATCGAGTCCTTGCCAATTGTCACCGACAACGGCGAAACGGTTGCACTGCAGCAACTTGCTGACATCACTTTCGAGCATGGCCCAGCCATTATCGAGCGCGAAAACTCTAACCGTTACGCGTTAATCACCAGCAATGTTGAAAACCGCGATGTCGTTGGTTTTGTTAACGAGCTACAGCAACGTGTCAGCGCCAATGTAAACCTTGACCCCGGCTATTTCATTGAGTACGGCGGTGAGTTCGAAAATCAGGCGCGGGCTAGTGCCAATTTGCTAATGGTTATTCCTGTTGCTTTGCTGTTAATTGTTATCTTACTGTTTAGCTCGATGGGATCGGTTGGCCTGACAACGATTGTGCTGACGAATATTCCGTTTGCCCTGAGTGGCGGGGCAATTTCGCTCTGGCTAAGCGGTGAGTACATGTCTGTTCCGGCATCGGTCGGTTTTATTGCTTTGATGGGCGTTGCCATACTTAACGGTATCGTCATGGTAAGCCACTTCGAGCAGACTCGAGTTCATTTCTCCGACTTTAAAACCTTAGTCATTGAAGGAGCTAAAGACCGTCTGCGGCCGGTCTTAATTACAGCCATTACCGCTATTTTTGGCCTGATTCCGCTGTTAATGTCCAGTGGTCCCGGCTCAGAAGTGCAAAAGCCTCTGGCGGTTGTGGTTATAGGTGGGCTGATAACGGCAACGCTGGCCACCCTGCTGTTGCTGCCTATTTTATACTTACTCGTAAACAGGAAAGCTCGTGATGTCCAATAAGTTGTTAAAACTCTATTTTAGCCGAGAACAAAAAGCCGATTTGGTCGACTGCCTGATTCAACTCGACTATTTAAGCGGCTTTAGCCTTTATGACATTGACGGTTTTAGTCGCAATCACGAACGCTTTGATATCGGCGAGCAAATTCGTGGCGCACGCCGGATGATGATGGCTGAAGTAATTTGTTCTGTTGATGATGTAACCCGTATTCGTGAGGCTTTATCGCAGCTAAACTTCAAAGAGCCAGTCCGCTACGTGATGCAGTCAGTAGAGGATGTTGGACATAGTGATTATATCTAACCTATTTCGTTGGAACAGGGGGGGGGATCTCTCCCCTGATGTTTCTGCGATGCTTTTCAAATTAAGGGTAAGTTATCGCGCGATTTATGTTGGGCTTGTTAAGCCGCTACTAAAACTCATGAGTATCTTATTTACCCCAAATGTCCTGTCTTAACCCAAATTATGGTTTCTCTATCAACAAAGGGATGGTGCACGCTCCTGTGTGGACTGCGCATCCAGGTGCCTTCGGGATAGCGTCCGTGTTCATCACAGAACTCGCCGGATAACACCAGTATTTCTTCGCCGCCCAGGTGGCGGTGTGGTTTGAACACTTCATTTGCTGGCCACTTTACCAGTGCAACGTGCTCAGTGCCATGACTATGTAACGGCATAACTTCTAGCCCGCCTTGGCCGGGTAACCACTCAGCTTCATGGGTGTTAATGCGCACAACTTGAGTGTCGGTTGGTTGGAATTGATGCAGCTTAACCAGTAATTTGCAGCCATCTTTACTAAAGGGGGCATGTGAGCTTCCTGGTGGGTTACGAATATAAGTACCAGCTGGATAGTCACCGTTTTCATCAGAAAAAACACCTTCGAGAACTAATATTTCCTCACCCAGTGGATGCTCATGAGTGCTAAATGATGCATCTGGCTTATACTCAACGATGCTGGTCGCACGACCGCGCTCAGCCTCTTCACGCTCCAATAATTTACGACGCACACCAGAAGCCGGGCTGTCGACCCACTCCTGTTTCGCCGTTTCAATAATGACTCGTTTAGCAAAATCTAAATTTAACATTACCTAAGTCTTACATCCGTCAAAAACCGTATTACACTTACGTAAATTAACACCTTAATAGTTCACGCTGAGCGAAAGGCAAAAGGAAAACAGCAGAATGGCTGAAAAAATGATTGTTGCATGTCCTTCATGCCACAAGAAAAACCGCATTGTGGTCGATAAAAGAAACGAGAACGCTGTTTGCGGTCATTGTCGGTCATTACTTTTTAGCGGGAAAATTATTGTCGTAAATAGTGATGAATTTCGAGCTCATCAGAGTGCTGATATGCCTCTCGTTGTAGACTTTTGGGCGAGTTGGTGTGGGCCTTGCCAGCAGTATGGTCCTCATTTCGAACAGGCGGCTACAAATATGCGATATGACGCTCAATTTTTAAAGATAAGTACGGAAAAAGAGCCCCATTTAGCGCAACAATATGCTGTGCGAAGTATTCCGACAACTCTGTTTGTTAAAAATGGTCAGGAAGTGGCTCGACAAGCTGGTGTCATGTCGGCGTCACAGATTCAGCAGTGGGTAGCTCGGTATTAATACGCTCAATTATCCTCTGGTACGGGGTTTGCTCACCTGAGCATCTGGCTTCTCCGGAAACTTATGTTTAAAACAACTGCGTAATACCCAGCAAAATAGCGTAGCGGCCAGCTTTACTAATAAAAACCAGAATCAAAAATTGCCAGAAGGTTAATCGCAGCATACCGGCTATAAAGGTGAGAGGGTCACCAATGAAGGGGGCCCAGGCCATCAGCAGCGACCACTTACCAAAGCGTTCAAACCAGCGATGACCGCGGGCAAGAGATTTTGGTTTGAACGGGAACCAGCGGCGATCCTGATACCGCACCAAAAAACGGCCCAGAACATAGTTAACCACTGACCCCAGCGTATTACCGATTGAGGCCAGCCACCAGATTATCCAGACATCGTAATCCATGCGCTGGGCTGCCACGACCACAAACTCAGACTGAGCTGGCAGTATTGTGGCGGCCAGAAACGCTGTCAGAAATATACTTAAGTACATAAAACCCTATTACGCGGCACAGCTTATAACGGATGTCATCAGCGTACTGGAAATGACAAACACAAAAGTTTTTGACTACACTAAACAATGAACACTCATCAATAAAACAGAGAGGTACCTCAATGGCATTTGAAAAATGTCCAAAGTGTGAAGATCAGGTACTGGATAATAACTATAGCTGTCCGGCCTGTGGTTTTGTGAAGAGTGAAAAATCGGAACAAGAGAATCAACCGGGCGAAAACAGCGCGATTACGTCTGAGAACACATCGAAGAGCTTGCAGATACAAGGCGTGTTGTCTCTCGTTATTCTTATCGTGGGTGTGCTTTGGTTTTTTCTAACCTCCGAGGAATCTCAACAAAGTAACGAAATCAATGTGATACCTCTGGTTATGTTTATCGGCGGTCTTATCTGGTACATCGTGACGCGCTTTAGAATTTGGCGTTCGCATTCTTCTTAATTAAGAGCAATAACGCGATTACCGAACGATGCTACTGTTCTTCGGGCTCTTCGTGCAGCAGCTCCCATGCCTGAAGCATTTCTTTCTTCGTTGAACCCCAGCGATAACCGCCTAAAGCACCACTTTTCTGAATAACGCGGTGACAAGGAATTAGCATGGCAACAGGGTTGGAGCCAACAGCATTACCAACTGCACGAGATGCCCCCGGGCAGCCGAGTACATTGGCAATTTGCGAATAACTCGCCAGCTTTCCGGGCGGTATCCTCAATAACGCTCGCCATACGGCGACTTGAAAATTAGTACCCATAATGTGCAATGACAAGGGGGCAGATAGCCAGTCTTTTAAACGACCAAACAGTAGATTAGCCACATAGTTCGTCGCGCTGTCATTGCTTAAGAGCGAGGCTTCGGGCCAGTCTTTATGTACATTGGCAAGTATTTCATCAACAGCTCTGGAGCCCAAGAACTCAACGCGGCATACGCCCTGCGGGGTAATTGCGACAAATATCTTACCAAAAGGGGTTTCATTTATGCCGTATTGGATAGTAACCTTTTGACCTTCGTTCCTGTATTCCTCCGGCGTTACGGCTTCTAGCTTAACAAAGTGGTCATACAGTCGCGATCCTCCACTTAACCCCATGCTGGGGGAAACATCCATAAGAGAGCCCTCGTCTTTCAGCATGCGTTTGCTGCGCTCCAGCGTCGACTGGCTCGATACATGTTTTGACATATAAGTCATGGCTTTTTCAATGCGAGTGTAGTCAGACATAATCAGTACCTTTAAACCTAACGAATTGATACACCACCATCCACTAATAAGTACTTCTATTTTAAGTTATATTGTAGCGCTTAAAACTATTTAGAAAATTAGGCACGTTCCGGCGACGTAATTAGAGGTTCTATTAATGCAACGAACAAAAAAAGCTGCAACCAAACGCCAGCACATTCTTGAAACGGGTTACCGGTTGGTACTTAAAAAAGGCTTTTCTGCTGTCGGATTGCAGGAAATTCTTAAGAGTTGTGGTATCCCCAAAGGTTCTTTCTATCATTACTTCCCATCTAAGGAAGCCTTTGGTTGTGAGTTGTTGAAAGAGTACACCGATGATTACGGATGTAAGTTTGATCAGCTGTTTACGGCATCGGGTAGTGGCCGAGACAATTTAATGCGTTACTGGGATGCCTGGATAGCTGACCCTGATGACCCGACACGTGGTTGGGCGGAAGAATGTCTGGTGGTGAAGCTTGCAGCTGAGGTTGCGGATATGTCTGAGACTATGCGGCAAATCCTGGATGACGGCGTGCAGCAGCTCATAGTAAAGATTGCGACTTTGATTGAGAATGGTCGTAATGACGGCTCGCTAGCTGACGGAGTTCCGCCCCTTCAATTGGCTCGAATGCTTTACCAGATGTGGATGGGTGCCGCATTGCTCGCTAAGTTAAGCCAGGACAAGGAACCACTGCAGCAAGCACGGAATTCAACTCTTCTAATGCTGGATTGCAGCGATACCAAGACTTAAAGGCCAGTTTCCCGCTATACCCGGGTCTCCGGGTCATCACTTTGAATCGATTTGACAGAATTGCTCGTTGTCCGCTACAGTTAAGAATAGACCGGTCGTCTATAGCGCAAGGCGTTAAAACACGTCGATCTAAAATCTGATTGGTTTAGAGAATTTACCAATGTTTATTTATAGACAATGAACGGGAGATAGAATGAGTAACCAAATTACTACGATCAATCCCTCAAACGACGAAAAGCTGAAAAACTATACGAAAATGGACCTTGCCGAGGCCACTCAGATAATCGAAGAGAGCCACGCTGCATTTTTACAGTGGCGTCTTGAGTCGCTGGAGCAGCGTGCTAAGAGCGTGAAAGCTATCGGTAAAGCGCTGCAGGAACACAAGGAAGAGTTTTCCGACCTTATGGTTAAAGAAATGGGCAAGCTGCCGGAACAGGCTCGTCAGGAAATTGACCTGTGCGTGGGTATATGCGACTACACTGCTGAACATGGCCCGGAAGAGCTGGCTGATGAAGAACGCAAGCCAGGAAACGGTCAGCGCGGTATAGTCACTTATTCGCCAATTGGTATCGTCTACGGTATCCAGCCATGGAACTTTCCCGCTTATCAAGTCGTACGCTATTCGATAGCTAACATCATGGCCGGCAACACTGTGCTGCTGAAACATGCTGAGAACGTTACCGGTAGCGGCTTGTTGCTGGAAAAAATTTATCGCGAAGCAGGACTGCCCGAAAACGTGTTCCGCACCTTGGTTATTTCCCACGAGACTTCGGATGAAGTCATTGCTCACTCACTGGTACGTGGTGTCACTCTCACCGGAAGCGACGGTGCAGGACGTAAAGTGGCGACTCAGGCTGCTAAGCACCTTAAAAAGACAGTTCTGGAACTTGGTTCTAACGATGCGTACCTGGTGCTCGACGATGCCGATTTGGAGGTTGCAGTAGATACCTGCGTTATGGGACGGGTATTCAACACCGGACAGACGTGCGTTTCTGCCAAGCGGTTCGTAGTAACCGAGGCTAACTACGAGGCATTCAAAGAGCGCTATGTTGAAAAAATGAAAGCTCTGAAAGTTGGAGACCCTAAGCAAAGTGATACGGATGTAGGCCCTATGGCCCGTGTTGATCTGCGAGACCAATTGCATAAACAGGTTGAAGAAAGCGTGAGTAAAGGCGCCCGCATACTTTGTGGCGGGGAGAAACCTGAGGGCAAAGGTGCTTTTTATCCGGTGACTGTGCTGGAAAATGTCGAACCGGGT
Source organism: Idiomarina sp. PL1-037 (assembly GCF_034422975.1). Classification (NCBI taxonomy): domain Bacteria; kingdom Pseudomonadati; phylum Pseudomonadota; class Gammaproteobacteria; order Alteromonadales; family Idiomarinaceae; genus Idiomarina; species Idiomarina sp. PL1-037. Next base: position 143,820 of record NZ_CP139873.1, read on the forward strand.
CAGCCGGCTTACGAGGACGAGCTGTTCGGCCCAGTTGCCGCATTGATTCGTGCTAAGGATGACGAAGATGCTATGCGCATAGCTAACGACAGCCGCTACGGCCTCGGTGGTGGTATTATTTCAAAAGATGTGCAGCGTGCCACTGAGTTGGCGAGCAAGTACTTCGATACCGGTATGGTTTTCATCAACGGCTTCGGAGTTGCAACACCAGAGATGCCCTTTGGTGGTGTTAAGGACTCAGGCTACGGCCGCGAACATGGCGGTTTTGGCATGCATGAGTTTGTTAATGTTAAGGCAATTAACGTGGTTAAGGAGTAACTCCACGCAGGGTTCATTTTTAAGTTTTTCCGGCCACTCTTTGAGGAGTGGCCGGTTTTTATCAGTTCGAGACTGTGTGAACTGGCTTATTTGCCTTTCAGTAAATCGAGAAAGAAAGCGTATTCCAGCGCCGTGTTTTGCAAGCGCTTAAAGCGCCCGGAAACACCACCGTGACCCGCTTCCATTTCGGTTTTAAACAGCAGCAGATTATCATCGGTTTTATAATCTCTGAGCTTAGCGACCCACTTGGCCGGCTCAAAATACTGCACTTGCGAGTCAAAGAGTCCGGTGGTTACCAGCAGATTAGGGTAGTCCTGTGCGCTGATTTGATCATAAGGTGAATACGACAGCATATAGTCGTAATAAACTTTCTCTTTCGGGTTACCCCACTCGTCAAACTCGTTGGTAGTGAGAGGAATACTCTCATCCAGCATGGTCGTCACAACATCGACAAAAGGCACATGCGCCGCTACGCCAAGGTAAAGTTCCGGAGCCTGATTGATCACTGCGCCCATTAACAGACCACCAGCACTACCACCCATGGCAAAGACTTTATCCTCTGCGCCATAGCCTTGCTCAACCAATGCCTTAGTCACATCGACAAAGTCATTAAAGGTATTTTTCTTGCTCAGTTTTTTGCCGTCTTCGTACCAGGGACGGCCGAGCATTTGTGAGCCGCGAATATGGGCGATAGCAAAAACAAAGCCGCGATCCAGTAAGCTTAGACGGTTGCTGCTAAAGCTGGGTTCTGAAGTAGAACCGTAAGAGCCATAACCGTATTGATATAGTGGGCTGGTGCCGTCTTTTTTAAATTTGTCCTTACGATAAACCAATGTTACCGGAACCTCAGCACCGTCCCGGGCTTTAACAAATAAGCGTTCGGAAGCATAGTTTTCAGGTTTAAAGTCGCCCAGTACTGGCTGTTGCTTTAACAGGGTTTTATCCAGGCTGTTAAGATCCACATCATAGTGGCTGCCCGGAGTAGTCATGCTGGTGTAGTATAGGCGCAACTCAGGGTTATCGGCTTCTTTGTTGCCATAAAAATACAGCGTGTAAGCTTTATCCCGGAAGGAAAGCTCTTGTTCATCACCGGTATTTAGATTTCGCACAAACACCTGGGTCTGGCCACGCTGGCGCTGTTTATAGACCAAATGCTGGTCAAACAGCTCAATGTCTTCCAGTCGGGTGTCTTCTTCATGCGGAATAACTTCCTGCCAGTGTTGTTTGTCGCCAAGCTTATCGGCGCTTACCCGCATCAGGCGAAAGTTCACAGCATCCAGATTGGTCAAGACATAATAATCATTGCCGTGTTTCGCTATGCTGTATTCCAGGCCGTCTTCCCTTGGGACAAAGGGTACAGGTTTGGCGTTGGGATCATTGGCATCGATAAGTGATACAGCTTTTGACTCGGTCGCGTCATGGACAATATAAATTTGAGAGTCGTCTTTACTCTTGCCGATGCCGGTGTAAAAAGTTGTGTCCTGCTCTTCATAGACCAGCTCATCTTGTTGCTGTTCGGTACCCACTTTATGACGATAGACTTGATAACCTAGCAGGGTTTCCGGGTCTTTCTTTATGTAGTAAAAATGCTGCCCGTCGTTGCCCCAGACAATACTGCCCGACGTATTTTCGATTTGATCCGGGAGTAACTCACCGGTCTTCATATCCTTGAGTTTAATGTCATACATACGGCGGCTAACGGTGTCTTCACTATAGGCTAGAATCGCATCGTCAGGACTGACTTCAAGGCTGCCTACGGAGTAATAATCCTTACCTTCAGCAAGCTCGTTAACATTTAACAAAATTTGCTTGTCGGTACCGGAAAAATCTTTACTGCGAACGTAAATCGGATACTCGTTATCGCCTCGCATTTCTGTTGAGTAATAGTAGCCGCCGTCACGCACTGGCACGGAGTTATCATCTTTGGCAATGCGGCTTTTCATTTCTTCAAACAGCTTTTGCTGCAGATCTTCCGTGTGAGCCAGCATCTTATCCGTATAAGCGTTTTCAGCCTCAAGATAAGCCAGTACTTTAGGGTCTTTACGTTCATCGTCCCGCATCCAGTAATAATTATCGATGCGGGTATCGCCATGAATGGTCATTTCATGAGGGACTTTTTCTGCTATCGGAGCTTCAGTACTTTCTTTAGCGGTTGATGAACTGGTTTCGGTGTTTTGACTCGCCGGAGAGCAGGCCTGCAATAATGCAGCACTTAATAAAGCAATATAAAGGGGACGAAGCTTTTGCATGTGGGGATCTCGTTATGATGATTATTTTTAATTCAAATGATATTAACAAAGTTATAAATTGTTAGCTATATCGGGGGGAGTCTAGTATTGATAGGCATTTCTTAACTGCAGTAGCCTGGCTTTAAAAGCAAAAAGCCCAACAACATCGTTGCCGGGCTTTCAGAGTGTTTGCTAATTGTGCAAATTAATTAGCTTTTGAGTTCACCCGATGCTGATTCAATATGAGCACGGACGAACCACTGGAATTGTTCAAGCTCGGCAAGTTGGCCAGTGAGCATGTCCTCTGAAACAGGGTCAAGTTCAGAGAGCTTATTGAGTGCATCTCTGTGGTCTTTATTAACACCGTTGTACACTTTATCAAGTGCAACTAAATGTTCAGTGACCAAGCCTCTGCCTATCGAATAGTCTTTCCATGAACGGCGGTCCACAATTGACTGCGGGGTACCGGCGGGTACGCCGCCTAAGGTCGCTATGCGCTCTGCGATGGTATCGGTCATTTCACGAACGCTATCAACCTGTGGGTCCAGCATTTCATGTACGCCAATAAAGTTTGGACCAACCACGTTCCAGTGAACATGTTTAAGCGTCAGTTGAAGGTCAAGCAGTGCAACCAGACGGTCGTCGAGCAGCGCTATAGTGTCTTGGGCAGACTTATCTTTTATCCCAGGGGCGGTGAATTCAGCTGTTTTATCACTTGTATTCATTATTCCTCCTGTTATTTGTTCATCACCCCTTCATACGCGTAAATCGACGCAATGGATCTCTACGCTTAGCAAGCAACGACGGCCACCCTATATGGTGGCCGTCGTTGCCGAAAGCGCGAAAAACTTATTGCCTAGTAGCGTTCAAGCCAGTGCGCATAAGGCGCAGGTAATACCCACGAAGGCTTATCGACACGCAGTGCTTTGGCTGCATTGTAAGGCCAGTGAGGGTTCTCCAGATGAGCGCGACCAACCATGACTAAATCCAGTTGTCCTTGTGCAACCGTGTGTTCTGCCAGCTGAGGTAAATCGATGCCCCAAGCGGAAGCTACTGGAATATCTGCTTCTTTACGAATGCGCTCCGCAATAGGCGCCATAAAGCCTGGGCCCCAAGGGATTTCGGCGTTTGGTGTTGAGAAACTGATACTGACATTTAAAAAGTCCAGTCCCTCTGCTTTTAGCAACTGAGTCAGTTTAACGGACTCCTGCATCTGCTGCTCGTCATTACCATCAAATTCAATCACACCAAAGCGCGCGGTTAGCGGGAAGTTATCTGGCCATACTTGTTTTACCGCACGAACTGTCTCTACCAGGAATCGGGAACGGTTCTCAAACGAGCCACCATATTCGTCAGTACGCTGGTTCGCATGAGGGGAAAAGAAGCTCTGCCCTAAGTAGCCGTGAGCAAAGTGCAGCTCAAGCCATTCAAATCCTAAGTCACGAGCTCGTTCCGCAGCGGCAACAAAGTCGTTTTGCACGCGTTTTATGTCGTCCAGCGACATTTCTTCAGGTTCGCGAGGCAGGTTTGCACCAAAAGCGATAGGAGAGGGCGATATTGTCTGCCAACCTTTAGCATTACCTTCCGCTATATGATCGTCACCGTCCCATGGACGGTTTGCGCTGGCTTTGCGTCCAGCATGACCAATTTGAATACCGGCAACGGCGCCTGCTTTTTTTATATTTTCTACAACCGGCGCAAAAGCATGTGCCTGTTCGTCGCTCCAGAGGCCTGTGCAGTTAGGGGTAATACGCCCTTCAGGTGAAACCGCGGTGGCTTCGACAATCACTAAGCCGGCACCGCCACGCGCCAGGCTGGTGTAATGGCTTAAATGCCAGTCGTTAACGACACCGTCTTCAGCCATATACTGGCACATTGGGGGAACGGCTATGCGGTTACGCAAACGGACGTCTTTTAACTCGAACGGTTGAAATAGTGCGGACACCTTAAGTACTCCTGTTAATTACTGCGCTTGCTGTCAAAGCAATTTTGGGGAGCCTATACTAGCTCGGAAACTCGTTTGAGATAATTAGAAATAATCTATTTCAACCATCGAAAAAGTGAATGTTTACAACTCATTTTTATTTTCACGATAATTGCACTTGCTGTTGCCGATTGATGAGAGTTATCGAGCAACTTGAAAGGCAGGGCCCTGAGGTTAAAAATGTAAGAGGTTGGAGACAAAAGCGCAAACTCCCTGTGATAAGAGTTTGCGCGCAAGTTTTATAATCCAGCTTTAGAAGCTGCCTTTGAGACCGAGAGAAAAGGTCGGGCCATATTCTTCGAATTGGAGTATGTAATCACGAGACCCCTGGTAAAGCTCTAACGGTTCATCGTTGATGTTAGTTGCTTCAAATACCAATTCAGCTTTCTTTGAAAGACGGTAAGAGGCTGTTAAGTCCAGCTGAGTGTGCGGCGAAGTGTAGATATCATAACGGCGATCATCACCAACTTCGTCCAGCGACTCATCGCGATGACTTAGGCTCAACCGGGTACTAAACCGACCGCTTTCGTAGCCAACAAAAGCGTTGCCGGATAAGTCGGCCGCTTCGGGAATTGAAAAGCTTTCTCCGTCGCGTTCCAGGAGTTCGAGCTCGGTATCAAGTAGAGTTATATTGGCACCAATTAACAGGCCTTCCAGGCTACTGCCAACAAAGCTGTGCTGCCAGCTAGCTTCAAGTCCTTTGACAGAAGCACTGATCGCGTTAGCTGGCTGCTCTACTTCAAAACCCGTGAAACCATCTACGTTGTTGCTGACAGTATCAACAATATAGTTGTCAATGTCTTTGTAAAAACCGCCGAGAGTGAATAGGCTGCTTTCTGCGTAGAACCAGTCGAACATCAAATCAAAATTCATCGATTCGTATGGGTCAAGCTCGGGGTTGCCAAGTTCGGCTTCCATGTCGTCACGGTTAATTTCGGCACGTGGCGAAATGTCATTAAAGCTTGGGCGTGCAATAGTGTTCGTCCAGGCTCCACGTAAACGCATGTCGCTGGAAAGGTCGTGTAAAACATGGATGCTTGGCAAAACGTTAGTGTAGTCGCTGTCGGCAAAGCGTGAACCGATGGTTAGGTCACCCTGTTCGTCGAACAGCAGCTCTGTGCCTTCAGCCTCGAATTGCGTTTGTTCAACGCGGACGCCCGGAATTATGCGGGTACGTTCTAAATCAAAGGTCCCCATCAAGTATCCTGCGTAGACATCTTCACTTGCTGTGAAGTCACCTCCGGCGCGTAGAGCCCGGTTTTCGGCAACGTCCTTGTCGCGTTCAGAGAACAGCTCGGTGTTTTGATAATAGTAATCCAGATAAGCTTCCTTGCTTATTCCATCGCCAAGGTTACCTAGCCCGTATTCCGGTGACCCGGTGGTCAGGTTATCGAGAGAGTAGTCAGGAACATCACGGAACTCATATTCATTAACGTCCGCATCTTTATCTTTCATGCGCACATCAATACCGGTTTTCAAGGTGAGAGAGGTGATTCCGAAGGCGTAAGGTATTTCCGCGTCGAGGCCGAAGCTGACTTCGTCATCATCAATTAATTTTGGCTCTAAAACGGCGCGGTCTAAAACAAAATTGCTGTTGTCTAAATGGCGTTGACTTAATGTGTCGCCTTCTAAGATACGGAAAGACGGTAACCCTTTACCAAAAGACACCTCAGAGCTCAAGCCTTCCAGTGTTGACTCAAAGCGACCTTCGTTTTCGTCAAGCACGCGCTCTTCGGTTAGGGTATAGCCCGCACGGTAATTCAGAGTCCAGTCTTCAAACCGGTTTTCGCCGCCAATGTCCATTGCCATGGTCTTTTGTTCTTTGGTACGGAAGCGAATGCGGCGCTTCATGCTATCTGCGGGTAAGTCCACGCGGGCGCTGGTATCGTTGAATTCCGTTACGTCGCCATCTTCGAAGCTAAAAATGCTGCGTTGGCGCGTTTCTTTATCGGTGAACTCACTGTACATAGTGTTGAAGTAAACACGGGAATTGTTATCCGGGCGATACTCAAGGTTTAGGTTGCTACCGAGGCGCTCGCGGTTCACATAGTATTTACGCTGCTGTAGTTCGATTATGGAAAATACTTCGTCGTCACCGAAATCGACCTCATCGTACTCTGCCTCAACGTTGTCAGATTCCAGTTTGCGGTCAAGATAGTTTATGCCAAAAGCATAGCCAAACTTATCACTTAACTGATCGCTGATGTTGAATTCCACTTTCGGGCTCACTTCGCCGCTTAAGTCGTTATAGGAAGCTTCCGCACGATACCGTACCTGCTTATCCTGACGGTCAAATGGCGAGGGTGTTTCAATGTTGATAGAGCCGCCTATCGCATCGCCGGGCATATCTGCAGTTGGGGCTTTTACTAAGGACAAGCTTTCAACTGAACCAGTGGGAATGACATCAAGGGCTACTGCCCGCGAACCGTCTTCCGGTGTTCCGACTCTTACGCCATTTATAGTCACAGCATTTAAGCCAGGAGAGATACCCCGGACGCTAACGAAACGACCTTCCCCTTGGTCACGGGAAATGCTTGTGCCGGGCAGACGTTGCAATGACTCAGCGACATTCTGGTCAACAAACTGACCCATATCATCAGAGGCGATAAAGTTAGTGATAGCATCGGCTGCACGGTAGTCGTTTAACGCCCGGTTACTTGAATCACGCTGGCTGGTAACTTGAATGCGTTCAATGTCTTCTTCGGTATCAAGCTGGATATCCAATTGCTGGGTGCCGTCTGAGCTCTGTACAACTTGTTGTTTTTTTGGGAGGCCAATATATTCGAATATTAATGTCTGCTCACCTTCGCTAATTTGCTGTAGTGTGTAGCGGCCCTGGTTGTTAGTGAAGGCACTTTGCGCTGTTCCGGCGACAGTGACACGAACTCCTGCCAGAGGGGAACCGTCAGATGTCGTGACTTGACCTTCAACTGTTGTCGCAGCATAAACAACAGAACTTACTGGAGCCATTAGGGCAGCTAAAATACTGTAACTTAACAAGGTTTTTCTATTACTTCTAAAGAGTGACATAAAATATCAGTCCCTGAGTTTAATTGTGGAATGCTTTCTTCAAATATTTCGCACCGGATTGTAAGGCGTTTTAATGACACCTTTATTTCAAAAAGGTGACGACTAGGTAACGATGCAATGGCTTTGTCATAAACGTTCTTTATACTTGAACCCAAGGAAAGCAAAAGGGAGCTTAAAATGTTGAGGTTTTTTGTTGTTGTCTGGTTCTTATTCAGCAGTGCAAATGCAGAGGAAGTTCAGCTCAGAATTAGCCAGTTGCACCCAACTCAAGCCGTTATTTCTCACGACCAGGTCGCTAATAAAATCGCTAAATATAAGCGCGACGACAAAGCTTTTCAAAAAGACCTTATTGAAGAGCCTTTTAAAACCGCTGTACTGGGTCCGGAAGGGCGTTACTACCTGACCGATGGCCATCATACTTTCAGTGCTATGGTCGAATTCAGCCCCCGTGGCGACGAACAGCAAGTGACGGTAGAGATCACTGCGGATAAATCCAGCCTCTCCGAAACCGACTTCTGGCAGTGGCTTAAAGATACCCATCAGACCTGGCTTCATGACAGCAACGGGCAGCCAATTTCCCATAAGGCAATTCCTGAAACTGTGGGGCGTAATAGGCTAGATGATGACCCAGTGCGTGGTGCAATGTACTTTTTGAGGGGGCATTACCTGGAAAAACCTGAGAACCCGATACCGTTTTTAGAGTTTTACTGGGCAAATTATCTTCGTCAGCATACTGCCTTGTCGACTCCTCCGGAAACAAGGACCGCACTAAATGATGCTAGGTGGTATGCCGCACTTGGTAATTTTATTGCAGAAATACCCAGTCAGACACCCATTGGCCCCAACGGCGAATCCGCTAAAGTTATGGGGCAACTTGAAATTCCGCAGTACAGCCAGCCTGTCATCGATATTTCAGGCTATTCGAAAAATGAAACGACATGGCCTGCAATTGTTGAAATTCCAGCCGGAAGCCGCCAAAAGTGGCAAATCAATAAACACCAAACTGACATGCTTGAGTGGGAAATGGAAGGTGACGTTCAACAACCTCGCTACATTGACTATCTGGGTTATCCGGCAAATTACGGAGCTATTCCCGGCACTTTGTCAGATAAAAAGTCCGGCGGAGATGGCGACCCACTTGATGTGCTGATACTAGGCGAGGCTTTGCCCAGAGGTATTGAGGTACCAGTTAGGATCATCGGACGTATGACCATGCTGGATAACAATGAGCGCGATAATAAATTTATTGCAGTCGTACCAGAGCAACCGCCTTTTGGTCATATTTCTTCAGTGACGCAGTTAAAGACGGAGTTTCCGGGCGTGACTGATATTTTCAGGACCTGGTTTACCAATTATAAGGGCAAAGGGAATAGAGCGACTCAACTAGGAGTTGATGATCAGGTGCCGTAGTATTGCGTCTGTTATGAATGTATCGCTCTTGGGTGATATCAAACCATAAGGACGTGAGCCGATACGCTAAGTCGGTCGACCCACATGCTTAATGATTTTATGGTTAACTGCGGTTACACAGTGACGTTCAGGCGCACGTCGACATTATTACGCGTCGCGTTTGAATACGGACAAACTTGGTGTGCTTTTTCAGCAATAGATTCCGCTTCGTCCTGGCTCATGCCTGGCAAATGAATGTTCAGCGTGGCTTCAATACCAAACCCGCCTTCAATCTGGCCAATACCTATTTCAGCTTTAACTTCAGTGTCTTTGGGCAGTGTGACTTTTTCCTGCCCGGCAGCGAATTTCAGTGCGCCGATAAAACAGGCCGAATAACCGGCCGCAAACAATTGCTCAGGATTGGTACCGTCTCCGCCTGCGCCACCCAGTTCTTTAGGCGTTGTCAGTTTTACTTTCAGTTGGCCGTCGTCAGACTCTGACTGACCATCGCGTCCGCCGGTTGATGTTGCTACCGCTTTATACAGAATATCCATAACGATTACCTTGCTAGTTGGTGTGTTGAGAATTAACACACATAATGTTATTGCAATAATGGTTATCGCGATAACAGTATTTTCCGAATAGTATTATCGATATTTTCGATGCATTTGATTTGGTTAGCGGTCGGGCTTGTCTTGTAGCTGTGCCCGCAGTGATTCAAGGGTGTGTTTTAAGGCAAGGGCTTCATTAGGCTCAAGCTTAGAGGCACAGAAAACCTGCTCCGGAACATCGCAGGCAGACTGTTCCAGTCGCCGACCTTGTTCGGTGAGGTATAAATGCAGCTGACGCTCATCGTCGGTATTGCGCTTTCGAATTATTAACCCGCGTTGTTCCAGCCGCTTAATAACCGGACTTAAAGCGCCTTTTTCCTGGAACAACTTGCGGCTTATTTCAGTAATGGTGACACCATCTCGCTCCCATAAAAGCAGTAAAATAAGGTATTGCGGATAGGTCAAATCAAGCTTGGAGAGCAGAGGTTTGTAGAGCTTGTTCATTGCTAGCGAGGTTGAGTACAACGCAAAGCAAAGCTGGTTATCCAGCCTGAGCGCTTTATTACTGCTATTGTCTGCCATGCGTTGCTCCTTTGTCGTCTGTTTCAATGATACGCAAAGTCAGCTTACAAACAAAACATTTGTGACATCACTTAAAAGGTGTAAGTCACGTTCGCTGTCAGGGTATTACCGCCACCCCAGTCACTACTTAGAGTGGTGTGATTATAGGAAACCATGAAGTTCCACTGCTGCCAGTTTCTGTCATAAGCTATCCAGGCGTGGTTATAATGGTCACGAGTATCCCATTGAAAATCTTCAGAATCCAAAGAGCGCGACTGACTAAAACCTAAATTGACACCATTTTCACCATCGCTGTAAACCTGATAAAAAACCGCTGCAACCAGATGTTTGGCATCGGTACCGGCGTAGTCCCAGGCGTACCAAAGTTGAAAACGGAAGTCGCTGACATCAACCGCGGCTGTTGTTTCTGTGTAGTTTATATCGCTGCCTTCACCGTAATAACTGTAATATAAAGCACCCAGTTCAACGCCAATCTCATCATTCATTTGCCAGTAGCGTCCACCAAACGCGTCCAGCTCCAGCCAGGTGTCGTCTCCAAAATCGACATTGGAAGCAAAACCTCCGGCATACCAGCCGTTGTCGAAGTTTTTATTGGCAATAAACTGTAGCGCCGGGTCGTCGCTTGTTTGTGTGACCCCATTAAATAAATAGTCGCTGGTTGCCGTTGCGGTTAAGTCCCAGGATGCCTGTGAGGTCCCGCTGACGAGTAAACCGAAAAACAGGGCTGTATTAATCGCTTTTAAGTGCATTGAGTTGCTCCTCCATTTCGCCTGAGGCGTTATCCAGCGCACTGCTAATCTGAGTAATCTGGCCCGACAGTTTTTCTAAATCGTGCGTAGCGTCACTGATAGCGCTGATGTTTCGACTGATTTCTTCACTTACTTGATTCTGCTCTTCTGCGGCTGAAGCTACCTGGAACGCATTGTCATTAATTGACTGTACTTGTTCGGTGGCTGAATTGAGCTGCTCAGATGCTTGCTGTGCGCCTTCAAGTGTCTGTGTCACTTTTACGGCACTGCTTTCCATTTGCTGAACACTTGCCTGAACCTGTTTTTGCAGACCCTGAATCAAGCCGTTAATTTCTTCGGTTGACTGGCGGGTACGCTGTGCCAGAGTTCTCACCTCATCGGCGACCACGGCAAAGCCACGGCCCTGGTCGCCCGCCCGCGCGGCTTCAATAGCGGCATTTAATGCCAGCAGGTTTGTTTGTTCGGCAATGCCATCAATGGTCTGCGTAATGCCGGTCACTTCGTCACTGCGGGCAGCAACTTCGGTAAACTGGTGACGCGCCTGGCCGAATTCTTCAGCCACTTGCTGGAAGGCTTTTAGGGTTTGGTTGACCAGACTATTGGCTCTTGTCAATGACTTACTCGACTCTTCAGCGCCTTGTGCCGTGTCACTGGCTAATGATGCAACCTGATTCGCTGTTGCGGTCATTTCATTCATGGCGGTAGCCACTTGCTGTACCTGGTCGGCCTGTATTTCGGTAGCACTGGAAGCCTGTTTCGAGCTGTCTAGCATATGACGGCTTTCCATCGCGACGTTTTCGGCAACTTGTTTTAAAGCGCGGACTAAATCGCGAAGTTTGGCAGTAAATAAGTTAAATCCGTCGGCCAAGTCGTTTAATTCACTGTGCGAGGTTCGTTCTAGCTGTCGGGTAAGGTCACCCTCTGCACCGGCTAACTCCTTCATTAGCATACTCAGGTTATTCAGCGGGCGAGTCGATGCGCTGACCCAGAAAAAGACCAGAGTAACAAATACGGCCAATAGTAATGCTGCAATTAGTAGTAAGCCCCAGACCGTTGAGGCTGTATCTTCTTCGAGACTTTCAGACAGTTCGTGAACGGTTGCAAAAGCTAATTCGCGGGGGACGGAGACAATGATCCACCAGGTGGTATCAGAGGCTTCGGTATAAACCGGTTGTTTAACCACTATGTTGTCGGCGACGTTAAATTCTGACTGGCCGGGACTGTCGAGAAGCTCAGCTAAGTCGGCATTAATAGATTCCAGCGACTTCCCGAGGCGGTCAGGGTGTTGGTTACTGGCGACAACGAAGCCGTTGCTGCTGACCAGAAACATATTAGCTTTGCCCTGATAAAACTCCTGGGATTGTTGCTGAATACGTTTTTGCAATACCGGTAAATTAATGTCTACACCCGCAACACCGCGAAATTCGTTATTAACAACAACAGGGTAAACCAGCGAAGTTAACAGCATTTCTTCGCCGGGGCTGATCTCATATAAATAAGGCTCTATGAGGCAGGGCTTTAAGCTATCACGGCTACAAAGGTACCATTCGGCTTCGCGGAACCCTTGTTCAGTTAAATTTGTAAGATATTTCTCTGACGTGTCTTCGGTCTCGATAAATCGAGCCTGATCTGCGCCTTCCGATACCCAGTAAATTTCCAGGGTACCCTGATTCGACGTATGTGGCTCACTGGAGCTGTATTCGTCATCAAGTGCGTCGTAACCATTGGGTTCGTATTGGTTATATATAGAAGACACTGATGGGTGGGCGAGCAACAAATTTCTGGTTAAAAACTGTACTTCACCCCTAGTGTAAGGCTCTCCCCCACTGCCTACGGCAGTATGGCGCATGATAGACGCAAGGCCTGCCGGAATATCGAAGCTACGGTTCAGCAAAGCCTCAGTATTGCCGGCAAAGCGCAATGCTGTGTCATTTAAAGATGCGGTTACTTGCTCTTCCAGAGGCTCACTAATTTGCTCAATAGCATTTTGTCCGGCCTGGTTCATTGAGTACCAGCTGTACAGTGTCAGGGAGCCCATGCTTAGTATAAGCAGGCAGGCGGCACCAAATATAAGTTTAAAACGCAGTGACGCTGTTTGCATAAAAGTATCCAGACATTCGATATAAAGGTTATATAGCTATATCGGACATAAAGTGCAAACAATGAGCAAAAAATGCGCTAAAAAGTTATTTTTTGTTAATAGTGCTAAAGCGCCTTATTTGCTCTCGATCAAAAATGTCGCTTGATCCCCTAGATATTTTTGACCATGCTTATTTTGATTAAGTTACTAAGTAACGGTAAAAAACTTGGAGGTTTAAATGGAAAACAAAGACGCATTTGAGAAAAAGCACGAAGCAAAAATAGAGGAAATGAAAGCTGAGATTGACCGCTTAAAAGCCAAAGCAAAGCAGTCAGAGGCGGAATCTGAAATTAAGTACAAAGAAAAAATAAGTGAACTTGAATCGTTAAAAGATGATGCAGAAACTAAGCTGGAAGAGGTTAAGAAATCCAGCAAAGACGCATGGTCTGACGTTAGTAAGGGACTGGAGTCGGCGACAGAGTCTTTATCAACGGCGCTGAAATCGGCCAGTCAGCAATTTTAAAAATAAAGGGCAAAGGGGTGGCAGCTAGCTGGCTGTTAGCCACCCCGCAAAAAATGCTGCGACAAGTGCCCCGGCAATAATACCGATAAACCATGCAGCCCCAGCCCGGTTTCCTAAATTAATTGTCCAGCCAAGTATTGGATAAAATTTCGGCACCCAGCTGCGCGTATCTTTCTTGCTAAAGTATATGCCGAGCCACAAAGGCCGTGACCAGTTGCTTTCGTCACGCCATTCCTGAGAATTGATTTCTTCTTGTGTCATGCCTGCTCCAGACTGAGGGTTTTATTTTTATTAATGTAGTCCCAACAGCAGCTTATAGCCAACCTTTAGGCTCTAGGGCTAATTGCTCTTATTAACCGTCAACACAAAATCGGTAGCCTATACCGGCTTCGGTTCTTAAGTATTTGGGTTCGGTTGGGTCGTCGCCCAACTTTTGCCGCAAGTGGCTAATTACAATGCGCAGGTAGTGAGTGTCTTCTTTGTGGCTCGGCCCCCATATTTCACTTAACAGCTGGCTTTGGGTAACCACACAATTGGGTTGTTTTACCAAGCGGGAGATCACCGCATACTCTTTCGGTGTAAGTTCAACGGGCTGTCCCGATTTCTTGACTATGCGGCGTGACAAATCAAAAGACAAGTCGTCTATTTCAAGAAGTGGTGAGGTGTCTGCTTGTAAGTGATCTCGCAAATTAGCTCTAACCCGGGCCAGTAGCTCTTCGACACTAAAAGGTTTTGTCACGTAGTCTTGAGCGCCATAGTCCAGGGCGATGATTTTTTCCTGATCCTGATTGCGTACTGATAAAACGATAACTGGCACAGGCGACCATTCCCTAATTTCTTTTAACACTTGTTTGCCGTCGATATCGGGCAGCCCTAAATCCAGAATGACAAGGTCGGGTTGCTGGCGGGCAACGCAACTTAGTCCGTCAGTACCGTTTTCCGCTTCGGTGACCTCATGGCCTGCACTAGACAAAGCGATTTTAAGCATGCGACGAATTTGTTTCTCATCATCAATCACAACAATTTTTGTTGCCACGTTACGACTCTTCCTGTTGGTTATTTCCGTAGTCTAACGGCAATGTAATTTCGAAACGAGTACCTACACCATCCCTGGCAGAGGTTGCGACAACGTTGCCGCCATGTGCGCCGATCATACCTTTACAGATGGCCAGTCCCATACCCGTATTTTGTTTTTTCTTGTCACCGTCAGCAACAATGTAAAACATATCAAAAATTTTATCGCGCTGGTCAGATGGAATGCCGGGGCCCCTATCCTCTATGGCGATTAAACATTGCGCGCGGCCTTTATGCAGTTCAACAAAAATAGGGGATTCATCGGGACTGTATTTAGCCGCATTTTCAAGGATATTAAAAATTGCCTGTTCAACTAATGCCGCATGAACGTAAAGCAGAGGCGGTTCACCCATTCGTTCAATTTGTACGTTGGTTGATGGCCAATAGCGCTTTAATCGTCTAATGGCACTGCCGATAATGTCGTCTACAGAAACCCAGTCGCGCTCAATTTTTAGTGTGCCGTGACCAAGGCGGGTCATATCCAGTAAGTTCTGAATGTAGCTATCAAGCCGCTGACTTTCTGAAATGATGGTTTCAATTAACTCTATTCTGTCCTTATCGGGAAGTTGGTTATGCAACAGTTTTAGACTTTCTGCTGCCCCCATCATAGCCGATAGTGGCGATTTCAGGTCATGAGACACCGAAGACAACAAGGCCGAACGAAGTTGTTCTACCTCGGTTTTGACTCGCGCACTTTCTAAATCGGAAGCCAGATGAATACGACGCCAGGCATTAGAAGCCTGATTAAGCATGGCGAGAATTAAACTTGTGCTGGCGCTGTTAATGTCATTACTTTGTTCTGTTAAAGGAACGGCAGCGACTGCAACCACGGTGTCATCAACAATCACCGGGTAGGTAGTCGCTTTAGCTGCGGACAGGGTTTCGGTTGTAACCCCCGCACTGGCTTTGTTTTTGAAGCTCCAGCGAATGGCTGCCTCGGTTAATTTATGAGGTGGGGCGGGAGGCGATTCTACAAACCTGAAGTCTGAATCTTCGTCAGGTACTGCAATAAGGCAATCAACTTCCGTTGATTTCCTTAATA
Organism: Idiomarina sp. PL1-037; assembly: GCF_034422975.1. NCBI lineage: Bacteria > Pseudomonadati > Pseudomonadota > Gammaproteobacteria > Alteromonadales > Idiomarinaceae > Idiomarina > Idiomarina sp. PL1-037. The sequence continues at coordinate 159,370 of NZ_CP139873.1, forward strand.
ATTTACTCAGGCGCTTCCATAAGCCCGTTTCATCGCTGACAGTTGCCAGTTCCTGAGCTAAATCGCGTAAGGTTTCGGCATAATGATTGGCTTGTTTGAGCAGTAAAAACTGACTGCGTATGCGTGATGCTGCAGGACCACAGATAAGCCCTATTACTGTCAGAAAGATGAGTGTGGTTACATCGTCATGATTATAAACCATCAAGGTATTTTTAGGCTCGGTAAGCAGGAAATTAAAGCTTAAAAACGAGAGTATCGCGGTAAACATTGCCGGCCGCGAGCCAGAGGTAAGGCCAACGAAGATAACCGCCAGCGTGTAAACTAAAACCAGGTTACCGACATTCAGAAAGTTCTCGAGAATAACGGCTAATAATGAAGCTATTCCAACGCCAATGACACCATGGACATAACCGCTCAACTTGCCAAAGAAGTTCTGAACTGCTGGTGGTGTTAGCTTTTTCTTTTTCTGAACCGGTGTTGATCTGGCCCGGAATACCGTAACCTCAATAGGGAGCCCTAAATTGATTAAATGGTGATACAGGCGTTTTCGCCACCAGTTAAAACGGTTTCTGCGTCCGGCGCCTACCAGTACAGTGCAAACCGCATTATCCTTTATAAATTCGCTGACGGCGCTAATAGTACTTGTTCCTTTAAGTACTTTTGTTTGTGCGCCCAGCTCTTTTGCCAGCGCAAGGTTGAGCTCAATAGTCTGGGATTTTTCCGGGCTTCGGGTTTTGCCGGTATCCACCCAGGCGACAGCCCAGGGAATTTGTCTGCGTTCGGCAATTTGTCGGCCAACCCGAATTAAGTAACGATGGTCGCTGTTTGCGCTAACCAGCACCAGCAACTTATCCATATAAATGCCAAGTCCTGACTCCTGATTAACGGCCAGCTCGCTTAACATACTGGCGTCGACCCGTTCCAACGCTTTTTTCATCGCCAGCTCTCGCAATGCGGTTAAGTTCGCCGATGAAAAAAACGATGATAAAGCTGAACGCGCGTATTCTGGTAAATACACTTTACCTTGTTGCAGGCGTTCAATCAGTGTCGCCGGTGGCAGATCAATAAATCGAATTTCATAGGCACTATCGACAAAATGGTCGGGCACCGTTTCATTCACTCTAACGCCGGTCATTTGCAAAACCAGGTCGTTCACGCTGGCCATATGCTGAATATTTACGGTGGTGTAAACGTCTATACCGGCATTCAATAATTCTTCAATGTCCTGATAACGCCGCTTGTTGCGGCTGCCGGGAACATTGGTATGGGCCAGTTCGTCAACCAGTATCAGGTCGGGTTTGCGTTGCAAAGCGGCATCGACAGCAAATTCTGACAACTGAGTTCCGTGATACTCAATTTGAGTCAGCGGCAGTTGCTCAAAACCATCAGCCATTTGTTGGGTGTCTGAGCGCCCATGAGTTTCGACCAGGCCAATAATGGTTTCCCGACCGCTTTGCTGTTTTTCTTTGGCTGCAGCTAGCATGGAGTAGGTTTTTCCTACCCCGGGTGCCGCACCCAAAAATACTGTCAGGCGTCCACTATTTTCTTGTTCTACACGCTGTAGAATAGCATCTGCCTTTTGCTCGCGATTCGAGTCGTCCATTATTGGCCTCTTCTTAAAAATTTAAAACGACGATGACAGGCTAACAACCATACGACCGTCACAAATGTCGACGCAGGACTGTTTATCAATATCGGTGTCAATATAACCTAAATCCAGGCTGATGCTATCGGTCAGGCTGTAATTTAACGTCACTGACCAGTCCCAGTATGCATCGTCTGTTGTCGGCGCTGCCCCCAAGAACTGCGTCAGTTCATTTTCGGAATCAAACTGATTCAGACCGGCATGCAAATTCACGGACCATTTCTCCGTAAACTGATAACCGTAGTCACCAGCAACGTAGTAAAAGCTGTCGACTCCGGTTCCAAAGTAGTCGTCTGAATAGACTATGTTTAAGTTAAAGTCCCGGAACGTGATGTTGGTGTAAATTTCGTTGTAGTTAAACTCAGCTCCTACACCGTTACCGCTAGGATAAAGGTAGCGAATAACACCAAAATCCAATGCCCATTCATCGTTAAGTGACTGACTCCAGCCGGCATAGATATCGGCTTCGGTACTGCCTTCACCAAAGCCGACATTAGATGCCCAGACACCAGCGTACCAACCATTTTCGAGTGCCAGGTCAAAGCCACCTTGAATAGCTGGATCTTCATTGGTCTGTGACACGCCGCGGAACACATAATCGCTGGTTAATGTCAGGTTCGAAGAAACGCTGTAATCATTTGCTAACGCTGAGCTTGTGCCCAGCGCGCAGGTAACCAGTGAAAAAAGTGCGGTTTTAATCATTTTCACGTTGCTAATCCTCTGTGTTTTCGTTTTTCATGGATGCGTTATCAAGCGCTATATTAAGCTTGAGAACGTTCACCCGGGGTTGACCGAATAAGCCCAATTGCTTGCCTTCGGTGTGTTCATCAATTAACGCCTTTACCTGATTAAGTTGCAGACCGCGAGTATTTGCTATGCGCGGAGCCTGAAACTCTGCTGCTTGTGGGCTAATGTGTGGATCAAGCCCAGCGCCTGAAGCAGCCAGGAGCTCTGGAGGTATCTTGTTAGCGTCCACACCTTCTAAAGCTTGTATGGACTGGCTGCGAGCTCTGACCTGATCACGCAACTCAGGATTAGAAGGTGCAAGGTTACTTCCGCCGGTTCCTGTTGGATCGTATCCCGCGGCGCTGGGACGGGCATAGAAATAATTCGGAGCCTGAAAGTCCTGTGCGATAAGTTCAGATCCAATAGCCTTGCCGTCCTTTTCAATTATGCTGCCGCTGGCCTGATGCGAAAATAACTGCTCGCCGACCAGCGTTGTGGCACCGGTGTAGATAACACCACACACAATAATGAGTGTGGCGCTAAAGCGAATTCCTGTAATGATGCTGCCTGCAGAGCTTGAATTTAATGTAGTCATGACTCGCTCCTTAAATGAACAGACTGACGACTAGGTCAATAAGTTTGATAGCGATGAATGGCAGAACAATACCGCCAAGACCGAATATCAGCATGTTATTGCGTAAGATTTTCTCAGCGCTGTTACTTTTCAGCTTAACGCCGCGCAGAGCCAGTGGAACCAGAGCAGGAATAATCAAAGCGTTAAAAATTAATGCTGAGATAACGGCTGACTGCGGACTGCCTAAATTCATAATGTCCAGTGTCGACATTAACGGCAGGGCACTGGCGAAAACCGCAGGAATGATAGCGAAATACTTCGCAACATCGTTTGCCAGCGAGAACGTGGTCATTGCGCCGCGAGTAATCAGTAGTTGTTTACCCACTTCAACTACTTGCAGCAGTTTGGTTGGGTCGGAGTCCAAATCGACCATGTTACCGGCTTCTTTCGCCGCCTGGGTTCCCGAATTCATAGCAAGGCCAACGTCCGCTTGTGCCAGTGCCGGGGCATCATTGGTGCCGTCACCGACCATGGCGACCAAGTGTCCCTTTGCCTGCTCTTCGCGAATAAGGCTTAACTTATCTTCCGGCTTTGCTTCGGCGATAAAATCATCAACACCGGCTTCCGCGGCAATTGCACCGGCAGTTACATGGTTGTCACCAGTCACCATGACGGTTTTTACACCAAGTTTGCGCAGTCTTGCAAAACGTTCTGCAACACCGGGTTTTATGACATCGGACAATGCAATAACACCCAGAATTCTATCCTGATCGGCGACTATTAACGGAGTTGCCCCCTGTTTGGCGACTTTCCCGATTTCAGCATTAAGGTTGTTTGGCCAGGACACACCCTTTTCTTCCTCGAAGGTGTGGATAGCGTCACCGGAACCTTTGACAAAAAACTCATCGTTGCTGATTTTTAGACCCGAAAGCCGGGTGGTTGGCGAAAAAGGAATAAACTCAGCGCCTTCCGGATAGCTTTCATCTAACCCTTTGCTTTGTTTCGCAAGCTTAACAATGGATTTGCCTTCAGGAGTCGGGTCGTCAACCGACGCCAGATAAGCTGCCTGAATGAGTTCGTCTTTGCTCACACCTTGCGCCGGGATGAAATCAGTTGCCTGACGGTCACCGTAGGTAATGGTTCCGGTTTTATCCAGCAACAAGATATCTATATCACCCGCTACCTCAACAGCCTTACCGGATTTAGCGATAATATTTGAGGTCAAAGCACGGTTCATTCCGGCAATACCAATAGCCGGAAGCAAACCACCGATGGTGGTTGGTATTAAGCAAACCAACAAGGCGATGAGCATGATGTAGTTGAGCTCGACATCGACAAAGGAGGCCAGTGCGGGCAGCGTCATGACGACAATAAGAAAGACCGCAGTGAGTGCTGCAAGCAGAACCGTCAGCGCTATTTCGTTCGGCGTTTTCTTGCGTTCTGCGCCCTCGACTAAACCAATCATTTTGTCGAGGAAACTGTTGCCCGGATCGTCAGACACTTTAATGAGAACTTCTCCGGTCAAAAGCTTGGTACCACCAATAACGCCGGAATGGTCTGTGTTTGCTTCGCGCAATACCGCCGCCGATTCTCCGGTTACTGCCGATTCGTTGACCGTAGCAACACCTTCAATAATTTCGCCGTCGGCAGGAATGTATTCGTCCTGTTGAACCCGAACAACGTCATTTTTTCGGAGATCTGTGGCTTCGGTTTTAACGAACTCACTGCCTTCTTTTTTGAACGCAACCAAGGCTTGTTTCGTTGCGCGGAGACTTGCCGCCTGGCCTCGTCCGCGGGCTTCCGCAACCGACTCTGCGAAATTAGCAAACCACAGTGTTACGAACAAAATTAAAGAAGTGATGAGCTCAAACCCGAAGCTCAGACCACTGGCTATTTTTATGCCTGTGGTCGCGATACAAATGACGGTTCCGATAAGAACCACAAACATTACCGGATTTTTCGCCATATAGCGGGGCGCCATTTTTTTCAGTGCGTCGACCAGAGCGCCTTTTATTGCTGTGGACGACAATGTTTTAGCTTGAGTAGTCATGATTAGCCCTCCACCCCAAATGATGCCAGCTGCAGTGCTTCACCAATAGGGCCGATAACCGCCGCAGGAAGAAATGAAAGAAAGTTAAGAATGAGAATAACCGCTACTAAAGTGACACCAAAAGTCACACTTTCGACGCTTAAGCTTGCTTTGCTGGTTGGTATGGTGCGTTTTTTCGCCATCATTCCGGCTATTGCTAACGGAATAATTAAGGGCAAATAGCGACCTAGAATCAGCACAATGACGCAACTGATGTTCCACCATACGGTATCGTCGCCTAAGCCTTCGAAGCCGGAACCGTTATTAGCAAAAGCAGAGGTGTACTCATAAAACACCTGCGAAATAGCATGGAAACCAGGGTTGCTGTTGCCCGTGAGTGCAGGCAGGGCAACCGTTATTGCAGTAAAGCCAAGAAGAACGATAGTTGGCAAAACAATAAGGCTGCCAAGCAGGGTTATCTCGCGCGTTTCCACCTTTTTACCAAACAGCTCTGGTGTGCGACCAATCATTAACCCGGATAAGAAGACGGCTATCCAGACGTAGATAACAAAATTAACAAAGCCTGAGCCTATGCCGCCCCAAATGCCGTTAATAAGCATGCCCGAGCGAGTCATAAGGCCGCCAACGGGGTTAAACGAATCGTGCATTGAGTTAACCGAACCATTAGAGGTTTGTGTGGTTAAGGTACCCCAGAGTGCCGACAGTTCAGGGCCAAACCGGGTTTCCTTGCCTTCCCAGTTGGAGCCTTCTGCTGCCAGTTCATTGAATGCGGCATTAGGTTGTAGTTCGCTGTATACCGTCAGGCCGATGAAGCTGACGCTGAATACGGCCATCACCACAAATGACATGACTCCGAATTTTTTACGCCGCACCATGCCGCCAGCTAAAAACACAACACCCATAGGTATAAGTACAAGCGCGATGGTCTCGACCGCATTCGATACAGGTGTTGGATTTTCCAGTGGGTTGCTGCTGTTGGGGCCGTACCAGCCTCCACCGTTAGTGCCCAGTTGTTTAATTGCCACCATTGAAGCGACCGGGCCAACAGGAATTGTTTGTTCGGTTACTTCACTCTGAGTGTCCAGGGTTTCGACATTCTGAGCTCCTTTAAAGGTACTGGGTACGCCTTGTGATGCCAGAATGAGCGCAACAACGGCTGCCAGAGGAATAAACACGCGAGTCAAGCCGCGAACGACGTCAACATAGTAGTTGCCTAAATCGCGCTCCTGACCGTCTTTGGCAAATTTTTCGTCGCGACCGCCGACCATACCGCGGAGCATAGCCACGCAGACCGCCAGCCCCATAGCTGGAGTTACAAACTGCAAGGTAACAATTAAGGTGCCCTGTGACAGATAAGACAGTTGTGCTTGACCTGAGTAGTGCTGTTGGTTCGTGTTAGTCAGGAAAGAAACCGCTGTGTGAAGCGCTAAATCCCAGCTAAGCGGACCAATTCCGTCGGGGTTCATCGGTAACACGTGCTGGAACTTCAAAATTAAAAAAGCAATGATGCCCAGTACGAGATTACTTAACAGAAAAGCGACGCCGTAGCTTTTCCAGGTCATAGAGACGCCGGGGTTAATACCAATACAGCGATAAATAACTTTTTCGATAGGGTTAAAAAGTCGATCGGAGAAGTGCGCCTGGCCAGAGAATACACCGGTCATGTAGCGACCTAAAGGATAGGCCAGAGCGACCGCAATCGCCATAATAAGAATAATTTCAAACATAAAGCCCCCTTAAAACTTTTCAGGGGCAAACATCGCTACGGCAAGATATGCCAATAGCGATACGCCAATGAGTAGCAATAACCAAGTCATGTCAATTTCCTCTGTTGATGACTGAGACAATGGCAATGTATTGCGGGTGGGTGTAAATTCTCTAGAACGGAACATTGAAGAGGCGTAAAGATTTCGTAATTTTGGCGAATAACAGGCGAAATGGTGAAATAAAAAATCTAAAAACACGGAGTGAGTTGATATCTCTATCAACTCAAGGTAGCTTCAGTCCATTCTCACTAAACTGAAACCATTATGTCCTCTTTATTAAACTGGATGAAAACTCTGGGCACGATACCTCTAGCCCTTTGCGTTCTTTTTGTTGTCTTTCTGCCGTCGATTTTATTCGCGGCATTTATTGTCTGGATTTTCGACTTGCTGTTTTTAGACCTGGCGTGGATGTCCTGGCCAACTTTTTGGTGGATACTTGGAAGCTGGGCTGTGACTATGATTATTGCGTTAGCTGGTCAAGCCGACAAGATTCTGTTCGGTACCCCGAAGTAAGTTGCCGGCTTAAACCTTATTGCTTATGGGTTGTAGCGTTTGAAAAATAAAAGAACGGATCCATAAGCAATAATTACATAACCAAATAATTCCAGGCCTTCCTGCAAAATTGACTTGAACTTTTGGGTGTAGGCTTCCTCAAGAATTTCATTCCAGAGTAAATTTCCACTGCCTAACGTGCGGCTGAGAACAAGCAGAGTCACTAAACCGATGACTATAAATAAGTAAGGCTTTGTTCCAATAAATTCAGAAGCCGGTTTTATTACTGATTTTTGGCAATAAATGACGACATAAAAAACTGTGGATAGGCTCAATATGGTAGCAGGCCAAACCCAGAAACCGTGCCATATGGCGTCCAGGAAGGAATCGGATTCACGTATCAGTGCACAGGTGAAAAGTCCGCCTGCGAGCGCGAAAAATCCACGACTATCAGGATGTTGCCAAGTACCGTACCAAAAAATGATGGCAGTGAGTAATAGCAGGGTTTCCTGAGAAATTTCGGTTACCGAAAATTCGTTGAGGTTATTGCCAATAACTATGGCGTCGAGGTAAACCGCAATAAAAGGAAGAAGTGCAAAAAAGGTTAATAAAAAAAATTCGCCCAAGGCATAAGCGATACGGGAACACGCTCTTTTCATGTATAAATCTCTTTGTCCAGCATATATGAAACGACAGCAAAACATTTCTGATGCCAACGACGGGTGACGAGAAAGTCACGACTGTGGGCCCAGGTGTGATTAGCGGGACGCGCATTTTACACGCCGAAGCTTAGTTAGCAAGTACGGGGGCTTTTAAATTTATTAAACTTTACGCTTTCACCGCTCAGGTGTTCTCACAAAGTAGGCTTAGATAGGGATAAAGTGGCGTGTTGTTGACGAAGTTCGTCGGGCACAATGCCCAGCCAGCGTTTGCAGGCGCGTCGAAAGTTGTTGGGGTTACTGTAGCCCAGCTTCTGCGCAAGTTCGACGTTGCTGTAGGGGTGTTTTTGGAGCAGGTTCAGCAGTTTGTGTAGCCGCACCAGGTCATATATTTGCTGAAAGCTGTAGCCGTGACCAGCCAGTAGCCGTTTGCATGAGGAAAGGCTAATTCCAATTTCAGCTGCCAGCTCGGTTAGCGAGGCGTCATGGTCCGTTTTAAGCTGATAATCCAGCCACTTAAAAACGCTTAGCATGACAGAGGCTTGAGCCTGTGTCTGATGCTGCATTTGGCAAAAGCTAAGAGCCTGATGATATTGGGCTAAGTTGCGCTCAGGCGAATGTTCCTGAAGCTGTTCCGCCGGAATAGAGAGTCCGCAAATAGGGCGTGAGCTCACCTCTTTTACCCATTTTTTCCAGGTGGGTAAGGGCGAAATATCCTCAGGTAGAGCAACGTGCCACTGGTTAACGGCTAAGCCACGCGCTCTGCCCAGCATTAGAAGTATTGCTACACCAATTTTACAGTTGGCAGAATAGCAGAGTTGATTCATTTTCCCTGACAGCCCTTCAACCGGAATAAAGTCTAGTTGTAAGTAATTTTCAAAGCGCTGGGTGGGGGCAAATAAAAAGGGTTGTATCAAGCTTTGAAAGCGCGACAAATGAATAAGCGCCTGCTTTAGGGTTTGAGCATGAACGGTCAGGTCAATCAGTGGGTTTAGTCTGTCACTGAACAGTGTTTCTACAACCAATTGCCATAAGTGCGGGTCGTTAATTTTTTCTTCGGCAGACGTCAGTAACAACAGCATTTCATGGTCGGTAAGCCGAAAGTTGTTTATTTGCAGTTTCTGTTCAGATAATGAGGTGCCCCTGAAAAGCTCCGAAGAGGAAATGCCGCGCCTCTCGGCAATTGGCAGCAGAGCCCGAATAAAGGGCTTACCAAGCAAACGGCGCTGGTCGCTAGTTGGCCAGGGGCGCATAGTGAGTCATCTCCTCAACTTGCGTGTGTAATGCAGTAATTGCATCAACAGCTGAGAGTTCTTCAACGCGGTGAGTATGCACTTCCACACTCATGTAATTGGGTAACTCAAGTTCGGAGTTTAGATTCTGAGCTATAACCTTCATTAACCTGTCGGCCTGAGATAAGCGAGTTTGCGGAAGCAGTATTAAGAAATGGTCACTGTGTTCCCGGCACAGACAGTCCTGAGGCCTTAGCAGTAACACCATTAACTCGCTGGCCTGATGCAGGAGTTCGTCTCCGGCTTTTGTACCCATTTCATGATTATACTGGGCGAAGTTCTTGAAATTAACGCTAACCAGTACAGTCGACTCTGCATCAGTACTGTTTTGTAACGCTATTTCCCGCTCAACCAGCTTGATAAAATAAGGGGTGGTGTATAGCGAGGTTAAAGGGTCGACCCACTGGTGAGACCGCAGGTTTTTTTCGCGTACCATAAGTTGTCGCGACAGCATTTTGTTTTCACGCCGCCATTCAGCTGCGGCAAAACTAATGATAATCAGCCCCACCGGAAGCGGAAAGGACTCCAGCCAGCTTAATAACCGCAGGGCATCCGGATAGCGAAAAAATTCATCTAGTACGTCCAGCGTCATGGAAAAAATAAGCAATAGACCACCGCTGTAAAAGAGGTTGGTTACGTTTCCCCGTGGCCGGTCAGTAACCGTAAATATGACAATTAAAATGGTCAGGAACAGGGTTGAACCCTCGCCAAGAATGTCCAGCGGATCAATGATTTCATAAGGTTTAACTACACCCAGTTGACTGCTAAGCAGCAAACAAACCAGAACCACTACGGCAATGAGCAGAACTCGCCAGTTGCTGATATAGCGTAAATTAAACAATTGCATTGAAGTCTCCGCATATCTCGGTTTTAGAACAAAGACACTCTAACCTCCGGTTGTGACAGTTTGGTGACGCCGATTTCGCTTTCTGAGCTTAACTGACCCGCATCAAAAGAGCTCATAAGTGAGTGATATGCATCCTCATATTGTCACTTTTTGCTTTTAAGGTATGTCGCATCAATCAAAAAACGACAGGGTTTGAATGATTATGAAGAAGACATACTTAGCTTGGCTTATTGCCGTTTCATGTGGTGCAACATCGCCGCTTATGGCTCAGGAAACACAGGACGAGAGTACGGATAAAACAGCCGAAGAAAAGCGAATTGAAGAAGTACTGACTATTGGCTATAGCGACTCAATTAAACGTGCTGTGCAAGAGCAGCGCGAGTCTGGCGGTATTATCAATGTATTGAAAAAAGACGACATGGGTAATCTGAAGGACGATAGCGTTAGTGACGCATTACAACGAATTCCGGGTCTATCTGTAGAACGAGACCAGGGTGAAGGACGCTTTATTCGGATTCGTGGCTTAGCACCTGATTTGAACTCGGTTTCGTACAACGGTACCTCCCTGGCCGCTCCTGAAGCGGGCACCAGAGCTGTAGCGTTAGATGTTATTCCGGCGGATTTGTTGGAATCGGTTGTGGTTAACAAAACGCTGACCCCTGATATTTCTGCAGGTAGCCTTGGTGGGAATATTGAACTGAAAAGCATGACAGCCTTTGATCGCGAAGGCTCGTTCTACTCTTTTACTACCGATATTGGTTATAACGAGCAGGCCAGCGAAACGAACCCGAAAGTTTCCGGTGTTGTCAGCAACACCTTTGATGTCGGTGATAAAGCGGACAGTTTTGGTATCGCCTTTGCGGGTAGCTATCAGGATCGCTCATTTACTACCGACAACGTTGAAACGGGCGGTAACTGGGACTTGGATGAGCCGGGACTGGAAGAATTTGAGCAACGTGCCTATTCGGTTACCCGTGAGCGAACGGGGTTAGCCTTAAACCTCGATTATCGTCCTTCTGATGATTCTGAGTTCTACCTACGCTCGCTGTACAGTGAGTTTGCGGATACTGAAATTCGTCAGGGTATTGTGACTGAATTTTCTGATCCAATTGGCGCAGAAGCTAGTGCCGGCGGTGAAATTGTCCGTGAGCTTAAAGACCGTAAAGAAACCCAGGAAATTACAGCGATTGTGCTGGGTACTAAACAGAAATTTGATGACTGGCATGTCACTTTGGAGGCAGGTACCAGCAAAGCCAGCGAAGATCAGCCTTTTGCTATTGGTGGAGCCAAATTCACACAGGAATTCGATGACGGGCTGGGCTACTCCGGCGTCAAACGTTTAGGGTTAATTGCCCCGGACAGAGCTTATCAGGGGTCAGAATATGAAATTGATGAAGTGGAAGTAAGTGACGCCTACACCGAAGAAACAGAAAAGAACGTTAAGCTGGATGTGGCTTATGACTGGTTACAACCCAGCTATCAGGTCACCTTTAAAGGCGGTATTAAGTTAAGCCAGCGTGAAAAGTCAGCAGAAGAAAACATCTTTATTATGGAAGACTTTGCTGACCTTGGTGTTACCGGGCTAACGCTTGCTGACTACGAAACCTCGTCAAATGTTGAGTATGGCCTGGATCGGTTTGGCCCCGGCGCTTCCGCCGACAAACTCTGGGATATGGTTAATACCTTCGAGTTACAAAATTTCCGGGATGAAGTTGAATCGAGAATCGCCTCTTACGAAATTGATGAAGACATCAGTGCCGGTTACCTGATGGCCGACATGGGCTTTGGCAAGTGGCAGGTTATTGCTGGCGCACGTTATGAACATGAGGAACGCACCGGGCGCGGCAACCGTTATGACGACGAGTTGGAAACCTTTACACCGGTCTCGGATAAATTCAGCGACGCAAACTGGCTTCCTAGTGTGGTGACTCGCTACGACCTGAGTAAGGACACTATTATTCGTGCGGCCTACAGCACTGGTCTTGTCAGACCAAACTTTGAACAGGTCAGATCCAGCTACTATCTGGAAAATGACGACGGCGACCTGAAGGCTGAATTTGGTAACCCGGAACTTGAACCATTAACCACGCAGAACCTCGATTTCGGTATTGAGCATTACGACGACACTCTGGGCGTTATTTCCGCCATGGCCTTTTACAAAGACATTGAAAACTTTGTCTATGAGGCCGATGTTGCCGGGCGCCCGGGTTACGAAAACTTTGATGAAGCCGTAACTTACATCAACGGTGATGACGCTTACGTGTACGGTTTGGAAATTAACTTTGTGCACCAGGTGTCTGGTTTTGATAACTGGCTGGATAACTTCCTAATCAATACCAACCTGACTTTCACCGACTCGGAAGCAACCGTTGACTGGACTGATGATGGTCAGCTTGTGTCGCGCGACATTTCGCTGCCGAGTCAGTCTGATACCACCGCAAACTTTGCGCTTGGCTACGAAGTTTATGATGTCAGCTTACGCTTGGCTGCTAACTATAAGTCAAAGTATCTGGCTGAGCTTGGTGACGTTGAAGACAGTCGTTACGACATTTATGAAGACGACAATTTGACTCTGGACTTCTCCGCAAAATGGCTAATTAACGACCATGTCAGCCTTAGCTTTGCTGCCAACAACATTACCGACGAACCTTACTATGTTTACACCGGCCAGAAGAGCTATAACGCGCAGTACGAAAGCTATGGCCGCAGCTTTACTCTGGGTGTGCAGCTAATTAACTGGTAATACGAAATAACGGTATTTAAAGGATAACTATGAGAAATAAAATGATTTTAAGCGCAGTAGCATCAAGTTTGATGCTACTTGTCGCTTGCGGTACGTCAGCGACAGAAACGAATCTTCGCCATAAAGTCGCACTGAATAATGACTACCTGAAAGTTACTGCTGATGGACTAAGCCTGGGTGATAAACGCGTTGCCGAAGGCGATTTTTTCCACCTGCGGACTATGCCGTTAAGTAATGGTGAAACTTTAGTTGGAGCAATGGAAGGTAACACTCAGGAGCTGTTTCTCTGGCGTGCTAGCGGCAAAGATGTACAGCCGGTGTGGAAGGGCGAAATTACCAGCCGCGTGGTAGAGGATATCTGCTTTTACGAGAGTAACGAAAACCAGCAACTGTCTGTATTTCTGCTTGGCGGTCGTGGCGGTGCAGAACAGCGGTTGTTAAAGCAGGACGAAAAGTGGCTAAAAGAACCGCTGGTTGTCCGCAATATGAACGTACCTTTTGACAGTACGGCTTGTGTTGTATCGAACGCGGAACAAAAGCTGTACGTTGCCGAAGCGGATCAGGCTGTGTGGGCGTATAACGCAGAGCCGGAAGTGGATCAGGGGCGCGACTTAATTGCAGCAGCCAAGCCTTTTGGGGTTATTGAAGGCGAAGTGAAAGCGCTGGAGTTGCTAGATGATGGCAGTTTGCTGGTGCTGGAAGAAGAGCCGCCGCGGTTGTTGGTGTATCGCCAGAATGAGCAGGGTTTTAAGTTTGATAAAGCTTTTGCGATTGATGGCGCTGAAGCATTAACGGATGTGTCTGATTTAGGAAATGGCGAGCTATTGCTGACAGAAGAAGACATGACGGTAATGAGCAAGCTGACCATTGATACTCTGGAGTCAAAGCAGCGTCCGGTTAAAAAGCCAGTGTCTCAGGTTGAGGCAACTCTGCAGACTGAACCCTCACCGTTACGTGGCGATGCGATTGATGATCCCGCCGTTTGGGTACACCCGGAAACACCTGAGAAAAGCCGCATTTTGGGTACGGATAAGCGCACAGGTCTCTATGTTTATGACATGTCCGGTAACATTGTTCAGGAACTCCCTGTAGGCCGCCTCAATAATGTCGATGTTCGGGGCTCCTGGGCAGTTGCTTCTTTGCGTGACAATAACAGCCTGCAATTGTTTGATATTAGCGCAGACGGAGGGCTTTCGGTTGGCACTAATACCCTCACTGACATTGAAGAAATTTACGGTCTTTGCATGGGTTATAACGAAGCGACAGAACAGGCCTCTGTTTATGTAAACGGCAAATCGGGTGTTATTCAGCAGTTTGTTATAAGCAACGACGGCAAGATGGAAAAAGTAAGAGAATTGAGCGTTCCTTCTCAGCCAGAAGGTTGTGTTGTCGATGATAAAACGCAACGTTTATTCGTTGGTGAAGAGGACGTTGCAGTATGGTTATTTGATGCTGCAGAGGATGGTTCAACCTCCGGTGAAGCCATTATTAATGTTGACCAACATGAAGAGCTGGTTGACGACATTGAAGGCGTTAGCTTTGCCCAAGTTGATAGCAGAGACTTGTTGTTTGTTTCCAGTCAGGGCAACGACAGTTACATTGTCTTTGAAGGGCAGGCACCCTGGTCGTTGCTCTCGCACTTCCGTATTCGCACCAATACTGAATTAGCTATTGATGGCGCATCAGAAACCGATGGCATTGACGTAACAACTCAGTCTCTGGGTAAAGGGTTTGAGCAAGGCGCTTTTATTGTTCAGGACGGACGTAACCGCATGCCGGAAGCGGGTCAGAACCTTAAACTGGTGCCCTTAGAGAATATTCTGAAAACCATTAAGTAAGTAGTTACTTCTTACATACTTACTGACAAAGCCGTCCGGTAGTTAAAGCTGTCGGGCGGCTTTTTTCTTACTGCCTGAAGTTGCTGCTTTCTGGCTACATAAAAGCGAGTGCATTGTCTAGACTTAGTGCAAAGACTCTAAATAGAGGAAAGCTATGACAGGTACTGAGCGGCAAGACCTTGGACTATTCACAGATTTGTATCAGCTCACAATGCTCGATGCGTATTTACAGGAAGGCATGCAAGAGGACGCGGTTTTTACGTTGTTTGTCCGGCGACTTCCGAATGAGCGAAAGTTTCTTCTGGCTGCGGGCTTAGATCCCCTGCTTGAAACCATAGAAAACCTGTCGTTCAGCGATGACGATTTGCGCTACCTAAAAGAGCAAAACTTTTCTCAACAGCTTATCGATTATCTTCGCGATTTTGAGTTTACCGGGCAGGTCAGAGCGCTTCCTGAGGGTACGGTATTCTTTGAAAACGAACCCATTGTCGAGATTAAAGCGCCGCTGCCACAGGCGCAGCTTATTGAAACTCTGGTAATGAATCAGATACACCTGCAAACGTTATTGGCATCAAAGGGAGCACGAGTTGCCCACGCGGCAGAGCAGCGGCCGGTTCTGGACTTTGGTGCACGCAGGGTACATGGCATCGATGCCGGCAAAAAAGGCAGCCGGGCACTGTATTTAAGTGGTATTGCAGCCACCTCAAATATGCTGGCTGCGCGAACTTATGGTTTACCCGTAGCCGGTACCATGGCGCACAGCTATATTCAGGCTCATGAATCCGAATATCAGGCATTAAAAAACTTCACCAAAGTATTTCCAGAAACGATCTTACTGATAGATACCATCGATACCTTAAAAGGCGTAGAAAAAGTTATTCAGTTGGCCAATGAGCTGGGCGATGACTTTAAAGTAAAAGGCATTCGGCTGGACTCCGGTGATTTGGGTGAGCTTGCTGTTAAAGCCAGAAAGCTGCTGGACGAACATAATCTTAACCATTTAGAAATTATTGCCAGCGGCGGACTGGATGAACATAAAATTGCTCAGCTAATAGCTGACAAAGCACCAATTGATGGTTTTGGTGTCGGCACCGGCATGGGTGTCTCCGACGACGCAGCGGCACTTGATATGGCCTACAAACTGGTTGAATACGCGGGTAAGGGGCGTTTGAAGCTTTCCAGTGGCAAGCCTGTCCTGCCCGGCGAAAAGCAAGTTTTTCGCGAGGCTGGAGACAACTTCCGCCGCGACATTATTGCTCGTGCAGAAGAGCAGTTACCCGGAGAACCATTGCTGACAAAAGTGATGCAAAGCGGCAAAAGGTTGCCTTCTCACCAGCGCGACATTGAAGAAATTCGACAGTACGCGCAGCAACAGTTAAATAAATTACCTGAGTATGTCTCCTCAATAAGCAGCAAGGAGAAATCTTATCCGGTCGAGATAAGCGATAAGCTAGCGAGCTACCAGAAAGAAATAACCGAACACCTTAAACAAGAGGGTTAGCCCAGGTTTTAAGCGGAGGATATTCATGAAAGCGACTTTTGAACAAAACGATGCACTGATCATTGTGGATGTACAAAACGATTTTTGTCCGGGCGGCAAGCTGGCGCTGGATGAAGGCGACGAGGTTGTGCCCGTTATTAATGCACTGAGCGCTCAGGCTCAGGAGGCGGGCATTCCGGTCTTTGTTTCAAGAGACTGGCATCCGCGCCATCATGTGAGTTTTGACGAGCGCGGCGGGCCATGGCCCGAGCATTGTGTGCAGGATACTAAGGGCGCTGAGTTTCACCCTGATCTTATTGTGCCCGAGAACGCCCGTTTAATTTCTAAAGGGGCTCGCTTCGATATTGATCAATATTCTGCGTTCGATAAAACAGGGCTGGTTTCGGAGCTTGTGCATCTGAATATCAAACGCGTATGGGTTGTCGGCCTGGCTCTGGAAGTTTGTGTAAAAGCTACGGCGGTAGACGCTGCAAAAAATGACTATGAAACCATTTTAGTGGAAGAGGGCACCCGCTTTATCGATAGAGCCGACGCTGAGAAAGCCAGAGAAGAGCTCAGAGAGGCAGGTGTTATCTTTAAATAATCATCCAGGAATCAATTATTAAGCGCTTGTTGATAATAGGCAAAGTTACTGTCACTGAATAAAACAAAACGTATCAACTTGAGATGGCTGAGCTTTTCAACATGCGCTTTTACGGTTTTTATTGCTAAATCTGTTGCTTCTTCGAAAGGGTAACCAAAAGCGCCAGTTGATATGGCCGGAAAAGCAATAGACTCGATTTTGTGCTTTTCGGTTAACTCCAGAGCATTTTTATAGCAGTCTGCCAGCAACTTATCGCTGGGTTCATCCGAGCCGTATACCGGGCCTAAGCAATGGATAACGTACTTATTGGGCAGATCGAAGGCCTCAGTTATTACGGCTTCCCCTGGTTTAATCGGCGCTAGCGAGCGTGTCGCTTTCTCAAGTTCCGGGCCAGCTGCTCTGTGAATGGCTCCGGCGACACCACCACCCGTTTGCAGTTTGGCGTTCGCAGCGTTAACAATGGCTTCTATTTCAGTTTGTTGGTTAATATCACCGTGTACACATTCGTATTTCATCATCGTCCTCCGTGCCGTCCTTTTTATAAGATAGTGCATTAGATTCAAAGAGCGACTTTGTTTTTCCTAAACAAAATGACACGATCATTGACTATTTCAAGTTCTAATCGGAAATGCCGGGCTATCCACTGTATGGTTTCTGGTGTGTAAAAGCTGATATGGGTGGGGTCTCCTTTGTAGCTCCACAGGTTAAAGTCGTCAGCCGTTTCTTTTGTGAACATGCAGGTCATTACTCCCAGCCAGCCGCCGGGTTTGATCAGGCCAATTAACTGCGCCCAGCTCTTATCGGGCTCCCGAAAGTGTTCTGCGACTTCGGTGCAGGTGACAAAGTCGTACTGACAACTCAGCTGACCGGTATCCGGCGCGTAATAGATGTCATAAACAGACATCTTCATTCCCTGTTTTTCAAGCATCAAATTCAATGTTGGACCGGGGCCGGAACCAAAATCAAGACCTTCCATACCCGGAGACAGTTTCTCCAGTAAAGGGGTTGTCAGGTGGTTTAAAAACGCACGGTAGCCAAGATCGTTTGGGCCATTTTCATGATAGTCGTAAATGAGCTTCTCTTCGGCTTGAGACAGCAGGGTGTCAGGGTCTGCGAAAATAAGGTCGCACTCCGTGCAGCGAAAATACTGACGCTTTTTATCTGCACAAAAAGGCTGGGATATTGAGGAACATAGAGTACATTGCATGGGGGTATGCTACCTCAGAGATTTCGAGTAAGCTAGTTTTTGATGACGGTAACCGACCAGAGAAATATGACAGCGTGTTCTATAAATTCCAGTCAGCGCATTGAGTTACTCGACATTCTCAGAGGCTTCTCTTTGCTGGGTATCTTGTTGATGAACATGGCGTTTTTTCAAAGCCCTCTAACAACGATTTCATTAGGCGTTGAAGGTAACGAAAGTGGCATTGATTACGCGATAGCCTGGAGCCTTTTTGTTTTTGCCGAAGGAAAATTCTACACCATGTTTTCCTTATTATTCGGTATTGGTTTTGTCATTTTTTATGACAGAGCGAAGCAAAAAAGCAATTTACCGAAGTGGTTGTTCTTCCGGCGTATCATAGTGCTTGGTCTTATTGGTGTAGCCCATGCTGTTTTTGTCTGGGCGGGGGATATTTTATTCATCTATTCTATAGCCGGACTGTTTCTATTGTTTTTTGTCAGAACCTCTGCGAGCAGGCTGTGGAAGTGGGGATTATTTTTTATCGCTTTGCCCGTTGCGCTTTTATGGTTATCTGCAGTTTCAATTCACTCTTCGAGCCAATCGTCAGAAGAAATACAGCAATATCAGATAGATGTTAACGAAATGCAAAGCTCTTTATCTGAGGTGGCAAGTTTTGCCAGCGAGGCATATGCCACTGGCGTTTATGAAAAAGTAACTGAAGCACGTATTGAGGAATTTGCTTTAATTTTTAGCAGTGAGATTGTCTTTACAATTTCGACCTTTCTGGGGCTATTCCTTCTGGGCGCAGCTCTTAGTCGGAGTGGGGTTTTTACAAGCTCCGAGTCCCAAACTAAAGTTTATAACAAGCTCCTCATTTGGGGAGGAATACCGGGAATTTCCGCTGCGCTATACGCAAGTGCCTTACCGGCTACTGAAATGATTTTGCTGACAGTTAATGCGGCTTTGCTTTATTCGTTAATGCAAATTTCGTCTTTAGGGTTGTGCGTAGCTTATATGGCTTTTATTGCTTTAATGTTTTGTCGTAATAAAAAGCAGAATTGTATTTTGAAGAATATGGCTCCGGCTGGCCGTATGGCTTTGACAAATTATTTACTGCAATCCTTGTGTTTCACCACGTTATTCTATGGCTACGGATTTGGCTTATATGGCGAGCTGGGGAGGTTTGAAATGATGTTACTGGCTCTCGCTTTTTGGCTCTGTCAGTTAACATTAAGTCAGTGGTGGCTGCAGTACTTTAACTATGGGCCTTTCGAGTGGCTATGGCGCTTGGCTACCTATGGTCGCTGGCAAACATTCAAAAAAGTGAGACGTTGAGTGTTAGCGGCATTCCGATCCACCCTCTTATTTGAGCTGTATCTATAAAACCTATCAAAGCAAACGAAATCTTGCCTTTGAGTATGTCACTGTGTGTTGCTATAACTTACATAACAAGTAATCGATTTGAGCACAGAAAATAAGGAAAGCTAAATGACTAAATCAAGTGGTGGCGGTAAATGCCCTATCATGCACGGCAGCATGACCTCTGAGAAGAAAACAAACACCCATTGGTGGCCAAACTCGTTGAAGCTGGAAATTCTGCGTCAGCACGACACCAAAGCCAACCCAATGGATGAAGAATTTAACTACGCGGAAGAGTTCAAAAAAATTGACTTAGAAGAGTTAAAGCAAGATCTGAAAAACTTTATGACCGACAGCCAGGAGTGGTGGCCAGCAGACTGGGGCCATTATGGTGGTTTAATGATTCGTATGGCCTGGCACTCGGCGGGTTCTTACCGATTAGCTGATGGCCGTGGCGGCGGCGGTACAGGTAACCAACGCTTCGCGCCGTTAAACAGTTGGCCGGACAACGTAAGCTTAGACAAAGCGCGTCGGCTATTGTGGCCAATTAAGAAAAAATACGGCAACAAATTGTCTTGGGCTGACTTGTTCATTTTGGCCGGTACTATGGCTTATGAGTCCATGGGTCTTAAAACCTTTGGTTTTGCCGGTGGTCGTGAGGACATCTGGCACCCTGAAGAAGACACTTACTGGGGTAGCGAGAAAGAATGGCTGGCGGAAACGAAAAACCGTTACAGTTCAGATGAAAAGCGTGATTCACTGGAGAACCCACTGGCCGCAGTGCAAATGGGCTTAATTTACGTGAACCCTGAAGGCGTTGACGGTCAGCCTGACCCGCTTCGTTCCGCAAAAGACGTACGCGAAACCTTTAAACGTATGGCAATGAACGACGAAGAAACCTGTGCGTTAACCGCAGGTGGCCATACTGTGGGTAAGTGTCACGGTAATGGTAAAGAAGAGAACTTAGGTCCTGAGCCGGAAGCGGCAGATGTGGAAGAGCAGGGCATGGGCTGGCGCAACAGCGGCGGCAAAGGCGTTGGTCGCGACACCATGAGCAGTGGTATTGAAGGCGCTTGGACGACCAACCCAACTCAGTGGGACAACGGTTACTTCTACCTGCTGTTTAACTACGAGTGGGAACTGAAGAAAAGCCCGGCCGGTGCGTGGCAGTGGGAGCCTATCGATATTAAAGAGGAAGACAAGCCAGTTGACGTCGAAGATCCGTCCATTCGTCATAACCCCATTATGACAGACGCTGATATGGCAATGAAAATGGATCCGGACTATCGCAAAATTGCGGAGAAGTTTTATAACGACCCTGAGTATTTTGCCGATGTATTCGCCCGCGCCTGGTTCAAACTGACGCACCGCGACTTGGGTCCAAAAGACCGTTATTTAGGCCCGGACGTGCCGGAAGAAGACCTGATTTGGCAGGACCCGATTCCGAAAGTGGATTACACCCTAAGCGAGCAAGAAATTGCTGACTTGAAAGAGAAATTATTAAACACAGAGTTAACCTCTTACGAGCTGATTTCTTCCGCATGGGATAGCGCACGTACCTTCCGGTGTTCGGATTTCCGTGGCGGCGCAAATGGCGCTCGCATTCGCTTAGCGCCGCAAAAAGACTGGCACGGTAACGAACCGGAAAAGCTGCACAAAGTCCTTCGTGTACTAGAAGAACTGCAGTCGACGCTGGATAAAAAAGTCAGCTTGGCCGACTTGATTGTACTTGGCGGTACGGCAGCCGTTGAGAAAGCTGCAAAAGATGCTGGTTATAACGTAACGGCTCCATTCGCGCCGGGCCGTGGTGATGCAACCGACGAACAGACCGATGTAGAAAGCTTTGAGCCTTTAGAGCCATTGCATGACGGTTACCGTAACTATCTGAAAAAAGATTACGCGGTACCGGCGGAAGAGCTGATGCTCGATCGCACCCATTTGATGGGCTTAACGGCACCAGAAATGACGGTTCTTGTCGGTGGTATGCGTGCTTTAGGTGCGAACTACGGTGAGTCTGAGCACGGTGTATTCACTGACCGGGCCGGTACGTTAACCAACGACTTTTTCGTTAATCTGACCGACATGAACAATGTCTGGAAGAAAGCGGATGACCATTACGAAGTTCGCGATCGCAAAACTGACGAGCTGAAGTGGACAGCAAGCCGCATTGACTTAGTCTTCGGTTCAAACTCTATTCTACGTTCGTATTCAGAGTTGTACGCTCAAGACGACAACCAGGAGAAGTTTGTAAAAGACTTTGTGAAAGCCTGGACTAAAGTCATGAACGCAGACCGTTTTGATTTAGCTTAATACTGAATTAGCTGGTTAATGAAAAGGGGCGCTTAGTATTAAGCGCCCCTTTTTTGTTCTCCATGGTTTCGTTGGTGGGTCGTTGATCGCTAAGCGAAGCAGAAGAGTACAATAGAGGTAGAAATACGAACTTAAGGAGGAAGTATGTCCAAAGTATTATTGATAACAGGTGCCTCAAGCGGTATTGGTGAAGCTACTGCCCGAAAAGCGGCGAAAGAGGGTTTAAAACTGATATTAACGGCGCGTCGGAAAGAAAAACTGGATGCGCTGGTTAAGGAGTTTGGTGCGGATAATGCCATTGGCGTGGCTGCCGATGCCGGAAATTATGACGAGTTAGCCGAGGCTGTAAAGCAGGGCGTTGATAAATTTGGTCAGCTGGATGCGGTATTTGCTAACGCCGGAACCGGGGTTTCGAGCGCAGGAACCGAAGAGGGCGACCCGGATGAATGGAAGTCTATGGTGGATGTGAACATCAATGGTCTTCTGTACACGGCTAAACTGACCTTGCCGCACTTGCGTAAAACTACCGGCCACTTTTTGATGACAGGCTCTGCCGCCGGGCGAATTACACTAAAAGGTTCGGTTTATGGTGCGACTAAGTGGTTCGTTCATGGCTTTGCCCAGAACCTGGCCGAAGAAATGAAAGAGTGGAACGGCCGTTGTACAACCATAGCCCCGGGTATGGTTAATACGCCGTTTTTCGACGAACCTAAGCCGGACAAACTAGACCCTGAAGACGTTGCTGACGCGGTGTTGTACTCAATAAATGCCAATTCGCGTAATTGTGTGCGTGAAGTGTTCTTAATGCCAGCGTATTGATTCAGCTCAGGTTAAGAGACATTATAGATAAACGACAATAGTTATCATTTAATCCCCCTCAAGGCTCCTGTATAATTTGAAGTCTGATTATGACATGAGCCTTGAGGAGTACTCGTGTTTTCCCGATTCTTTTTCCCTATTGCCTTAATAGGCACATTACTTTTCTCCGGTCAGGCTTTGGCCAGTTCTTCAGCGGATACTCAAAGTTCTGATATGCGTCAGTTATTGCAGCTGGCGGAATACGTTGGCGTAGATTATTCCGAAGCGGTAGCCAATGGTGAAGTCATTAACCCCGATGAATACAGTGAAATGAACGAGTTCGCCGGCCTCATTGGTGAAAAAACTGAACAGGCGCCGCAGGCGGTGCAAGCCGAAGTGCGTCAGCTGGTGGATAAGCTCAAGCAGCTGATTAATGATAAAGCCGATCCGGAAGCGGTGGTTACGCTAACCAGTGAGCTAAGAGACACCCTGTTGTCGGCTCTGCCAAAATTAAGTCTGCCATCGAAATTGGCAAGTGAAGCGCAGGTGAAACAGCTATTTCAACAAAATTGTGCTGCCTGTCATGGTGCAAGTGGCCAGGGAGGTGGTCCCGGTGCAGCCGGACTGGAGCCTGCGCCTACCAACTTTACCGATCGTGAACGCGCCAATAACCGCTCATTACTTGGGTTGTTTGACGCGGTGTCCGATGGCATCGACGGCACGGCAATGGCGTCTTTTAGCCATTTAAGCGAAGAAGAGCGGTGGGCGTTAACCTTTTACGTGGGCAGTCTGGCGTTTAATGACAGTGCTGACTCTGAGCAAAAAGTCGCGTTGAACGAACTCATTAATTACAGCCCAAATACCTTATTGCAGCGCGGTATTTCGTCTAACGCTATTGATTACTCTCGTACTCACGCCCGTAATTACTTTTCTGAAAGCTCAGTAAACAGTCCTATTGCAATTGCCCAGACAACCCTTGGTCAGGCTTTAAAGGCGTACCAACAAGACAATTACAGCGAAGCTAAGCGGTTGGCTATTTCGGCGTATCTCGATGGTTTCGAGTTAGCTGAAAACTCCCTTAATGCCAAAGCTCCGGAGCTAATGCGAACCATAGAGCGTGACATGATGGCGTTGCGTGGGGTTATCAGCAAACCCGGCAAGCTGCAGCAGGTAGAGCAAATGACAGCGCAGTTGCAACGGGAACTGGACGTCGCGGCGAATACACTGTCGGAAGATCAGCTTTCAGAGTCTGCATTGTTTGCGGCAAGCGTCGTTATTCTGTTACGCGAAGGGCTTGAAGCCTTACTCATTGTGCTGGCAATTGGCACAGTACTGGCGCGTTCCGGACGCAAAGACGGCCTGCGTTATGTGCACGCGGGATGGATCACGGCGCTGATTGCGGGTGTTGGCACCTGGCTGGTGGCGGAATACTTTATCAGCATTAGTGGTGCCAGCCGTGAGATTATTGAAGGTGGGGCGGCGTTGCTGGCCGCCGTTATACTGTTCTATGTGGGTTACTGGATGCACAGCAAAACCCAGTCACAACAGTGGCAACGCTTTATTCAGGAAAAAGTTCAGACTCAGCTAAAGCAGGGCGCTTTATGGGGCTTTGCCGGTCTTGCCTTTTTAGCCGTGTATCGAGAAGTGTTTGAAACCGTCTTGTTCTATCAGTCTTTGTTATTGCAGGCGCAGGACAATGGCAGCAGTGTCGCCTACGGTTTTGTCTTTGGCCTGGTGGTTCTGGCGCTGGTGGCCTGGGCTGTCATTAAATACTCAGTCAAACTGCCAATGAATACGTTTTTCAAGTTCACAACGTACATCATTCTGGCGCTGGTCTTTATTTTGCTGGGCAAAGGCATTAGCGCCCTGCAGGAAGCTGCCTGGTTTAGTCATACGGCGTTTCCAGTGGATGTCACCTTTGACTGGCTGGGTATTTACGCCAGCTGGGAGACTTTAAGTGCGCAACTGGTGTATTTGATTCTTGTGATGGTTTTATTTAAACGGCAGATTTCATCAAAATTGAATAAAGTCGTCTAAAAACTGTCATATTAAGTCTTTAACATGCACCACAACTTAACATTGTTTGGCAATACTCCCTGGTTAAGTTTTTATGCCCCCAGTATTTGGGGGCTTTTTTTTGGCTGTTTTAGACTAAAAAGTGTATTTCACCTGCACCCCAAACGAACGTCCGGGCTGACTGTACTGCTCCGTCGAGGCTTCGCTCTGAAGGCCTGCCACACTCTGGTAAGGCACATAATACTTATCTGTTAAGTTACGCGCAGCAAGGTTAACTTGCCAGTTTGTCAGTGTGATACCTGCCAGTACATCAACGGTTGCGTAGCCCGGTGTTTGAATAGATTCATCGGTTGGAACTCGACTCATGCTGTCTACCGCGCTAACAACGCCGCGTATATACCAGTCGTTGCCGTGGTAACCGACTGAGGCATTACCGGAAAGCGGTGACAAAGTGGTCAGATAGTCATTCGTAGTTTCATCCTTACCGGTTGTGTAGGCAACTGACGAGGCCAATTGAATGTTGTCATTCAGCCAGTGAGTCACTGAGGCTTCAACGCCTTTTATCGTCACTTCGTCCTTATTAACATACTGATACTCGACGCGATCAACGCCGGGAATATAGGTGGGGCTGGTTCCGACAACCTGAGTATCGATAAAGTCGTCAAACTTGCTGTAAAAGGCGGACAGATTCCAGCGAGTGTTGTTATCCGCAAATTTCAGGCCGGTTTCCAGCGAGCGGCTGCTCTCAGGATCTAAGTCGGGATTAGGCAATATGGCATAAAAAGGTTCGATACCATGGTTCTGGTAGGCCTGATCATGAGGTGGAATTTTAAAGCCTTCGGCGTATTGAAGGTATCCGCGAATATCATTTGAGAAAGTGTATATAGCCGCCAGTTTAGGTGACAGAGCCGTTTCACGTATATCACTTAATAGCGACATATCGTAGAGTGCATTGTCTTGAGGCGTCATGCGGTAATGGTCGATACGAACACCTGCAATGAATTTAAGAGGCATATTTTTCAGCTGGATGTTGTCCTGCAGGAAGAGCCCGGCTAACCAGGTTTCAGCACCAGGAAAAGCTTTTTGCGGTTCGTTGTCCTGCAGTAAGGTGCCGTCTGCTGCTGTGCGAGTTTTAAAGCGTGGTCGTTCCGTGTCGTAGTAGTCAACATCGAATCCAAATACCAGGTCTTGTTCCACTTGGTTGCCGGACAACAAGGTTTCGCTCTGCCAGCGGGCACCAATAATACGTTGTTCAAAGCCATAATCGTTGTTGTCGATATAAGGACCGCCCTGGTCCGCACCTTGGACTATTTGGTCACTGTTTTGCTCGTAGTGACTCAAATACAGCTGCCAGTGTTGGGTATCGGTCAGCCAGTTGCTGTTATTATTGATATAGTCGATGGAAAAGGCGGTTTGTTTGTCTTCATCTTCGGTTTGCTCAGGCGGCTCCTGCAACTGCTCATTGTTTTGCTGGTAGTGGTCCAGAGTAAACTTAACCTCATTGTTATTCTTAAGCGCGATAGCCCACTTAGCCAGCACACCAACACTGTCGTAATCAAATTCCGGTAACGATTCCTCATAGTTCTGGGTTTCGTTTCCTTTGCGGGCGGTGAGCTGAATGGATGCCTGTGATCCGGAAAACTGTTTTGCCGCCTGCACACCTAAACTGCGTTCGTCTGCAATGCTATCAAAACCTGCCTGCAGGGAAAGTGCGTTTGATTCACCCTGGAGCATATCGTCAGGGTCAGGCGTCGTCAGAACAATAACCCCACCCAACCCGTCGGAGCCGTAGAGTGGCGATGCAGCGGCTTTGGCTACCTCAACTTGACTCAATTGTGAGACGTCCAGATAGCCCCGGCCAACCAGATATCCGCCACCGCCGGCATAGGCATCGTTTAAGCGTCGACCGTCTTTAATATAAACTACCCGGTTACCGCCAATGCCACGTATTGAGAGGGTTTGTGCCTGACCCTGGCTGCCGGTTGAACTGATGCTGGGGTCATACCGGAAAATATCCGACAGACTGTTGCTAACCTGAATATCAATTTCTTCGGCTGTCACCACACTGACCGCACCGGCAACTTCTTCCAGTTTTTCTTTACTGCGTGACCCAGTTACTACCAGTATTTCATCGGTTTCCAGCGTGGGTTTTGCTAAATCAGCTGCGTAAACAGTGGTTTGTAAGGTAGCGAATATTGCTGTCGCCAATAAGCTTTTTGCAAAGCCACCAGTTGCCTCATGTCCGTTATTCACTTTTCATCTCCAATCCTGACTAACACGTCGTATGAAAAAATCAATAAGATCTAAACGAAAATGATTTGCATTTGCAAGTGAAAGTTACTATTTTTGATTTAGGACAAAAAAGAAAACCTAATTCAGGAGTTTTATTGTGATGACAGGACGACAGTTTCTGGTTCATACCGGCGCCGCTTTTCTATTGTTATTTTCGTGGTTCGGACAGGCTGAGGATACGCTGGATAAGGAGGTTAACCAGTTAATAACCGCAGGCGGAACCTTAACCGACATCGTGTTTGCGCTGAATAAAGACGACAGTCTGATTGGCGTAGATACTTCCAGTACCTCACCTGCGGCTGTCAACAGGTTACCGAAAGTTGGTTACTACCGTAATTTATCGGCTGAAGGCGTTTTGAGCTTTGAGCCTGAGCATTTGTGGGTTCTGGAAGGTGGTGGTAGCGATAAAGTGTTGCAGCAAATTGAGCGGGCCGGAGTTTCTGTGGTTGTATTTGATAAGCCGACGTCGCTTCAGGAGCTGTACGAGCTAATCGAAAACATGGCGGATCGCTTTGGCGCGCAAGCCGAAGGAAAGCAGGTTATTGCCGGTATAAAGTCAGATTTGACGACGACTAGCTCGCGCAAAGAACCTTTAACGGCTCTGTTTGTTTTGCAGGCGTCAGAGCGAGGCGTGGTGGCAGCCGGGAAAGATACGGTACCGGATTTGCTTTTCAGTTACTCCGATATTAACAGTGTGTTTTCTCACGCCGGATTTAAGACCGTTTCTACTGAATATTTACTGGCAGAACAGCCGGACTTTTTAGTTGCTCCCGAGCATGTGGTTAAAAGCCACGGCAGTAAAGAAGCGTTTTGTCAGGCGCAGGCACTTAAGCTACTGGAAGCTGGGAAGACTTGCCGGGTTTTGGTTATGGACTCTTTGCTGGCGCTTGGTATGACAATCCGAATTGCAGAAGCTCAACAAGTGGTTGCTGAGTTTGCCAATGAAATAGCGTCGGGCAGGGAGTAAGACCATGCCGCTTGAACGTCGCTATTGGTTACTTGCCGGTGTTATGGGTATTGCCGTTAGCAGCATTCTGTTGCTTTCCAGCGGGCCGGTGATGTCGGACTGGCGGTTGCCCTTTATCTGGTTACCGGGAGTATTGTCTGAAGCTACCGATATTCAAAAGACGGTTTTAATTGATATTCGGTTACCCCGGTTGGTTTTAGGGCTAATGGTGGGCGCGGTGTTGGCGCAAAGTGGTACTGCAATGCAAACCTTGTGTCGTAACCCCCTGGCTGACCCCGGGCTCATTGGTATTTCCGGCGGCGCAGCAGTATTTGCACTGGCGGTGATTGCACTCGGACCCAACTATGGGTTGCAGGGACAGCTTTGGGTTTCCGCCGCGGCTTTTATCGGTGCGTTGCTGACCACTTTTGTGGTTTACCATTTGGCAGGCGGCCGTTCAGGAGTTCATGTCGCCACCTTACTGCTGGCAGGTGTTGCCATTAATGCGCTGGCCGGTTCCATTCTTGGGTTACTCAGCTACTACGCTAACGATGACGCTCTGAGGCTTATGAGTTTCTGGCAGATGGGGTCTCTGGCCGGAGCGGACTGGCAACAATTACCACTTGGCTTTTTGTTTATGGGCGTTAGCTGCGTTGCACTCTTTATTCAGCGCCGGGCAATTAACACACTGCTTTTAGGAGAACGACAAGCGCGTTACCTGGGCGTTAATGTCGGTGCTCTAAAGCGTCGGATAATTTTCTTCGTTGCGCTTGGCGTTGGCGGAGCTGTTGCCTTAACCGGCATGATTGGCTTTATCGGACTGATTATTCCCCACATAGCGCGAATGCTGGTTGGCGCTAATGTGCGCTGGTTAATGCCAGTATCCATGTTGTTTGGCGCGGCCATTTTAGTGCTTACCGACTGGTTGGCAAAAACACTGGTTGCTCCGGCGGAATTACCTATTGGCATTATTACGGCGGCTATCGGCGCGCCATTTTTTATTTATTTGCTTATAAAGCAACGACGGAGGTTTTATGCTTGATATCGATGTGTCGAATCTATCTATTGGCCGGCAGCAAGTGTTAACGTCACTGAACCTGAGTTTAGAAGCCCACCAATTTGTTGCGATTGTGGGTGAAAACGGCGCGGGTAAATCCACCTTTTTAAACATGTTGGCGGGGGAACTTACTTATAATGGTTCTATTTACTTAAATGGAAGAGAACTGAACTCCTGGGATGCTTTGAAACTGGCACCGATAAGAGCGGTTATGGAGCAACACCAGGCCGCGCCTGAAGGGTTATCGGTTAAGGAACTGGTGGCCATGGGGCGATATTGGTCACAGGAGTCTGATGCCGATGCGGAACAACGCGCAACCCGATGGTTAAGCCGCTTTGATTTAGCCCAAATGGGTGAGCGAGGCATTGAAACCTTGTCTGGTGGTGAACAACAGCGGGCACATTTAGCCCGGTGTTTATGTCAGCTAGATAAAGACTTGCCGGGCGAACAATTGTTGCTGCTGGATGAACCGACCTCAGCACTGGATGTTTATCATCAACATGCGGTGTTGCATGAAATTAAGTCATTCAGCCAAAAAGGCAACCTGGTTCTGTCGGTTATGCACGATTTAAACCTGGCCTCTTTGTATGCCGACCAAGTCATTGTTTTAGGCAATAACTGTATTCAGCATGTCGACAGACCCGAGAGTGTTTTCCGGGAAGACATTCTGGAAAGAACCTATCGCACACCGGTGCATGTCAGCTCGCATCCGAGCTTTTTAAAACCAATGATTTTCACCGAGCCAAGACCTTGAGGAGCATTTTACAATGAATGAACGAATAAAAGCGGCGCGGGAAGCGCGATTACTAGCGCAAAATAAAGATACCGCAGTGCTGTCTACTATCTCAAAAAAGTTACAGGGGTATCCGTTCGGGTCGGTATCACCTTTTATGCTTTCTGCAGAAGGTCAGGTCGTATTTTATGTGTCTGATATTGCCCAGCATGCCCGCAATTTATCAGTAGATAGCCGTTTAAGCGTTACCGTATTTGATGCGGTTGAAAGCGGTGACCAGAATACTCACGGACGACTGACGCTAACAGGTAATGCCCGACCTCTAGGCGATAAATCGTTAGGGGAGTTGTACTTCCGGCGCTTTCCCAGTGCATTAAGTTATCGCAACGCGCACGACTTTAAATTTTGGCAAATGGACGTTGAGCACGTTCGGTATATTGGGGGATTTGGTAAGATTTTCTGGATTAATCCGGCTGAATGGCTGTTACCTGAGCCCCAATGGCATACCGTAGACGCTTTGCAGATGATCCAGCATATGAATGATGACCATGCCGATGCTTGCGGCCTGATTTTGCGCCACCAAAAAGCGGAGTTCAGAAACTCTGCAGGCACTGTCGAAATGAGCAGTATTTACCCGGACGGTTTCCACCTAATTGCCGATGAACACAGTATTTTCATTCCTTTTGAGACGGACTGCGCGACAGCCGGTGAGATCAGAAAGCAACTAGTGAAAATGACTCATGACGCACGGCAGTCGGCGGCTGCGTAATGTAAGGTTTTTGACATCCCTTCCCAGCAACTCCATAATCCTTAATCTTTAGGCTTTGTGGGGAGTAAACGGCAGCAAGATGGCAGCTTCAGCGGAAGAAGAAAAACAATACAGAGCCTCATGGAAACGCTTAGCGCTGTTTAGTGTGTTATTTGTTTTACTCACGGCTGCCGGGTTTTACGCCATTTATGACCACTTTTCCGGTCGCAGCCTAACCTTCGATTTTCGTTTGTTTGCCCCTGAAGTTTTAAGTGCCGCAGTCTTGCTGTTGCTGGTGTATTTTGCCGCCGACGGCCTTCGGCTTTACTACACTTTGCGTGCTCTGGGTTACCGTATTCCCAAAAAAGCCATGGCTAAACTGGTCTTCATTAATATCTTCTTCTCTAATATTACGCCTATGGCCACGGGTGGCGGTTTCGCGCAGGTTTGGTTTTTACACGAGCACGGAGTGCCTATTGGGCGGGCGACCGCTGCCACTACTATTCGTACGGTCTTGGCTATTTTCTTTATTTTTTCGCTGACACCGGTGTTCTTGCTGACGCTGGAACCACTGCAGGACAAGGCCATTATTGGTGAAATTGGTACGGCTCTTGCCGTTTTCATAGTGCTTTATCTGCTTTTTTTCGCGGTGGTTTTATTGCGGGCGCATTGGTTAATTGTGCCGCTAAGCTATTTATGTAAAGCGGTGCACAAGCTGCAACTGATCAGTGCGGAGCGTCATCTGCGCTGGCAATACAAAACTCGCCGAGAAATGCTGCGCTTTTCCCGTAGCTTTTCGGTGTATTGTCGCGGCTCTAAAGCGGCTATTGCACTGTCAGTATTGTTCACCTTTATTTTCCTGCTTAGCTTATTCAGTTTTCCGGCGTTGTTAATGTGGGGCTTAGGATACGACGTTGACTATCTTGTCAGTCTGGGGTTACTGGTGGTTACTACTTTTATCATGTATTTCGCGCCAACGCCCGGTGCTTCGGGTATTTCCGAGGGGGTATTTGGCAGCTTTTTCAGTGACATTCTAGCCAGTAACCATTTACTGTTAGTCACCTTTAGCTGGCGCTTTTTGACCATTTATCTTGGTATGTTACTGGGGCTTTTTATTTTACAGCGTTACTTAGTTCAGTCGGCTAAAGTGCAGGGCGTACAATGAATAAAACCAAATTACTGAAAGTCTTGTTTTACCTCAATATTGCGGTTGTGGTTGGGCTTATTGGCTATAAAGTTTATTTGAATTTGGTCATCTCTGAGTTTGAAGCAGAACATACTGAACAGCTCTCAGACATTAGCGCCCGGCTGGAAGGGCAGGACAGTTATAGCTTTGCCGTAGTGGGTAATATCAATAACTCGGTCGGTATTTTCGAGCGTCGCATTATTCCTATGCTGAACGACACCGACGTTGATTTTTTAGTGTCGGCAGGGAATGCGGTGAGCAGCGGCGGTGAGGACAAATACAGAGCGATTCAAGGTACCTTGTCGCGGCTGGATATGCCGTATTTACTGACCTTCGGTAACAATGAGTATGAAGAGTTCGGCAGCTTCCGTTTTTATGACCATTACGGCCCGCATTTTTTCAGTTTTACCGCCGATGACAGTCGCTTTATTTTCTTAGACAGCACGGGGAAAACACCATGGCAATGGCAGCTGCGCTGGTTAACGGACATTCTTAAAGCCGACGATTCAAAGCATCGCTTTGTTTTTATTGGTCACCCACCTCTGGAGCCGGAAGAGGAGTTCTTTTTAGCCCAGGAGGACGATTTTTTGCAACCCCTGGAGTTTCGCCATGCGTTACTGCAGACAATAAGCAACTTCGGGGTCGATCGTGTCTTTTCATCCAATATTTCTATTTACTCCGAGCGTGAGCACAACGGCACTCCCTATATCACTACTGGTGGCGCGGGTGGTCTGGTACTGAATCAGGACGAAAGCTTTTACCATTATGTGAAAGTAACAGTAAATGCCGACGGCTCGGTTGAGCACTCCGTTGA
The DNA here is from genome assembly GCF_034422975.1 of Idiomarina sp. PL1-037. Lineage (NCBI taxonomy): Bacteria > Pseudomonadati > Pseudomonadota > Gammaproteobacteria > Alteromonadales > Idiomarinaceae > Idiomarina > Idiomarina sp. PL1-037. The sequence continues at coordinate 191,528 of NZ_CP139873.1, forward strand.
AGAGCTGGAAATTGGTCAGCACCCCATTCTAAAACAACTGGAAAGCCTATGGTTCTTTATTCACTCGTTGTTTTACGTGGGCTACCTGAATTTTATTCTGCTGGTGAGCCTGTTTTTGGTTATTAGTACCAAATTGTACAACGCGGTATTCGTCGGTAAAGATTACTACCCGGACTACGATATTGACCCGCAGCCCTGGTTCAAAAAGCCGTTGCGCGTGACCATGTTCACTAATAATTATCTGCCTTTTATCGGTGGTGTGCCAATTTCTATCGAGCGCCTGCGCCTGGGGTTAGTTAAGCTCAAAGATAAGGTATTGGTTGTTGCGCCGCGCTATCAGCAAAGTAGTGAAAAAGAAGAGCATGTGGTGCGTATGCCGTCGCTGTTTTCTTTTGGTGAAAAGAGTGAGTTTCAGTTTGCCAATATTTTCTCCGGTGCCGTGCGTAAAAAGGTTAAAGCCTTTAAACCGGATATTATTCACGTTCACCATCCGTTCTGGATAGGTTCGCTTGGGGTCTTTATTGCGCGTCGCCTGAAAGTGCCAGTGGTTTATACTTATCACACGCGGCTGGAACATTATGCGCACTTTGTGTTTTTACCCGGTTCGTTGTTCCGTAATATTATTGCGCACTTTTTGGTGCGTCGCTTTGCCAATAAATGCGACGGCGTAATTGTGCCGACACAGTCGACGGAAGAATACCTGCGTATGATAGGGGTTAAGAAGCCGACGTTTGTTCAGCCAACGGGTATTGAGTTTGAGCGTTTCCAGCAAGTTGACGACAAGAAAATAGAAGAGCTACGCCAGCAACAAAAACTAGGCGATGAAACGGTGTTTGTCAGCGTGTCCCGGTTGTCTAATGAGAAGAATATCGATTTTATGATTGATGCGGTGGCGCAACTGAAAGCGCAAACCGATAAGCCTTTCCGTTTGCTCATTGTTGGGGACGGTCATCAACGCCATAGGTTACAGGAACGCATTGATAACATGAAACTCCAGCAGTACATTACTCTGGTAGGCTCAGTTCCGCCGGAAGACATGGCCGCCTGGTATCAGTTAGGTGACGCCTTCTTGTTTGCTTCGCAGTCGGAAACTCAGGGTATGGTGATTCTGGAAGCTATGGCAGCGGGTTTACCCGTGGTTGCTGTACGCTCCAGCGGTATAGACGATGTTGTTGAAGACGGATACAACGGCTACAAGACCCCGGCTAAGCAGGCCTTGTGGTGTGAGCGGGTAAAACAGTTGCTGGATGATGAAGCGTTGCGCCAGAGCCTCGCGGAAAATGCTCTGGCTTTTGCCCGCGACTATTCGGTGGAAAAATTCAGTGATGACGTGCGCCACATTTATGCGGAAACTCTGGCGCGGTATCACGAGAAAAAATAGTGCTACAACTAGCGCTACAAAATGTGGTTACCAAAGACCAGTAATTGGCAGACGATGACAATGGTCGTTAATAATACCCGTATACGGTAGTAGCCCATATAAGCCGTCATAGCCGAACTGCGCGCCAGCTTTTGTTCAAAGTACAGAACTAAGGCAAAGCCCACCATCTGCATACCTAATGACCAGGCTGGCGCGTTAATTAAAATAGTGAACCAGGCCGCTAAAGCGAAAACATTGCTTAATAACAGTAAACCTGTGGTTTTTTCGCTTTCCGCGCGGTGCAGTGCCCGGCCCCATAAAGTGCCACCCAGAAAACTGAGAATAATAGCGCCGTAAGTCATTAACAACTCTAAAGGTGAAATGCCCCACCAGGTTCCTGTATGCATTAAAGCCGCAAGCGACGATGCCAGAAAGGGAATAAGCCCTAAAAAGCCCAGGGTATAAATTAGCCAGTTTTTACCTTTGTTCATAAAAAATGAGTCCACCAGAAGTCAGTTATTTATATTTTACGGTCATTGTTCTCTTTACGTTTAGTCCAATTCTAAATGACTTACGTAATGAATGCTAAACAACAACTCGTATTCATTATGGCAGATTATCGGTTAGGTCTATTTGTATTTCGGAATGATCTCAGGGTTGAAGACAACCTGGCGCTTTATGAAGCTGCGCAGCGCAGTGAAACACTCATCTGCTGCTTTTGTTTTAATCCGGCAAATAATAAGTATGGCCACTATGGCACTCAGACCATGGGTAAACATCGCTTTAGTTTTTTGCAGCAGAGCTTAAAGCAACTGCGAACCGAGCTGGAAAAGCGTGGACAAAAACTCATTGTTTGGGCCGGAACATTTGACCGAATTTTAACTGAGCTCATTTCCGAACGTCGGGCGGATGCGGTTTTCCTCAGCCAGCATCAGGGTTACTACGAACAGCTTGAATTGGGTTTGTTGCAGCAACGGTTTCCATTTCTGCCTTTTCATGAGGTGCCAAACAACACCTTGTTTTCGGAGTCGGAGCTGCCGTTCGATTTGGCCGGTTTACCGGAAACCTTTTCTCAATTCAGGAAAAAAGTAGAGCCGTTGAGCCGTGACTTTTCGGTTCAGCCGATAAACGCATTACCTCCATTACCAGAGAACATCCGTTATCCGGGCTTCAAGACAGAAACTTTGAATGAATTTGCGTCAGCTGATTTTGAAGGTGGAGAAAAGGCCGGTTTAGCGCATTTAACACGCTACTTTTCTGGTCAGTCTGCCGGTACTTATAAACAAACACGAAATGCTTTAGATGACTTTTCGAGCTCAACCAAGTTTTCGCCCTGGCTTGCGCAGGGCTGCCTTTCTGTCCGGCAAATTATGACGGCGTTAAGAGAGTACGAAGCGCAGTTTGGCGAGAGTGAATCCAGCTACTGGATAAGTTTTGAGCTGTTGTGGCGCGAGTATTTTTTCTGGTACGCACTGAAGCATGGAAAACGTCTGTTCGCTTTTTCCGGACTCTCCGGCAAGTCACCCAAAACCAGCTTTTATTCTGAAAGGTTTCAGATGTGGTGCTCTGGCAATACGCCTTATCCTATTGTTAACGCTTGTATGAAGCAGTTGAATGCCACCGGTTATATGTCGAACAGGGGGCGGCAGTTGGTTGCCAGTTGTTTTGTACACGAGCTGAGCCTGGACTGGCGCTACGGTGCGGCCTATTTTGAACAGCAGCTGATTGATTACGACGTTTCCTCCAACTGGGGCAACTGGCAGTATCTGGCGGGTGTAGGAGCCGATCCCAGAGGGCATCGTCAGTTTAATCTGGAAAAGCAAACCGAGCGCTACGACCCGGACAATGAGTTTATTGAGCGCTGGGCTGGCGACTTATCTGGGCAACCCATAGACAGCGTTGATGCCGCAGACTGGCCGGTGCAGTGAACATGAGTCGCACTGCAGTAGTTTGGTTAAAACGCGATTTGCGACTCTCCGACCATGATGCGTTAGCTGCGGCGCTGAAGCATCATGACTCGGTTTTGCTGTGGTACAACTTTGAACCGATGTTGCTAGATGACCCGCATTACGACATGCGGCACTGGCGGTTTGTCTGGCAAAGCCTTTGTGACATGAACGAGCAGCTAAAACCCTATGGTGTAAATCTGCATATTTCCTGCGGTGATACTTTAGAGCAGTTGCAGCGCATACAGAATAAACTTGGCAGCATTGAGCTGTATAGCTACCAGGAAATTGGCTTAATTAATACCTACCAGCGTGACAAGCAGGTTTCCAGGTTTTGCCGTGAGCAAAACATAAACTGGCACGAGTCTTCCTATGGTGCGGTCATCAGGGCGGCTCGTTCGCGTTCGAACTGGCGTAAAAACTGGAACCGAGTGATGCGGCTTGAGTCTGAAACGCTCGATTTAACAAGAATTATTGCCAGTCCTTTTGAGCTTTACCGTGCGCCCGCAGAGTGGCAGGCGCATGACCCGTTGTTTCAAAAGGGCGGAGAACTGGAAGCACGACGGACGTTGTTATCGTTTTTTGAAGGCCGGGGAAAACTGTACAGTGTGAATATTTCCAAACCGGGATTAAGCCGCGAGAGTTGCAGCCGACTTTCTGCGTACCTTGCCTGGGGTAATTTAAGTCTACGGCAGGTATACCAGTATTGTTTAACCTACTGGCAGACACCCGGCTGGAGAAAACCGCTGCGGGCGCTGGTTTCTCGCTTGCACTGGCATTGTCACTTTATTCAAAAGTTTGAAAGTGAGATAAGTCAGCAGCTTAAGCCTATTAACCGCGGTTATGAGACCTTGCCGTTTCGGAAGGATGAATCAGTTGCTCAGCATTTAGAGGCCTGGAAACAGGGTAGAACGGGCTACCCGCTGGTGGATGCCTGTATGCGCTGCCTGATTAAAACGGGTTACATTAACTTCAGAATGCGCGCTATGTTGGTGAGTTTTTTGTGTCATTATCTGGCAATAGACTGGCGTCTGGGGGCTGATTATCTAGCGTCACTTTTCCTCGACTTTGAGCCGGGCATTCATTATCCCCAGTTTCAAATGCAGGCGGGCGTGACCGGCATTAATACCGTGCGCATATACAACCCGACAAAACAGGCTCTTGAACAGGATACCGAGGGTACTTTTATACGAACCTGGCTGCCTGAGCTTGCCGAACTGCCGAATGAGTTGCTAATAGAACCCTGGCAGTTGACGCCCTTGGAATCGGCCATGTTCGATATTGAGCTGGGCACCGATTACCCGTATCCGATCGTCGACAAAGACGAATATCGTGGGACCATGAGTAAAAACCTTTGGGACTGGCGCAAGAGCTCTCTTGTTCAATTAGAAAATAAAAGAATACTGAGCCGACACGTTGATCGTTCAGGTTAGAGAGCCAGTAATTTAAAGGTCAAACAACGATAATAGAGCTGTGATGAAGAAAAACGTATGTTTTGGTGCAGGCACCTTAAGAATTGAAGATATTGTCCGGCTTTCTCGATGTGAGTCAAAAGCAGAACTAAATTCAGACCCTTTATTCCGGGAGAGGATTCAGGCCGGTGCGGATTTTCTCGAAAAACTCCTGTTGGAAGATGGTGTCATTTACGGAGTAACCACTGGCTATGGAGACAGCTGCACAGTAGGCGTTCCCGCTGACTTAGTTGATGAACTGCCGCTGCATCTTACGCGCTTTCATGGGTGCGGCCTGGGCGAGCATTTTGATAAATCCACAGTGCGAGCTATTCTCGCGGTTCGTTTATGTTCTCTGGCGCAAGGGTACTCGGGAGTAAGCTGGGAGTTACTTGAGCGACTGACCCTTATGATAAATGAGGATATATTGCCTCTTATTCCGCAAGAAGGGAGCGTTGGCGCCAGCGGTGACTTAACGCCTTTATCCTATATTGCCAGTGCGCTTGTTGGTGAAAATAAAGTGCATTTTCGCGGGCAGGTCATTTCAAGTCAGGAGGCTTTTAGCACCTTCGGGTTATCCCCCTATAAACTTAGGCCCAAAGAAGCTCTGGCACTGATGAACGGCACGGCAGTTATGACGGCAGTTGCTTGTCTGAACTTTGACAAAGCGGATTACTTCAGTCGTCTGTCGAGTCGTATTACGTCTTTGGTGTGTTACGCGCTTGGCGGAAACGCTCAGCACTTTGACGAACATTTATTTCAGGTTAAGCCGCATGTGGGTCAACAGCAGGTGGCTAAGTGGATACGCCATGATTTAGGGGAAATACCCACACAAAGAAATTCTGCGCGTTTGCAGGATCGGTACTCCATTCGCTGTGCGCCACATATTGTAGGCGCATTAAAAGATGCTTTACCCTGGCTCCGACAAACAATAGAAAATGAACTGAACAGCGCTAATGACAACCCCATTATTGACGCCGAGCGAGAACAGGTTCTGCACGGTGGTCATTTCTATGGTGGCCATATTGCTATGGCGATGGACACCCTAAAAACGCAGGTGGCTAATCTGGCCGATTTACATGACAGGCAAATGGCGCTGTTGATGGACCAGAAAGTGAATAACGGTTTACCGGCAAACTTATCCGCAGCCGATTCCTCTAGAACTGCCATTAACCACGGGTTTAAAGCGGTGCAAATTGGTTGTTCTGCCTGGACTGCAGAAGCACTAAAGCTGACCATGCCCGCCAGCGTCTTTTCCCGTTCTACTGAGTGTCACAATCAGGATAAGGTGAGCATGGGAACCATTGCGGCCCGCGACTGTGTGAGAGTTCTGGACTTAACTGCACAAGTTGCTATCGCGACTCTTTTGGCTTCTTGCCAGGGTGTTCGGCTGAGGCAAAGAATAAACGGTGCTCCGGAATCGTTATCTGCAGAGGTGGAAGACATGCTAAGCGACATTGAAAAAGAATTTGCTCCGGTAAAAGAAGACCGTGCGCTTGAGGATGAACTTCGTTTTTGGCTGGAGCAATTAGCTGAAAAACGCTGGACTTTGTACACACCTTGATACGTATTTATGCTACTTTCTAACTGAAGACTTTGCTAAATTAAAGTGCGGGTTAAAAGAATTTCCTATAGAGAGTCGATAAGGATAATAACAATGAAATATCTACTGGGAGCAGTTGCAGTCAGTTTGCTGACAGCCTGTTCACAAAATGCTGAAACAGAACAAGAGGCGAATACGCAATCTATGTCGTATCCGGAAACGCGTAAAGGCGATGTGGTTGATACCTACTTTGGTACCGAAGTTGCGGACCCATATCGCTGGTTAGAAGATGACCGTAGCGAAGAGACTGAAAACTGGGTTAAAGCGCAGAACGAAGTCACTTTTGCACATCTTGAGTCCATTCCCTATCGTGAGAAAATTGAAACGCGTCTGACCGAGCTGTGGAATTACGAGAAAATCAGCGCGCCGTTTAAAGAGGGCGATTACACCTATTTCTACAAAAACGACGGCTTGCAGAATCAGTACGTGGTGTACCGGCAGAAAGGTGACGAAGAACCGGAAGTGTTTCTGGATCCGAACACCTTTAGTGAAGACGGAACAACCTCGCTGGCACAGTTAACCTTTTCTGACGACGGTTCGCTAGCGGCTTACTCAATTTCTGAGGGCGGCAGTGACTGGCGTAAAATTCGGGTTATTGACGCCGAAACCAAAGAACAGCTGGAAGAGCCGTTAGTGGATGTGAAGTTTAGCGGCGTTTCCTGGGTTGGTAACGAAGGTTTCTATTACTCAAGTTATGACAAGCCAGAAGGCAGTGAGCTCTCTGCAAAAACCGATCAGCATAAACTGTATTACCATGAGCTGGGTACGGACCAGGCTGATGATAAACTGGTGTTTGGTGGAACGGATGCTGAGAAACACCGCTATGTTGGTGGCTCAGTAACCGATGATGATCGTTATTTACTCATTTCAGCGGCTAATTCAACCTCGGGTAATAAACTGTTTTTAAAAGACCTGACCGATGCAGGCAGCGAACTGGTGACAATTCTTGATCATACAGACTCTGATACTCGCGTATTAGATAACGATGGTTCAAAGCTTTACCTTGTGACTAACTTAGATGCGCCGAACCAGCGCGTTGTGACTGTTGATGCTAGTAATCCAGCGCCAGAAAACTGGGAAGACTTTATCCCAGAAACGGAAAACGTGCTAAGCGTCTCAACCGGTGCCGGCTATATCTTTGCCGAGTACATGGTGGATGCTGTGGCTCAGGTGAAGCAATACGCTTATAACGGCGATATGGTGCGTGAAGTTCAGCTTCCGGGCGTAGGCAGTATTGGTGGCTTCTCAGGTAAGAAAGAAGCGGATGAGTTGTACTACACCTTTACCAACTACAGCACACCGTCAACGATTTATAAGTTTGACCCGGACCAGGGCGGCTCTGAAGTTTATGCTGAGTCTGGTGCCGATTTTGACCCGGCAAACTATGAATCAAAGCAGGTGTTTTATACGTCTAAAGACGGCACCGAAGTGCCTATGATCATTACCTACAAGAAGGGCACTAAGCTGGATGGCTCAAACCCGACAATCCTGTATGGTTATGGTGGCTTTAATATCAGCCTGACGCCTTCGTTCAGCATTGCTAACGCAGCCTGGTTAGAAATGGGTGGCGTTTACGCCGTTGCTAACTTACGCGGTGGCGGTGAATACGGTAAAGACTGGCATAAAGCGGGTACCAAGCTGCAGAAGCAGAATGTGTTTGACGATTTTATCGCTGCGGCCGAGTATTTAATTGAGAAAGACTATACTTCACCGGAGCGTTTAGCCATTCGTGGTGGTTCTAATGGTGGCTTGCTAGTCGGTGCGGTCATGACTCAGCGTCCTGAACTGTTTGCGGTCGCATTACCGGCAGTTGGTGTTCTGGATATGCTGCGTTATCACACCTTCACCGCTGGCGCAGGTTGGGCATACGATTATGGTACAGCCAATGACAGTAAAGAAATGTTCGAGTACTTGTTGGGCTATTCTCCTGTTCATAACGTGGAAGAAGGCGTGGCTTATCCGGCAACGCTGATCACTACGGGTGACCATGATGATCGCGTGGTTCCTGCGCACTCATTTAAGTTTGCGGCGGAGCTTCAGGACAAAGCGGGCGGTGAAAACCCTCAGCTTATTCGTATTGAAACCAACGCTGGACACGGTGCTGGGACACCGGTTTCAAAAACCATTGAGCAGTATTCCGATATCTTTGGTTTTACTTTGTATCACATGGGGTTTGAAGAGCTTCCTGAGTAACTTCTGATCAGCAAAGGCTTCGCTATAAACGGCGACGCCTTTGCGTTGTTCTTTCGATATTTTCCTCGTTTCCCGTTAATCTGTTTTCACTCCCACTCTCGTATTGTAAGGATTCAATTATGAACAATGATTTTAATATTATGTGGGTAGTTGCCGCTGTAGTTGTTTTACTCTTACTGATAGCGTCGGTGCGCATTGTGCCGCAGCAAAGCGTGTATCTGGTTGAGTTGTTCGGGCGTTATCGGCGCATGCTGACGCCGGGGCTTAACTTTATTATCCCGCTTATTGAGCAGGTTGCTCACAAACAGTCAATGAGAACGCGGCAGCTGGATGTCGATGTTGAGACCAAAACAAACGATAACGTGTTTGTTATTGTCCGGGTGTCAGTGCAGTATCGCGTGAGCAATGAAACCTCAGTTTATAATGCGTTTTATCAGCTGGAAAACCCCGAGTGGCAAATGCAGTCTTATGTGTTTGATACGGTGCGCGCGCAAATTCCTAAGCAGAATCTGGACGCCGTATTCGACAATAAAGATTCAATTTCTAAAGACGTAAAAGAGCAGTTGCGCGATACCATGGAAGAGTATGGTTTTGAGATTATTGCGTCGCTGGTGACAGACATTGACCCAGACCAGTCCGTTAAAGATTCAATGAACCAAATTAACGCGGCTGAAAGAGAGCGCCGTGCAGCAGAGCATAAAGCGGAAGCTGAAAAAATTATGCTGGTGAAGCAGGCTGAAGCCGACAAAGAATCGAAAATTTTGCAGGGTCAGGGTATTGCGGGTCAGCGTTTAGCAATAGCTGAAGGACTGCGGGACTCTATTGCCATGGTTACCGATCAGGCAAACGATATATCTTCTAAAGATGTCATCGATTTGCTGAAATTCACTAACTATGTCGATGTGTTAGGTTCTTTCGATACCGCCGCCAGTAAAGTGATTATGTTGCCACAGCCAACAGGTCAACTGGACTCCTTATCATCGGATATTTTAAGCGCAATGGAAGCGGCAAAAGAAGAGAAAAATTAATGTCTGATAGCTCTCCTCTACTGGCCTCACAGCCAATATACGATAGCAAAAATAAATTTTATGCGGTTGAGTTACTGTATCGTAACGCTCTTAATTTAACGGCTGAAACCGTTGGTGATACCGCGGCAACCAGCGAAGTTATATTCAACTTTTGTGCTGGCATAACCAGTCAAACTGAGCATTACAACGCTACCGCATTTATTAACGTTTCTAATGACTTCCTTATTTCCCAAAGCTTTTTACCTGTAGGGCCGGATAAAGTAGTGATTGAGCTGGTTGAGCGGCTGAAGCCAACAAAAGCTATTGTTACGGCTGTAGCCAGGTGGCACGAAAAAGGTTTCCGCTTTGCGTTGGATGATTTTGAATTTGACCCTGCGTGGGAGCCACTTGTTCGTTATGCCTCCTATATAAAAGTAGATGTTTCTTCTCTCACTGTGGAACAGGCAAAAGCTTTCAAAGAAAAGCTAACCGGGTTTAAGGGACGTTGGCTAGCTGAGCGAGTAGAGGACGAGGAAACAAAAATTGCCTACGAGAAAATGGGTTTTGATTTGTTTCAAGGCTACTATTTTGCCAAGCCAACGGTTGTCTACGGCACAAGGCTCGAGCCGTCATCGTTGCAGTTAGCTAAGATATTGTCGTTATGTTTTGAAAAAGAACCTGATTTAACTGAATTATCACAACGGGTTTCAGAAGACCCTAAGTTATCTATCAGCTTGCTAAAAATCGTAAATAGTCCGCTTTATCCAACCGCTAGTCCTATCACGCGGGTAAAAGATGTCATCATGCGGTTGGGCATTGAAAAACTTCGCCGCTGGATTGCGTTGATTGGCTCGGTCAGTGTGAGCGGCCCAGAAGCGTCACGTATGATTTTGATAAGAGCCCAAATGTGTTACGAACTTTGTAAAAGACAGAAGTCTGAAAGTTTGGACCCAGATCAGTGTTATTTTGTGGGACTGTTGTCTGGCATTGACATTATGCTGGGCGTTGAAAAAGAGGCATTTTTCAAAGAACTACCGTTAACAGATGCTACTAAATTGGCAGTCAATCAACATGCTGGTCCGAAAGGCCAGTGTTTGCGAGTGGTATTGAAGCTAGAGAGATTGGTACAGATGAAAGAACGGCTTGATAAAGTCGATCCTAATCTACTCGCACTTTACCGAACCGTATCGTTTAATGTTCAGGAACTGTTTAACACCATTTAAGCCTGGCTGCTTTTTGCCAACTGCTGAATTCTTCCGACAATGGCGCGTAAGCCATTTCCGCGAGTCGGTGTAATGTGGTTTTCTAAGTCCAGCTTGGCAAAGTAGCTGTCGATATCAACGGCAAGAATTTGCTCTGGCGTTTTGTCGCGGTAAGCGGCCATAACTAAGGTCAGCAACCCTTGCACAATAACTGCGTCACTATCGACATGCAGTAACAGTTTGCCGTCTTTTTCTTCACTGATAAGCCAGACGTTACTTTGGCAGCCACGCACCAAATACTCTTCCTTATGCTGGCTTTCCGGTAAACCGGGTAAGGCCTTACCTAAATCAATAATGTACTGGTAACGTTGCTCCCAGTCATCTAAAAACTCTAAGTCATCAATGATTTCATCTGTACTGGGTAAATTCATGCTGACCAATAACCTTCATTTATAAGTTAAAAGAGTAGCTAACGTTAAAAGAAAACACCGGCTTCAAGCTGAGCTTCTTCACTCATCATGTCGCGTGACCAGGGTGGGTCAAAAACGAGGCCAACGTTCACATTTTTAACGTGCGGTACCAGAGAAACCCGATATTCAACATCACCCACTAAAACCGGACCCATACCGCAGCCGGGCGCGGTTAAGGTCATATCAATAGTAACGGTGCCTGAATCTTTATCAACCTCGACTTTGTAGATAAGCCCCAGCGACACTAAGTTAATAGGAATTTCCGGATCATAAATGGTTTCTAACGCTTCCCAGACCTGATCTTCTGAAACGCTTCCGTCTGCTGGTGGTTCAAAGTCGAGCTTTTCTGGTTTACGACCAATAGCATCCGCGTCAGTACCATCTATACGCAGCATATTGCCCTGAAAGGTGACGGTGTAATTGCCGCCTAAATCCTGAGTAATAGTAACGAACTCACCCTTAGGAATAACTTTCGGCTCACCCGTTGGTACGCGACGCGCTTTAACTTCGCGGGTGGTGGACACCATTTTCTGCTGCATAATTTAAACTTCCGTTACTGCACGTTGAAGCTTTCGCCACAACCACATTCATTGACTACATTCGGGTTGTTGAATTTAACCACGCCGTTAATGCCTTCTTTTACGTAATCAATTTCGGTGTTACGAACCAGCTCAAGAGCATTAGAAGCAATCGCGACTTTCAGGTTAGCATTAATGTCGACAACTTCATCACCGTCTTCCAGTGCATCGGCTGAACTGAGCACATAGGCATAACCTGTGCAGCCACTCTGTTTAGTGGACAGCCGAATGAATTTTCCGGGTTCGTCTTTTAAGCGTGACTCGAAATAACGTACGGCGTTTTCTGTCATCGAAATTAAGGAAGACGATGGTACAAATGTTTCTACAGACATGAGTCTCCTCCTGCCGTTAGGCTAGCATTAAACGAGCTTTGTTGATGCCTTCGAACAGCTTATCAACCTCGTCTAACGTATTATAAATGGTAAATGACGCTCGCGCAGTACCTGGTACATTCAGGCGTTTCATAAGCGGTTGAGCGCAGTGGTCACCAGTACGAATGGCAATACCTTGTTTGTCCAGCAAAAAGCCGATATCAGCCGGGTGTGCACCCTCTAAAATAAAGCTTAACACGCCAATTTTATTGTCAGCGTGACCAATAATGGTTAAGCCATCGGTTTGCTCAGCCAGCTCGGTTGCGCGTGCCAGTAAGGCGGTTTCGTGAGCCAAAATGTCGGCTTTATTAAATTGCTGTAACCAGTTTATAGCTGCCGCCAGACCAATGGCACCAGCGATATTTGGCGTACCAGCTTCCAGTCGGTTGGGTAATTCACCCCAGGTGGCGTCCTGGTAACTGACTGTGGCTATCATTTCGCCGCCGACTAACCATATAGGCCAGTCTTTTAAAACCTCATAACAACCCCAGAGTACGCCAATGCCGGTTGGACCGAACAGCTTATGGCCGGAAAACGCGTAAAAGTCACAACCAATGTCCTGCACATCGATAGCACCGTGCGCCACGCCTTGTGCGCCGTCAATCATAACCAGAGCATTTTTGGCCTTGGCGGCAGCGGTGAGCTCTTTAATTGGGTTAATGGTACCCAACGCATTTGAAATATGCGGCATTGACACGAAAGCCGTGTTTTCACTCAACAGAGCGTGAAACTGCTCGGTATTCAGTGAACCATCTTCGTTAACAGGGACGACTTTTAACGTGGCGCCAGAACGCTTACACGCCTGTTGCCAGGTGACCAGGTTCGCATGGTGTTCCATTTCGGTCACCAGTACTTCCTCGCCAGCTTTTAAGCGCTGAGCAACACCATTAGCAACCAGGTTAATACTCTCGGTGGTGCCGCTGGTCCAGATAACTTCTTCCTGACGATTTGCATGTATGTAATCAGCGACGGTTTTACGTGCCGCTTCGTAGCGACGGGTGGCTTCATCAGAAAGATAATGAGCTCCGCGATGAACATTGGCGTTGCACTGAGTATAGTAATCCGTCAGCGCGTCAATGACGGCTTGTGGTTTTTGCGTGGTGGCAGCGTTATCCAGATAAACCAGTGGTTTACCGTTTACCTGCCGCTGCAGTATCGGAAACTGCTCACGAATTTGTGCAACGTTCAGGCTCATTGCTTCTCCATCATACTTTCAAAGCGGGTTTTCAAAATAGGCTGCAACCAGTCGGCCAGGGCTTTATTTGGCATCTGGAACACCATTTCCTGTACGAAACCAAAGTTGAGCATAACCAGGGCTTGTTGCCTGTCGATGCCACGGGTCAGCATGTAATACAACGCTTCTTCATCAATTTCAGCAACCGTTGCACCGTGCGCGCACTGTACATCGTCTGCGTAGATTTCGAGCTCTGGTTTCGTATTAATTTGTGCACCACGGGTCAGCAGCAAGTTGCGGTTATTCAGTTCGGCCAGCGTTTTCTGTGCATCACGATGAATATGAATGCGGCCGTTAAATACTGCTTTTGCCCGGTCGCCAATAATGCCCCGGGCGTTCTCTTCGGTCGTGCCGTTAGGTGAGGCATGTTCAATGGTGCTGTGCAAATCAAAGTGCTGACGTGGAGCCAGTAAATACACGTTATTAAACTTAGCAAAGGCATGTTCGCCAGCGTGTTCAATATCCACGTCCAGACGCGTTAACTGACTGCCGTAGCCAATTAAGGTGCTGTTCATTTTGGCATGATCGTGCAGCTTAAAGTGACTGCCGCCAATGTGAATCGCTTCGCCTTCGTGCAGGGCAAAACGGTAGTGCTCTAAACTCGCTTTCTCGGCAATGTCGTACTCGGCAAAAGCCGTGTTTAAGCTATTACCTGAACCGCTACCGTGCTCAATAATGGTTGCCTGCGCATTTGCACCAACACGCACCAGCGTGCGTTGATGAGACTCGATACCGGCTGACGCAAAGTTAACGATGCGGATGGGCTGTTCAATTTTAGCGCCAGCGGCAATGTCGATAACAACGCCTTGCTGCGCCAATACATCGTTCACCAGACCAAACAAATGACGGCTGGGTTTTACTTGCGCAAAAATAGCTTCAGCGGGCTCACTTGGTGCCGACAATTCACTAATTGTCACGCCTTCTGGCAGCTTAAGTTTGCTGATGTCGGTACTAAGCTGGCCGTCGACAAACACCAAGTCCAGGCTGTTTAAACCTTCAATCACTGGTGCTTCGGCTGTCGTATTACCGGTACCGGATTTTAGATCTAAGTCAGCAACCGGATGCAACGACGTATAACGCCATGCTTCGGTGCGGCGTGTCGGCCATTGCTGTTGCTTTAACGTGTCCAAGGCTTGTGCCCGGACCGGAGATAGCCAATCGTCAACGGTCGAGGCACGCTCTAGAACGTGGTTTAACCATTGACTCATGCATCTGCTCCTTCTGCTTCAGCTTCAGCTAACCAGGCATAACCTGAGGCTTCAACTTCTTTAGCCAGTTCAGGACCGCCACTTTTCACAATCTTGCCTTTAGACAGGATGTGAACATAGTCTGGCTGAATGTAGTCCAGCAGGCGCTGATAATGCGTAACAACAATAAAGCTGCGCTCACCATCACGTTGACTGTTAACGCCATTGGCGACAACTTGCAACGCATCGACGTCCAGACCTGAGTCAGACTCGTCAAGAATGGCCAGTTTAGGCTCCAGCATGATCAACTGCATAATTTCGTTACGCTTTTTCTCACCACCGGAGAAGCCTTCATTGACACCGCGTTTTAAGAAATCGAGCGGTAATTCAACCTGTTTGCAGGCTTCTTTCGCTTTTTTCAGGAATTCAGCAGAGCTTAAAGCGTCTTCGCCACGAGCTTCACGCATGGCATTCACGGATTCTTTCATGAATTCCATATTGCTAACGCCCGGTATTTCAACAGGGTACTGGAATGCCAGAAAGATACCGGCCTGTGCGCGCTCTTCTACTTCCATGTCCAGCAAGTCTTTGCCGTCCATTTCAACGCTGCCACTTTCAACTTCGTAGCCGTCGCGGCCAGATAAAACGTAACCTAAGGTACTTTTACCGGCACCGTTAGGACCCATAATGGCATGTACTTCGCCGGGTTTTATTTCCAGATTCAGGCCTTTCAAAATGGTTGTTTCTTCTACACGTGCGTGCAGATCTTTAATCGATAGCATGTTTTACCCCACTGAACCTTCAAGACTGATTTCAAGCAACTTACCGGCTTCCACCGCAAACTCCATTGGCAGTTCGCGGAATACCTCTTTACAGAAGCCATTTACAATCATTGAGACTGCTTTTTCAGGGTCCAGGCCTCGTTGCCGACATAAGAATAATTGATCGTCACTCACCTTAGAGGTGGTGGCTTCGTGCTCAACAATCGCGGTTGGATTGCTGCTTTCAATATACGGGAATGTGTGTGCACCGCACTGGTCGCCAATAAGCAGTGAATCACATTCGGTAAAGTTACGCGCGCCTTCAGCACCAGGGCCCATACGCACCAGACCACGGTAAGCGTTATTACTGCGACCAGCGGAAATACCTTTGGAAATGATGGTCGACTTGGTGTTTTTACCTAAGTGGATCATTTTGGTGCCGGTATCGGCTTGTTGTTTTCCGCGGGTTAATGCGACCGAGTAGAATTCACCAACGCTGTTGTCACCTTTAAGAATACAGCTTGGGTACTTCCAGGTAACGGCTGAGCCTGTTTCTACCTGAGTCCAGGAGATTTTAGCGTTTTTCTCACACAGGCCGCGTTTAGTGACAAAGTTGTAGATACCACCTTTGCCGTTTTCATCGCCCGGATACCAGTTCTGAACGGTAGAGTATTTTATCTCTGCATCATCCAGTGCGACCAGCTCAACTACGGCTGCGTGTAATTGGTTTTCATCGCGCTGCGGTGCAGTACAACCTTCCAGATAACTAACATGACTGCCTTCTTCGGCAACAATCAAGGTGCGCTCGAACTGACCGGTGTTTTGTTCGTTTATGCGGAAGTAAGTTGATAGTTCCATAGGGCAGCGAACGCCTTTTGGAATATAAACAAATGAACCATCGGTGAATACGGCGCTGTTCAACGCGGCAAAAAAGTTATCGCCACGGGGAACTACGGTTCCCAAGTATTTCTTAACCAGATCCGGGTATTTATGAATGGCTTCAGAGATAGGGCAGAATATCACGCCGGCTTCTTCCAGCTTCTCGCGGAAGGTGGTGACGACAGATACGGAATCGAAGACCGCATCGACGGCTACGCCAGCCAGCATTTCTTGCTCATGCAGGGGAATACCCAGCTTTTCATAAGTGCGCAGCAACTCAGGATCAACCTCGTCTAATGACTTAGGTTTATCCTTCATGCTTTTCGGCGCTGAATAATATGAAATAGACTGGTAATCCACTTTGGGATAATCGACGTGTGCCCAGTCCGGCTCTTCCATTTTTAACCAGGTTCGATAAGCCTTCAGACGCCATTCCAGCATCCATTCGGGCTCTTCTTTAATCGCGGATAGACGAGCAATAACGTCTTCGTCTAAACCGATTGGGAAAGTTTCTGACTCTATTTCTGAAACGAAGCCTGCGTCGTATTTACGTGCAAGCGCCTGATCAATCTGTTCACTCATGATTTACCCACTCTAAAAGCTGCGGATGGGAGTTTCGCCCGTTACTGGACGACAGTATAAAATACTTGACTAAAACACTCAACTTTATCTGCTGACTAAGGCTTATGATACGGGATCAAAGCCCTTTTGTCGCTTATTTCGGACTTTGCGAGTGGGACTATATGGTGTGATCGTTTGTCATTGCATGCATTGCATTCATTTCAAATAGAGCGCTTGTTACATTTTGTAACATGTTATAGAGTGCAAAACTTTCTGAATAAAAATTAGTCATGTATTATAAATAGTCGCGCTTATTCGTTATAGGACGCTGTAATTTTAATGTCGAGTAAGTGTTTTTAACTTTAAGGGATGTTATGGCGCGTTTTACTCAGTTAGCTTTAATTGAACATCAAAAGCGTACGCAGAACTTGGGGTTGCTTGCCGAATCCTTAGAGATATCGGTTATCCACCGTACATTCTCGGAGTTGGTTGAGAGTTCGCCACTAGACAACACGATGGTTGCTTATTCGTTAGAGTCTGAACAGCTTTCGCGGGTCCACACTAATAACCAAATTGTGACTCTTACAAAGACTTATCCTCTTTTCCTAGTTAACGCACAAAAAGATACGGTTCTTCCTAACCAGGCATTAAACCTTGGTGCGCGTGGAATTATTTATGAAAATGATCCTTTAGATCGCGTATTAACTGCAATAAAAGTGATAGGTCAGGGGGAGCTTTATTACCCGCGCTCATTGCTTTCCGATAAGATTGAAGAGATGATGTTGCGGCGTCAGGCAGGTGACGATTCTTTTAGCAGCTTATCTCAAATTAACTCGCTTACCCCTCAAGAATTCAAAATTATCGAGCTGGTAGCGACTGGTGCGCGCAATAAAGAAATTGCGGAGCAGTTAAATATCAGTGCTCATACAGTAAAAACGCACTTGTCTTCAATTTTTAGAAAGACCGGAGCGCGTAACCGAGTTGAGCTTTTAAAGTGGTCGAATTACGCGACATCCGGCTAAGTAAAATTTGAAAACTCAGAAGTTAGCTCTCTGCCCGCCAGAATCCCTGCGCTTGTCCTTTTTCTATCAGTTCCAGTAGTGCTTTTTCCATAGCCTGTTTTACCGACAGTTGCACAGGCTCATTAGTAGAATAACCACCTTCAAACTCAGCTAAGCGGTTTAACGACACATAGCGGAATAAGCCAGCACGCAATTCTTGGGAAAAGACTTTTTTGCTTGCTGATACCGAGAGTAGGACCTGACCGGTGTACACGTCGACGGCGCGTAAATAAACAGATACCTGATCTTCACGATATAGCTCAGATGCACCAATACCGAAATATTCCGCACCAATACCACCGGTACTTACGTTGGTGTCGTAACTAATGATACCGCCTTCTAGTAATAGTCTTGCTTCACGTAGCGGCGGGAGATCTGAGTCTTTACTTGAATTGTGAATTTTCCGTTCAGTCAGCAAGTTCTGTAGGTTTTCACGTTCCATTGGCAAGAACCAACCGGACTCAAGCAGCATTTGTGTCAGCATTGACGTTGCACCTTGGGTGACTGCGGTTGAAAAGCTTGAAACATTAGCTTGAGGCTTATACTGACCGGTTTGATCACGAAATGCGTAAATTGAAACCGGAATGCGGTTTTTCGGAACCGGTTGTTCTTGGAGGGTTTCCATCATCGAGCTTGGTGCATCAATTTCTGCTGGAGTGATGTTTAAATCGGTTGGTTTTGGCATCATCGCGCAACCAGACATTACCAACGATAGAGCCATTAAAATAATAGTACGAATATTCATAGTCTTTCTCTTAAATCGCAGGCATTGTAATGACGGTTTGTTCACCGGTTTCATTATGAGTTATATATACCAGGACGCTACCATCCGGCTGACCGATAACTTCAACGGTGTATTCGCCAGTGTCATAAAGTCCCTCAACGATTTCGCCATCAGCAATACGACGAGTAAGGGAGTTAATGATGTTCCGCTCTAACGCATCTCTGAAACGATCAACAAAAGATCTGCTTTCATCGGGGGCAGTATGAGCATTTTGGCTTTGGGCTTTTTGCAAAAGGAAGCTGCCATTCATTGGGTTTCCGCCAAAACTTGGGTTTATCGGCTGGTATACAATTTCTGTAGCACCAACCAATGTGGAAGAGAGCAGTAAAGCTAGAGTGGTAATAAAGAGTTTTTTCATAACAAGCGCCTTTTTAGAATTTATTATGTTCTGGCGAATCGAAGACCGAGTCTGCTTTAATACGAGCAACCTGATTAATACTGATAAGGATGGCTTTTTCAGCCAGTTTTTTTACGTCATTATGGCGTCGCCCGAAATAGGTTTCGAACACCTTTTCTTGTTCCATTTCTACCCATAAGTAGGTTCCCGCTTGCGGATAAACGCGCTCATTGACAACAACTGTAATTCCGTTTGTTGAAGGAATGTCTCGCCAGTAGCTGGTGTAATAAAAGAAAAAGTCTTTGCCAAAACGCGATATCGTTCTGTCCAGAACCATGCCACCAAGCTCAATTTCGTCAGCTTGGCTGAAAGGAGTAATGAGAATGAGAGCAAAAATAAGTTTCTTTAACATAAGAGCCTAAAAAGCGGCTGCCAATAGCAGCCGCTTTGTCTTTTGGAGTTTAATACTTAATTAGTATTGAACAACGGTTGCTACGTTGTAGTCGCCTTGCTGATAAACACTCATAGTGTTGCCATCGCTAAACTGACCACCTGTAACGGTATTGTTGTTACCAATTTGTTCAACGTCAACGCTGCCATTATTACCGCCGACAATAAACGACCCTTCGTCACCGGCGATAACGTTATTGTTACCCTCCTGGACGAATGCAATAAGGTTGTCATTACCACCGATAATGGTATCGATTAAGTTGATGTCGCCAGTTTGCTCTGACTGTAGATCGTTACCAGAGGTAGTGCCTGCATCGTAAGAATATGCAAGCAAGGTGTTGCTGTCACCGTCCTGGTGTGAGTCAACGTCGTTGTCGTCACCTGCAATAACGATTTCAGCGGTGTTTGCATTACCGTATTGTTGGCTGGTCGCTTCGTTGTCTGCACCAATCAGGGCGACACCATTTAAGTTGTCGTCACCACGGCTGGAAATACGAATATTGTTGTCTTCGCCATACGACTCTGCAACCGCAATATTGTTGTTTCCATCCTGGTCGATATCAATGATGTGGTCGTCACCTTCCGTTGCAAATATTGCAGAGTTGTCATCACCCTCTTGATATGCATCAATCGTATTGTCGTTACCAACCATGCCTGTAGGCGCTTCTACGGTATTAGCATTACCTTCCTGTTGCACAGCTATTTCGTTTTTGTCCCCCTGAATCGGTTGAATCAGGAACTCGTTAGCTGAGCCATCTTGGTAAATGTCGATAAAGTTACCATCACCAGACAGCGACTGTGCAATGAAAGTGTTCAGTGAACCGGTTTGTTCTACATAAACGTCATTCGAGTCGCCATTAGCGCCAACAACACCGCCGACATTGCTATCGCCTTCTTGGAGAGCGACAAATGAGTTTAAGTTGCCAGTTGCATTGAAGTAACCGGCTTCGTTGGAAGTACCTGATTGGTCAGCTTCAAAGTAGTTGTCACTGCCTTCTATTTGGAAGTTCGCCCAGTTAGAATCGCCAAGTTGTATAATATCAGCGGTATTATAATCACCAGTTAGTTCAATAGCACCTTCGTTTCCAGCACCAGACTGTTCTACATAGGCAGAGTTATCATTACCGGTCAGAAAAACGGTAGATGAGTTAAGATCGCCTTCTTGCAGGCTGGTCAGCATGTTGTCATCACCAGTCACTTCCGAGTCGAAGATATTCCAGAAGCCAGACTGCTCACCTTCGACCAAATTGAAGTCGCCAGTGACGTAAGTATACGCTTCTTGAAAGTCGTCAAGTTGTAACAATGAGGTCTCGTTTCCTTCACCATATTGATCAGCGTAGGCCCAGTTGAAAAATCCGCCTTGTTCAACGTACATATCGTTGCCAAGTTCAACCGCATCCGAAGAGTCTTGGTTAATAACGGCAATGTGAGTGTCTGCATTCGCGTAACCGGAAAATGCTAATCCTAAAGCTAAAGCTATAGCACTTTTTTTAATGATCGTATTAGACATAATTGTTCTCCAATGATTTGTTCTTATTTGAACTGCGTTATGGACATTTCAGCGGCAGCACCTGTCTGCTGAATGGTTATTGAGTTGCCGTTCCCAAGTTGTTGAAGCTGAATAACATTGCTTTGCCCAACTTGGAGAATAGTCGCTGAATTACTGCGTCCAGATTGCTCTGCAGTGACAGAATTATTTAACCCTTGCTGTTCGACAGTCAGAGTGTTTTCCAATCCGTACTGAACGAGGTATGCATAGTTTTGCTCGCCTGCCTGGGCGATAGAAGTGAGGTTATAAGACCCTAGTTGAGCAATTTCTGCATGGTTTGCAAGGGACTGCCGCTCCAGTAACCCTGCTAGAGCAATAGGGGTCTCGTCAGCTGCTCCCGGAAGAGAAACCAACATCACCACTGTTGCCGTTAAAAGTTGTTTGAAAAAAGTCAAAGCGGAACACCTTTTGTTAATAATTCCGCTAACAAGGATAGCGACTACCTTGACGTTGGCAATCGTATGAATGATGTATTTTTAAAATCGTTTTTGAATGAAGATTTTCTTATTAAACAGAGGTTTAATTTGTTTTTGATGTTAATCCCACCTAAGTGTACTAGTCCCTTTTTCGTATTTAAATGTCATAACAGCAAATTTCTAACTTTTGGAATATTTTTTTGTGGAAAATATGCTAATTATAATTTTAGTGACGAGATGAGTAGTACGCACATTTGAAACATATTCCTACAACAATAATGAGGAAGGAAGAATGACGAATTTGAAAAAATTATTTGTCGGTGTATCCATGGCGCTTGCGGCAGGAACAGCAGTTGCAAATGGACAAAGCGCTGACGATGACTCGCTGCTAGTCGTTTTTAAGGCTTCAGCGACAAAAGAGCAGCGTCAGGACTTAATAAATAATGCTGGCGGTGCTTTGCGAGCACTTGACGATCGAGGGCGGGATATCGCAATGCGTCATATTGCTGATGGCCGTATTGCAAAAGTAAACGTGCGTAATGCAAAGCAGCGTGATGCGCTAATTAAGCGACTCTCGAACCATCCTTTGGTTGACGTGGCAGAGCCGAACTACATTATTTCAATTAATGACAATAAGCGCTCGGACTTTAATATTCTGGCAACGCCGGACGACCCAGCCTTCGACGACATGTGGGCTTTGGAAAACACAGGGCAAAGCGGCGGCACGCCCGGAGTCGATATTGACGCGCGTCCAGCGTGGGATATTACAACGGGTGATTCAAGCGTAGTCATCGGTGTTATTGATTCAGGTGTGGACTATACGCATCCGGATTTAGCCGGAAACATGTGGGTTAATCCAGGTGAAGTTTGCGGCAATGGACAAGACGACGATGGTAATGGTGTTATTGATGATTGCTACGGCTATTCGGCAGTAAACTCAAACGGCGATCCAATGGATGGCAACGGTCACGGTACTCATGTAGCTGGTACCATTGGTGCAAGTGCAAATAACGGTGAAGGCGTCACTGGGGTTAACTGGGATGTAGAGATCGTTGGCTGTCAGTTTTTGGGAGCCGATGGAACAGGCAGTACTGCGACAGCGATTGAATGTATCGATTACATGACCAACCTGAAAGTTAATCACGGTGTTAACTTGGTCGCGACGAACAACTCCTGGGGCGGAGGCGCTTACTCTGAGTCGCTTAAAACAGCTATCGCTGACAGCATCGATGCGGGTATCATGTTTGTTTCTGCGGCGGGTAACGACGGAATCGACTCTGACGTTACAGCAAGTTACCCAGGTGGTTACGACTTAGATGGCATCGTTAACGTTGCTAATACCACGCGTACCGATGCTATGGCTGCTTCTTCAACTTATGGTGCCGTGTCTGTTGATTTAGGTGCGCCGGGTACTGAAATTTTGTCAACTTACCTTGATGATGGCTATGCAACGGCGTCCGGCACCTCCATGGCAAGCCCTCATGTCGCAGGTGTTGCTGGTTTAGTGTGGTCCATTGCTCCTCACTTGACGATTGCTGAAGTTAAGCAGATTCTGATGGACTCTGGTGAGAGTAACTCTGCTTTAGCCGGAAAGACAGTGTCTGGTAAACGCTTGAACGCGTTGAGTGCACTGGAAGCAGCGGATCCGGATCCTGCTTATCGCTTAACGCTTTCTCCAGCATCTCAAGAAATTGTTGCTGGTGATAACGCCACATTAACGCTTGATGTCGGTAGTATTGCTGAATGGTCAGGTACTGTTGATTTAAACGTTTCTGCTGAACCTCAGCTTGATGTTTCGTTATCTTCAAGCCAAGCACAAAATGGTGAGTCGGTTGATGTACAACTGGCAACAACTGAAGAAACCGCATGGGGTGAATACGCTGTAACGGTTAGTGGTACGGATGCAGAAACTGGCGAGATGACCCGTGACGTTAGTGCAACAGTCTACGTTCTGCCACAGGGGTTATCTGATTTTTACTACGATGACACTGCCGGTGTTGATATCCCGGATGATGACAGCAGCGGTATTAGTCGCATAATCAATGTTCCTGAAACTGGTGTGGTATTCGGTGCTGATGTCAGTGTTGATATTACTCATACATGGCGTGGTGATTTAATTGTTACTTTAACCTCACCTGAAGGCACTGAGCATGTGTTGCATGACCGTGCTGGCAGCAGTGAAAATGATTTGGTACAGAGCTGGTCGCTGGATAGCTTCAATGGTGAAGATATGACCGGTGACTGGACGTTGAATGTATCAGATAACGCTGGTGCAGATACGGGTGTTTTGAACCATTGGTCATTGACGCTAACAGCTGTTGAGGAAGATGACGGTTTACCTGATGCACCCGTTGCCAGCTTTGAAGCTGATGCTGCTGATTTAACCGTAAACTTTACTAATACATCAACAGACAGCGACGGTGATATTGAGAGCTACTTCTGGGAGTTTGGTGACGGTAGTACTTCAACTGAGGCAAATCCCGTATATGCGTATTCTCAAGAGGGTACTTACGACGTTACTCTGACAGTTACTGATGCGACTGAGTTATCAGATACTGTTACCCAGTCTGTGACGGTTAGCCTGACGGATATTGAACTTGACGTTTACCGTTCACGCTTACTGCGCAGTGGAACCGCTTTGGTTGACTTGCGTTGGTCAGGCGCTGCCGGTGACGTAGACTTGTATCGTAACGGTGAGTTTGTTGAAACACTATCGAATCGAGGTCGTGCTCGTGATCGTTTTGAGTCTGATGGTAGTGATGTCGTTTACGAAGTTTGTGAAGCGGGTACGGAAGCTTGTGGCTCAGTAACAGTTAGTTTTTAATAACGCTGAGTTAAATAATTTTATCCGTATTACATAGGGGCCTTCGTGGCCCCTATTTTTACCTGCTATCAATATCACTTATAGTAAAGGCACAGCTTAACGTCCGGAAAGTGACAAAGCTTATCAGTTAGTACGAACTACACTTCAAAGTTTTTGGATAAAAACGCATAGACACATCGGGATGCGAACGCTTCCTGCCTTTCATCACGTTTTCGCCAACATTATGTAGTAATGGGTTATTCGGATCGCTGGTTGGCCCCTTAGCGTGTTTTGCTAAATGAGAAGGGAGTTTTAACACAGGAACCGAAGCATTCAGCTGAGCGGCCATGAAAAAAGCCGATGAATAACGGGTAACCCCAGTTTTAGGGCTGGTAACACGATGGTTAGTCGCTTTTAAATAACCATTAGAAGCCAGCTCCAGTAATTCACCAATATTCACCACAAAGGCGCCGGGGCGCGGAGCCACCTTGTACCATTGTTGTTCGTATTCCACTTCCAGCCCGCTGTTTTCGTCTTGCAGAACCAGGGTGAGGTAGCCCGGGTCTTTATGCGCACCAACACCCTGACCAGAGGCTTCTGGGCTACCGGGGTATTTAATAAGCTTGGTATGACGGTAAGGACCGTTGCTGATGGTTTCAGCCAATGCGTCAGCAGGTTGCTCGAGACTTTCGCATAACGCCTCTAAAAGCTGCAGAGACACTTCGGTTAGCTTGTTCTGCCAGGACAACAACTGGGTTTTCATGGCAGGCAATTGCTCTGGCCACTGGTTGGGTCCAATGAGTTTTTGCCATTCATGGCGTATAGCGGACGTAGCCTGAGCAGGCAGTTCGTCCATGATATCAAACTGCTCACGACGATCGCGCCGGCCTGCCGTCAACTCGGAGTAGTTTGCTGAGTAGCCGCGAAAATGCGGTGAATGAATCATCTGCACCTGTTTCTTTTCTACATCACTGAGTGCAAAAAAGGTTTTAGCGGTGTCCAGTACCTTAACTTGTTCTGCCAATGAAATACCGTGGTCTTCCAGGTAGAAGAAGCCAATATCACGCGCAGCTCTACCAAGGTCAGCAATGAATTGCTGGCGATCAGAAGCACTGAGATACAGTTTTCGCATGGATAATACAGGTATTGGGCTTTGCATAATTGACTCAACAGTTTGTTTCTGTCGCCGAGTTTACGTTGCCATGTAGCACAAACTGAAGAATCAAAATCTTCTATGGTAGACAGCTTGGCTATATCAATAATCTGCAATTAAGCCGGTACTTATTGCTGCTAGTACTCGACCAGTAACAGCTGCCTGTGTAAAATCTTTGGGTCTTTAATTAAACAGTGAGAAATTCAGAATGGGTCGCGCCTATCAAAACCGAAAAGAGTCTATGGCTAAAACGGCTAATGCAAAGAGCAAAGTTTATAGCCGTTATGGCCGTGAAATTTATGTTTGCGCCAAGCAGGGTGGTACCGACCCGGACGGTAACCTGGCGTTACGCGGCATGATAGATCGGGCCAAAAAAGACCAGGTTCCTGCTCACGTTATAGAAAAAGCGATAGACAAGGCTCAAGGCGGGGCAGGAGAGGATTTTTCTCCGGCGCGTTACGAAGGCTACGGTCCCAGTAACTGTATGGTTATTGTCGAATGCTTAACCGATAATCCTAACCGCACCTTCGGCGATGTCCGCAATTGTTTTACCAAAAGTAAATCAAAAATTGGCGCTCAGGGCAGCGTTTCGCATTCATTTGACCACTGTGCGATTTTTGCCTTCAAGCACGACAGTGAAGACGAAGTGCTGGAAGCCATGATGGAAGCTGATGTTGATGTTACCGACGTCGAATTCGAAGATGGTCTGGTTACCGTATTTGCGCCAAATACAGAGTACGCAGCAGCTCGTCAGGCCTTAACTTATGCGTTTCCTGATATTGATTTTGAAGCTGACGAAATCCAGTTTTTACCTCAGGTAACGACCAGCATAGCCGAAGATGATTTGCCAATGTTTGAGCGTTTGATGGATATGCTGAACGATTTGGATGACGTTCAAAACATTTACCACAATGCCGAACACTAGGTTGATTCAGATCAATTCGATTATTCGATAAACCTTATAAACTTTAGGGGTCTTCATTAACAAGGAGTTCCCCATGAAGCTTAAAGTATTATCGTGCGGTGTATTGTTAGGCTTGCTAAGCACTTCTGCATTAGCAAACGATTTCTCTATCAATGTTGGTGCTATCTCTGTCATGCCTGATGATAGCAGTGGGCACTTGAATGTTGTTGAGTCAGTAGCTGGTTTACAAGAGAACAGTACTGGCGCTGGTGTTAATACCAATACTCAGTTAGGTTTAACTTTTGATTATAAGCTAACTGAAAACTGGACGCTTGAGCTGGTTGCAGCAACACCATTCAGTCATGATATTACCGCAACAGGTTCGCTGGCCGGACTGAAAATTGGTAAAACCAAGCATTTACCACCAACTTTGCTGGCTCAGTATCACTTCGATATCGATAGCGATATGTTTAAACCTTTCGTTGGTGTTGGTGTGAACTACACCGCGTTCTTTGATGAGCAAGTTGACCCTCAGTTGCGCTCAACTTTAGGCAACTTAGGTGTTGTTGCCGATAATGACGATGTCTCCTTAGCTCTGAAAAACAGCTGGGGCTATGCTCTGCAAGCGGGTGTAAATGTCGATTTGAGTGAAAACTGGGGTCTTCATTTCATGGTTAGCCGCATGGATATCGATACCACAGGTGATGTTCGCGTAAACGGAAGCACCATTGAAAGTGTTGATGTTGATATCGACCCTTATGTCGCTATGGCCGGTGTTCGCTATAACTTCTAAATTTTTTGCGCCGCCTATTAAGGCGGCGCATTTTTAATGTGGTGAGCGTTTCGACAATTTGCGCTGTAACGTACGCCGATGCATACCCAGCTCTCGCGCTGTCTTAGAAACATTTCCCTGGTTATCCGCAAGCACTCTTTGAATATGCTCCCACTCAATTTGAGTTGGTGTTAAACGGTTTATCGATGTGTCTTCCAACTCCAGCTTTTCATTAGTAAAACGGCGTAGTAATTCATTGGTCCCCACGGGTTTTGTTAGGTAGTCCGTTGCGCCCCGTTTCATTGCTTCTACAGTTGTTGCAATACTGGCGTAACCGGTCAGTACCACCAAATGGCTAGGAGAGTAGCGTTCGTTAAGTGGCTGAATAAGTCCCAACCCATTGTCGTCGCCCAGCATCATATCAAGCAGAATACCGTCAAAATGATCTTTTAGCGTCAAGGCCTGCTCAGCGGAGTGTGCCATTTGCACCAAAACACTATGGTGCTCCAGACGCCGCTGTAGAATGCGACAGAAGCCTTCATCGTCATCAATAATAAGTAAGCGAAATTTATTCATAAGCTGTTATCGGTAATAGAACTAATGTGAGCGTGCCTTCGGCAGTGGATTGCCAGCTCACTTGACCGCCAAGCCGTTCAAGGGTGGCATGGCTGATAACCGCGCCAATACCCATACCATTTTCACTTAAGGTCATTGATTTACCTATTTTCCGTTGTTGCGCCTGGCTTAGCCCATCACCATTATCGAGAATGTGAATGGTGAGCTGAGGGTTCGCACCAACTAACGTCAGGTTGAGTTGCACGGACACGGTCAGCTGGTGACTGCGTTCGCCAGCGCTGACAGCATTAATAACCAGATTAGCGATAGCCGGGAACAGGGTGCGATCGGCGCTTATAATCGCGGCTTTTAATCGCTCGGGACATTGCCAGTTGACCTGAGCATCGGGTCGGGCAATTCGCAGAAGCTGGCGTAACTGAGTAACAATTTCCCCGACAGTGTAATTGTGCTGGCGCCTGCTGCGCACATCCTCAGCGGCGTCCCGCCATTGTTCAAGGCTGGCTTCAACTTTGCCCAGGTGTTCACGAAACTCTTGTTTTAGTGACAGCTCAATATCGCATTCCTGAAGTTCTTCGTTGAGTAACCGTAACGACTGCACAGGAGTGGCAACGTCATGAGTTAACTGAGCTGCGGCTGCACCTATCGTCAGCAGCTGCTCGTCACGCAGCTGGCGCTCACGTGCATTCTGCAACGCTTTTTCAGACTGAAACCATTGCCGCTTCAGGTAGTACATTGATAAAGCAATAATAACCGCAGCAATCACAAAGCCGCTGACCATACCCATCGCGTGTTTCAACATCTCGTCGCTTAAGGCATGGGCAGTGTGACTTTGTTGTCCGGGCAAAAGCGAAGGCAAGCCTATTTGGGCAACTTGCCCCAGAATGCTTATAAGCACCACAATCAAAGCAAAAGTTGAAGGTAACAATAAAAACGCTATGACAATAAAAATCAGTAATAACGAGGTGAAGGGGTTACTGATCCCCCCATTAAAGGCAACCCAGAGGTTGCCCAGTGCTATGTCCAGACATAAAGCTAAGCACAATGGCCAGGCTTTATGAGTAATGAATTTATAGGTCAGTAATGTCAGCATCAGGCTTAAAAATGATAGTTGGTCTGCAGCCAGACGGTGCGGCCCGGCTCATTAACTTTGTCAATTTGCTGGTATCCGGAAATGCTGGCAGCGGAACGACTCAAGTGCTCTGCATAGGTTTTATCCAGTATATTATCGACGCCTAAACTTAGCTGCCACTTTGGATCAATTTTCCAGTCGATATTTGCCGATAAAATACCATACCCCGGGCTATTGCCGATATCGTAGCCAATGACATTACCCTGATCCACAGCTGTGCGTTCTTGTTTATCCACCAGGCGCCAGAGCAAAGAGTAAGTCAGTGCGTTGTGGCGGTAATCAGTGGCAATACGAAGTTCATCAGCAGGTTGCTGCGGCAGATAGTTATCATCGGTTTTATTACTTCCGCGGGTTATGGCCAGTGCTGATGACACAGACCAGGCTTGGGTCAGTTGGTAACTTAAGGTTGTTTCCCCGCCCCAGGTTCGGGCGTCAATATTACGGACGGTATCCGGCTGCATCATCATGCCTTTTTGCAAAAGAATGAAGTCATCGACCTGACTGTAGAAAATTGACGCATCCAGTTGCCATTTGTCGGTGTTAATATCCAGACCGATATCCCATTGCTGGTTGGTCTCCGCGTCGGTGTAAAAGGCCGATGCTGACGTTGGTGACTGACGGTTGTTACCAATGGCTTCCCAGTAATCCGGGAATCGCTCTGCCTGACCCCAGCCCGCATACCAGTAACCATTTTTAAGCTGTTTTTCTATACGAAGAAATCCGCTATGAAGATTCTCACTGCGTGTTTCATTCGCTGTGGGGTTGGATTGAGCCGGAGCTGACATTGGCGTAATGGTGGTGCGCTTGTCTGTCATTTTCCAGTGATCAAGCCGATAACCGCTGACTAACTGCCATTCCTGGTCGATAGCATGGCGATATTCGGCATAAACTCCATCTTGCTCTATAAAAGCGTCATCAACCCGGTTAAGGCTTTCAAATGGTTGGTTAAACTGATCTTTGCTGGAACGGTTACGGTGAGCCGACTCATTATGTTCAAGCCCAGTTTTGAGTTGCCCGGAAGGGGTTAACTGCCATTCGGAGGCAATTTTAAAACCACGGGAATATCTATCCGGGTTACTGGCGGTCGGGTTGGGCATCATCATGGACGGGGTAAACTCGCGCAACGAATAGTTGTCCATGACATGGTCAATGGTATTGAAATAGCCATTAACAGAAAGCTCTTCGAGCGAACGGCTGTCAGGTTGCCATTGGTAATTCAGTGCGACGCTTTCACGGTCAAAGAGCACCCCATCCATACTGCGATCGGCGTAGGCTGCCTCGCCATCGCTGACGCCAAGTTTGAGTATCAGACGATGCTGCCGTGACGGTGTCCAGGCCAGATCAACATCGCCACTCCAGCGTTCATACTGGCTGTTAATGCTATTACCCGAGCCATCTTCGTAGTCATCGGCGGTTGCGGCAGATGCGTTTACCCGCACGTACCCGGGTTTTGCTCCCCAGGTTAAATCAGCTGTGGTACTCAGCCGGCCGTACTGCGCTGTGGTGGCATTTAAGTAACCGGTAAACTCGGGCACTTCAAAGAATGTTGCTTCGCGCTCAAAATGAATAGATGCTGCTGAACCGGCGAACAATACGGTTTGTGGGCCCTTAACAATAGTCACGCTGTCATAGCTCTGTGGGGTTATGTACGCCGTTGGCGGGTCCATGCGGCTGCTGCAGCCACCCTGGAGCATTTGTCCGTCGTTGACTATGGTCAGTCTGCCAGCTCCCATTCCCCGAAATAATGGGTCAGCAGAGGCGCCGCCTTTGCGGGTTGCACTGAATCCCGCAAGGCTTTTTAAGAAATCACCGGCATCGTGAGCAGGCAATGGTTGTCTTGGTTGTTTCGAGTCGACGACCCATTCACTAGGCGCCTCCATCGATTCGCCAATAATGATAATTCTTTCCTGAATATCGGTGGTTTCGTTAGCGTAACTGATAATTGGCAAGAGTAAGCAAGTTGCCAGAGGATAAATAGACTTCATACGACAGTGTCCTTTAATAAGGTAATGTCGCTATTATTCTCCATTTTTTAGGTGGTTAGGATGCGACAAAAGGTAGCATCCCTTAAAGGGTACCACTTAAAGCGAAGGGCAGAATTTATCTTTCAGTAACTTCATAAAAGCTTCGGTATCCGGATCTTTTATGGAGTAGTACACAGTTTGCGACTGTTTACGAATGCTGACCAATTGCTGTTGACGCAATACCGCAAGATGTTGTGAAAAAGCTGACGGGCTTAAGTCAAAAAACTGGTGAAGTTGACCCACACTTTGTTCACCTAAAGCCAATCGGCATAAAATTTGTAAACGGTGGGGGTTACCTAAAGAGCGCAGAAAGCTCGCCGCATTCTGCGCTTCTTCCTGAAGCATCTCTTGTGATTCAGCTGCACTCATGGTGTCTTTATTTTCCTGATTTTTCTAACTCACGTTCTGTTTTTAATCCTAACGCTTTTTTCATAAAAATGCTTGCTGGACAAAAACCCGTGAAAGATTGTTGAAATAGATTGGCACCTACAAATACGGTAAGCCATACCCAGTTGGGATGAACCCAATAAGTCAAAGCTACCGACAACAATATCATAAAGCCGGCAAATGCGGTTATAGCTCTTTCGACACTCATTATAAAACTCCTTCATTTTAGTATTAAAACGCATACCGCATACGCAGATATGCGTTGTTGTTTTCGGTGAACTGACCAAAAAAGGTTTCTGGACGTTCGCGAAAAAACAGGTTGAACCCGCCGCTAAATGACCAATTATCGTCAATGCGGTAGTCAAAAGTCGGACGTAAATAGCCGTCGTTTTGATTCGGCGACACAAAAGCAAACAGCGACAGACTCAGGTCATCGCGCTCGTCTCGCCAGGTTAAGCGGGTGGTGAACACAGTGCGTGTTTGTGTGTCGCCTTTTTCTACATAAGCTTGAAAGCTGCCGGTAAAGCGCGTCCATAATTCTTGCTCGTAGCCAACCAGTGCGCGCCAATGGTCTTCTCCGTCGTGACGGTTGTAATTGGCGACTTCGGTATTCACTAATCCTGGACCCAGGGGCATTCGAACGGATGCACCAATCACGGTTAAGCGACCGAAAGTGGGCTGAAAACTCTCAGTAACGGCCTCGGGGCTTTTAGTAAAGCCGTCGTAACCATAGACCGCGTATTCCACACCATCGTGATTACGAAACAAGCGCAACGCGTATTCATCGCGCTTAGGCTCCACAAACTGAATGGACGGATCGTCGCCGGTCAACTGTTGGGTTAACGGATTAAAATAAGAAATGCGTTCACCGCGAATGTAATTATCGTGGTCAAACTCAGGTGACCAGACAAAATCGATATTAAACCAGTCGAAGTAGCTGGTGACGCGCAGCGAGTCAGATGGTGCCTTTAAGTATTCCTGGTCACGCCCGACAAAGAAGGACTGCCAGTCTTTAGGGAACAGATCGTTGAGGAATAAGTAGTCGCCAGTGCCCCAGGTGAGTATCTGACGGCCAATTTTTATATCGGTGTTATCGAAAACCGTGAACTGAGCATTAAGTTCGCGAATTTGGCCGTGCCAGGTTTCATCAAAGCCGTCGTACCAGCCGTCGGCTTTTGCTGTCCAGGTAGTGTTCTGCCAGCGCTCATCAAACCCTAGCTGTAGTCGAGGCTCAGCAATAGACAGACGCTTGTGATAGGGGGAGGGTTCAAATCGTCCGCCTATTGCCGCCTCAACATAGCCGTAGACATCAATACCCTGGTCTTGTTCCGCTCCCCAGTCACTTTCCCATTCGTCATCATCCCAGGAGTCCTGTGCCGATGCGGCTTGAGCCAAAGTGAAAAGAACGGTAAACGTGAAAATTTTCCGATATGGCATAATAATTAGTCTCTCAGTTGTAACCATTCTGCAGGTGGATTACGCAAGCTACGCTCACTGAAAATGCTGTCCGGCAAACCAATGTTGTATTTCATAAAGCGGAACTGCATTTCGGTTTTACCGCCATTTTCAAGATCCGATATGCGCGAGTGAGTCACTGTTGGGTAGCCTTGAACCGTTTCGATTTTCAGTACTTCCATTTTGCGATAGGCTTCGCCGCTGTCGTTATAGAAAGTGCTTTCTACCGGCAGCATATGCTCTTTATCGACGACCACTTCGTAGTAGCTGAACTCGACGTTGTCAGGGGCTTTAGGCGTGCCTTTTAACACGTACTCTGCATCATCCTCCGACAGAATCTCATAACTGTCTAAAGAGGTATCGCGACCGGAAACATCTTCATAGAAGAAGTGTGAACCGACAAAAGAGGTACGCTTGTCGCCGGCCGATATGCGTTTAACCAAATCCAGATCGGGTAAATAAAGCCAGCGGTCATCGTCGTCGTTTACCTGTTTTACTACGCGAAAGACGGTGTCGCGCACGTCGGCAGGGCGAGAGAAGAACACCATCATGTCCTGAACTCCACCGTCTTCCTGGTCTTTGCGCAGAATGGTGAATTGGCGCATTTGTTCACGGCCCTGATTATCGGTGATGATCATCCGCGCGGCGCTGCGGCCGTCATCACCGGAGTAGTAGGCGTTTAACTCAGCCTGTTCGACAATCTCACGAGCGCTTTTCTCAGCACCAACAGTCTGGCAGCTAACGAACAAAACGGCGGCGGATAAAGCGGTTAAAAATAGGTTTTTCATGATTGACCTCCACGGAATATAAGGCGGCTAAATAGGGTCATCACCGCCGGGAGCATAATAAGTGTCACAATGGCGGATATCGCCATAATACTGGCTAAGAACACGCCAACCGTAATGTAGGGCACTAAAGGTGCGAACAGCAGTGGCGTAAAGCCAATAGCAATGACAATGGCATTGCGGGAAATGGCTCGAGCAGGCTCATCAAACATAACCACCAGAGTGTCTTTCCAGTTACCGGTTTGTTTGAAGGTAGCGCGTGTGCGTTCAATAAAGTGAATAGCAAAGTCCACCGATAGCCCAAGTGTAAGCGACGACAGCACGGCAATGGGCATATCGTAGTCTTTACCGACCCAGCCAATAAGACCATAAATGAAGGCAATGGTCAGACTCAGAGGCAGCATAGCCAGTACCCCGAAGACCACCGAGCGGAACAGCAATACCATCATAATAAACACCACCACAAAGGCGCTGATTAAGCTGTCGAGCATGCCTTCCACCATGGCCTCCTGCCACACCACGTTCAGGTAAGCTTTACCGGCCCAGTCCATTTCAATGTTAGCAGGCAGCGGGTTGTCTTCAATGTAGCTGTCAACAGTGTCCACGACCTGGGTCACGTGCTGGTTGTCACCGCTGGTTAACTGCAACCACATTAAGCTGCGTTTGTAGTCCGGCGTAACAAAGTGCCAGAGGTCCTGCGGACGGTGCGATGACTGGTATTGCAACAGGGTTTGCGCAACACCGGCGGCATTGTCCGGCAATTCGTAGTCTTTTTCTTCGCCCGAGCGTAATTCGCGGTTCACCGTCTTCACCACGTCGGGCAGGCTGTTTGACTTGCCCACCAAGCCTGTCGTTTGCAAGTACTCCTGCATCCTGCTCATGTAGGCCAGCAATTCCGGGCTTTGGAACGCTTTGCTGGCGCTATTCAGCTGTTCGAGCTCAGTCATTAAGCGCTCTAACGGCTCTAATTGGTCAGAACCGACGGTGAAGAGCAGATCATCAATTGCGATAATCCACTGGTTAAAGTTCACTTGCTGTTGCTCAAGCAGAGCGCTTAAAGCATCGCGCGATTCTTCAGACAGCGCGTCGTTATTCAGGGCCTCACGAACCGCTGAGCGAGCTTTTTCGGTAGCGTCTAAGGTATTTTCAAATACTACATACGCGTTGTACGTCCCGGCAAAGTGGTCGTTTAATACTTCGTCAGCAATACGAACCTCGTGGCCAGGTTTAAACCAACGCACCGGGTTGTCGTTAATGTTAATTTGCTGAATACCGAACCACGCAAAAGCCAAAACTGCCAGAAAAAAGGCTATCCAAAGTTTGGCGCGACGGGCCGCCAGAATACCGACTTTCTGTAACCAGCCGTCCTTGTGCTCCTCATGAGTAACTTGAGCAAAGCTTTCCAGCGTCGATGGTTTGAGTGCACACAAATAGGCAGGTACGAAAATAACGGTAATTAAGAAGGCCAAAAGAATTCCGGAGCCAACGAAAGCGCCGAACACCTGCACTGGAGGAATTGGCGTTAGCATTAGAGAGTAAAAGCCAATAGACGATGTTATTGAAGTAAATAGCATGGGCGTAAACAAGTGCCCCAATACACTTTTTATGGTGTCCTTCGCATTACCTTTTTCGCGGTATCGGTCCGAAAATTCGGACATAATGTGAACCGAGTCGACCACGGCAATAGGCATTAGGAAAATGGCTATCATCGACGACATAATGTGTACGGTGAAACCCAGGGCAATTAATGCACCCATGGTAATAAGCACGGTCGACATCGCGACTATCATTGCTGCACTTATGAAGCGTACATTGCGGAAGAAGAACCAAAGCAGGGCGAAAATAACCGCAGCTGCTAATGGCGCGGAAATGCCCATTTGCACAAACATTTCATTACCGAACTGGTCCTCAGCAACTGGCAAACCGGTAATATGCCAGTCATCGCTGCCGTCCAGCGTACCTATTTTGCTACGCAGTTGCTCCGCCAGAGCATAGCTCTCGTCTTTACTTTCAATGGGTACATAAACAGCGGCAGCCTTCCCATCGCCAGAAACAATGGTGTTATAAAGCAGCGGCAGGTCTTCAACTTGCTGCTGAATGTAACGGGCTTCAGCGTCATTTTCCGGAGGTTGCTTCATCATCCATTCAAAACGAATGGTGCCGGGTTCTTTTTGAGTAATGTTATCCACGTTAGCCAGTGACATCAGATCGTCACTGATAACGCCGTCCAGAGACTCCGCATAATTCGATACGGTATGCAGGTCGGTTAACGTTTTTTGGTTGTAGACGGTGTTCTCATTGACTACGCCAACGACAATCATGTCATGCATAGCAAAGGTTTCTTTCACCTCATTATGGAAAACACGCTGCGGGTTATCGTCCGGAAGCATGTTCTCCGGATCGGTATCAATGGTAATAGACGGGATGAAGGCAGCAACAGCAATAGTGATCAGCGTCAACGTCCAAAAGACGCTTCTGCGATAACCTGTCGCTAGCTTCATAATAACATTAATCATATTATTTCTTAATAATCTAATTTAGAATAACTCGAAATATAGTCGATAATTTCTGATTTGTCATCTATCTTGATGAAAAAACAACAAGGTGATTTCTATGACCACACCACACATTTCGGCTAAAGCAGGCGATTTTGCTGAACTTTGCTTGTTTCCCGGCGACCCATTAAGGGCAAAACATATTGCTGAAACACACCTGGACAGTGCTGAACTCATAAGCGATACCCGAAATATGCTGGCATTTACCGGGCAGTTTCGCGGTACGCCCGTGTCGGTGATAGGCTCAGGTATGGGGATGCCTTCTTGTGCACTCTACGCACAAGAGTTGTTTCAGCATTTCGGTGTTGAGCGCTTAGTGCGGGTAGGGAGTTGCGGAGCCGTATCAGCAAACCTTAAGTTACGTGATCTGGTCGTTGCTCAGGGAGCTTGCACGGACTCGTCAATGAACCAAAAGCATTTTGGTGGTTACGACTTTGCAGCAATTGCAGATTACAAACTCTTAAGTGAGTTCGTTGGCTATTGTCAGAAGAAAAACCAGCGCGTAGCCGTTGGTAATGTATTTTCTACTGACAGTTTCTACCATCCGGACAAAAACCTTGAATCGCGGCTGGAAGCTATGAATGTTCTGGCGTTAGATATGGAAGCAGCTGCTCTTTATGCGCTAGCGGCTATTCATAAGAAACAGGCTTTGGCTGTTATGACGGTGTCTGATGAAATAAAAACGGGCAATGGCTTGTCAGCTAATGAAAGACAGACCGCTTTTACTGAAATGACTGAAATGGCATTAGAAAGTTTGCTGTTTTATTGATCACGGTCAAGCAAAAGACACTTGCTAACCAACAACCCTGTATTATGTGTGACTAATGCCGATGAATGAGCAGAATAAACCGTTTGTGGTTGTCGATTCTGCCTGTAGTGGAGTGGTTATGAAGTGGCTCGATTGGTTAACTCGCCCTGTCCAAAAGTTATTTAATTTACTGAGTTTTAGACGAAAATTTAGCTTGATTGGTTTCTTGTTGTTTATTCCGGTTATTGTGCTGAGTTCGTTGATGGTTAATGACTCACTGGAAAAAAGCCATCAGGTTGAACAAAAGCATCAAGCCGCTCAATACTGGCCTGAATTAAGAGGGCTTTTAGAGCATATTGCCATGCACAGGGGGATGACTGGGAGCGACGCTCAAAAACGTGAGTTTTCCAGTGAAATAAACCGTTCAGTACAAGCCATTAATCGCCATTTTAATGCTCTGGATGAACTTCAAAGTGAGCTAGGCCAAAGTACTTTGCTGCCAGAGTCATTATTGATGGAACTGCGCCGTAAGTGGCAGGGTTTAAGCGGCTCAACGGACACTTTCCATCAGCATACTGAACTACTGGAGAAGATCCAAAGTGCGTTAAAATTGCTTGGCGAAAACTCCCAACAACTGCTGGAAAATGATTTACCAAGCCTGTTTTTAGCGCGTCTTTCGGTTGAGGAACTGCCGCAGTTAGTTGAGCAGGGAGGTCGCTTAAGGGGGTTGGGAGCTCAATGGTTAAACGGGAATGAAAGTTCCGGATTACAGCAGGATGTCACCATTTTAAGCTACGTGCTGGAAAATCAGGTTTCCGACTTTGTGGATGTTGTCGCGAGTTTATCTGAAGACGTTAACGACCAGGCGTTGTTGATGCAGGCTAAGGCAGCCGAGCAACAATTAAAATTATTCAGCGAAACCGCTTCGAGCAAACTAATGGAGCGAAATATGTCGGCCAGCGATTTTTTCCGTGAAGGAACCGCCGCGACAGGATCGTTATTCGCCTTCTACGATAGTGTCATTCCGGCTTATCATTCAAGGCTTGAGCAGCGCGTAAAGAAGTTAGACGCAATAATATGGACCAACGTTGCCTTGATTGTCGGGGTATTGTTACTACAGCTGTTGTTATTCACTAGCTTATATTTAGGAATTTACCGGGCGGTGTCTGCCAATATCAAAATGGCCAAACAGCTGGCAAATGGCGACCTAAATAGTTTGAGCTCGACAGAGGGTCATGACGAGCTGTCGAAAATAACTCACTATCTGAACTCGGTCGCTATTGAGACCAGTTACTCGGTCGATGCTATACGTAAGTCGAGCGACGGCATGGACAGGCTGGGTAACGGTAATTATCAGGCAATTAAAGAGCTGGCCGAACGGGCAAGAGCTCAGGCTTCGCAAATGCAAAGCGCAGCTGCGGCAGTCGAGCAAATGACGTCAGCGATTAGTGAAGTGTCAGAGTCAACTCAGAAGGCCGCGACAGAAGCTGATAATACCCTAGTTTCGGCCAAAAATGGGCAGGAAGTTGTTCATACCATGGTGGCAGCCATTCAGAGACTCGAGCAAGAAGTGTCTGAATCCCAGCGTGTTATAAAAACGTTATCTGAAGACAGTCAGTCTATCTCGAAAATATTACTGACCATTAATGACATTGCCGACCAGACCAATTTGCTGGCGCTGAATGCTGCTATTGAAGCCGCCAGAGCCGGTGAGTCGGGTCGGGGGTTTGCAGTTGTTGCTGATGAGGTGCGGCAACTGGCTAAACGTGTACAGGCCTCCACTGGTGAAATACAAGGTGTCATCGGCCGGCTGGAAACCAACACGAACAATGCAGTACAAACCATGGAGCGTAATAAAACTCTGGCGGGTGAAAATGTTGAGCAAGCGAACCGGGCGGCCAGTTCATTATCTGACATTGTTGAAAACGTTGGTGTCATTAACGATTTGAATATTCAGATAGCTTCGACAACGGAAGAGCAGTCTGCGGTAACCATAAACATTCAGGAAAACATTCATTCACTTTCTGAAAGTGCACGAATTGTCGATGAACGTTCGCAAGAGGCGTTAGAAAGCTCTGCCCAACTAACGACTTTAGGCGGCGAAATTAAGTCTCTGGGCGACCGCTATTACATTGAAAAAGACGTTATAGAGCGGCGTCTTTCAGAGCAGGACGTACTCATTGAATGGTCGCCGAAACTGGATGTCGGCATTGAAGAAATTAACCGTCAGCACCAGCGCTTAATTTACATTGCTAATGAGCTGTACCGACTGAAGCTGCGTGATGGTGATCAGCATGCGCTGCAACGCCTGGTGGATTCGTTAATTAACTACACGGCAACACACTTTAACTACGAAGAGTTGTTAATGGAGCGCAACGGCTATCCGGACTTAGAAAACCATAAGCTTAAACACCGAGAGTTGGTGCAGGATGTCATGCGTTTCAAACATCGGGTAGATAATCACGAAGACGTGATTGATGAGCTGCTGGAGTTCGTGAAAGCCTGGCTTATGAATCATATTATGAAAAGCGATATGGCTTATAAAGGACATCTGAACAGCAAAGGTATCCATTAAGGAATTTCAAGCCCCGGGCAATACCGGGGCTGATTTGCTTTTCCGGCGAGAGTGCTAAGCCTCGCTACTAAAACGCAGGAATGTCGGTCTGTGAACGACCCAGAATTAACGCATGAATATCGTGTGTACCTTCGTAGGTATTCACCGCTTCTAAATTCATCACATGGCGAATCACGTGGTATTCATCGGCAATACCGTTACCACCGTGCATGTCACGAGCCTGGCGGGCAATATCCAGCGCCTTACCACAGCTGTTACGCTTAATCAGCGATATCGCAGTGGGGCTTAATGTGCCTTTATCAAGCTCGCGTCCGGCTTGCAGGCAGCCTAATAACCCCAGGCTGATTTCGGTCTGCATGTCGGCCAGTTTTTTCTGTATTAACTGGTTTGCTGCCAGCGGGCGACCAAACTGGCTGCGCTCCAGCGTATATTGTCGTGCTGCGTGCCAGCAGAATTCAGCTGCACCGAGCGAGCCCCAGGCAATACCATAACGGGCCTTGTTAAGGCAGCTAAAGGGGCCTTTTAAACCTTTAACGTCCGGGAAAATGTGATCTTCGGACACTTCAACGCCATCCATAACAATTTCGCCGGTGATAGAAGCACGTAATGAGAATTTACCGTCAATTTTAGGTGCGCTCAGGCCTTTCATGCCTTTTTCCAGCACGAAACCGCGAATCTCACCGTCGAGTTTTGCCCAGACCACGAATACATCTGCAATAGGCGAGTTTGTGATCCACATTTTAGAACCGGAAAGAACATAACCGTTGTCGGTGCGCTTGGCGGTGGTACGCATACTGGCCGGGTCAGAGCCAGAGTCGGGTTCGGTCAGGCCAAAGCAACCAACCCATTCACCGCTGGCTAATTTAGGTAAGTATTTTTTACGCTGAGTTTCAGTACCAAAGGTGTAGATAGGGTGCATAACCAAAGAGGATTGCACACTCATGGCACTGCGGTAGCCGCTGTCGACACGCTCAATTTCTCGTGCAATAAGGCCATAGCTAACGTGGTTAACACTGCTGCCGCCGTATTCTTCCGGTAAGGTTGCGCCTAACAAGCCCATCTCACCCAACTCGTTCATAATTTGGCGATCAAAGTTTTCGTTGCGGTTCGCCTCAAGCACGCGTGGCATGAGCTTTTCCTGAGCGTACTGATGGGCGCTCTCCTGAATCATTTTTTCTTCATCTGACAAGGTGTTTTGCCAGTTGAGCGGATCGGACCAATTAAAACCGGCGGATGACATCTGACCTCCTGAAAAAAGTACTAAGCGACTC
This sequence comes from Idiomarina sp. PL1-037, assembly GCF_034422975.1. Lineage (NCBI taxonomy): Bacteria > Pseudomonadati > Pseudomonadota > Gammaproteobacteria > Alteromonadales > Idiomarinaceae > Idiomarina > Idiomarina sp. PL1-037. The sequence continues at coordinate 232,065 of NZ_CP139873.1, forward strand.
GACGCTCCAGAGCCGTAAAGTCATTAATAGTGAGAATAGACTGCTCGGTGTTAATCAGCTGTTGCTCTTTCAGTGCGGTAAAAATACGGCTGACAGTTTCCACGGCCAGGCCCAGGTAATTGGCAATATCTGTACGCGTCATTGGCAGTCGGTACTCACTACGGGAAAGCCCATGTTGATGCATATGCGTGCTTATTGAAAGTAAAAAAGCCACAACTTTCTGCTCCGCACTGGTATTCACAATGTTTAAGTAGTGTTTGCTGCAATTTGCTAAACGTCGGCTCATAAGCTGCAGAAGGTTACTTTCAACTTTAGGAAGCTCTTGTGCAAATAGTTTGCTCAGTCTTATTTCACACAGCATAGAGGTTTCCATGGTCTCGCAATATGTGGCTGCTGAACCGCTGGCTAAGCTCTCAAGACCGACAATATCACCAACCATATGGAAGCTGGTAATTTGTTGTTTACCATTGCTATCAATGGTGTAGCACTTTACCGAGCCGCTTTTTATTGCGAAAACTGATTTGAGCTTTTGTCCTTCACTAAAAACAACACTACGCTTGTTAAAAAGATGCGGTTCGCGGCTGCATTTATCAAGAATTTCGACATCGGTTGGTACTAAACCGGCGGGTACGCAAATTGATTGCATGCTGCATTGGCTACATTGAATTGGGGTACGCATAATCATCTCATCCGCTGAATTATTGATCTGGTTCACTATACAAAACCCTCCAGCAAATTTATCTACCTCTAAAGAGAGATGAGAGTTACCCCTTATCTTGTAGAATATCGACAGCCTCTACCGGACATACCGCGTAGCAGTTTGGTGTATCGTAATAACCTTCACACTCTACGCACTTGTTCTGGTCTATCTCGTAAATGCTGTCGCCCATAGAAATAGCTTCGGTTGGGCATTCGGGTTCGCAAACATCACAGTTAATACAGCCATCGTTAATGACAATCATGCTACTTTCCTCACGGTTGCTTCTTTTATCAGAAAACAAAAAGGAACATCGTTTTTCTCTATGCTGACCGGCGTCTGCAGTTTCACTTGATAACCGGAACCGGGGGCGCGGATCATGGCCTCGTCTTTAAGTGACTCCATGTGTGTCAATTGAAACGGATAGTTGCCTTTGGGTGTCATCAGCAGCAGTTCATCTCCAATAGAAAAGCCATTTTTCACCTCAACTTCATACACGCTAGTGTCTGCAGTTGCTGCTGCCAGTTGCCCGACCAGAATATGCTCGCCTTCGCTGTGCGAACGTTCATAATTCTGTAAGTCTTGTGGCGTATGGCGTTGCAAAAAGCCTGCGGTGAAGCCCCGGTTTGCCATACCTTCCAGCTCACTAAGCAGTTCGTTATTAAAAGGCTTACCGGCCACGGCGTCGTCAATTGCGCGCCGATAAACCTGAGCGGTTCTGGCAATGTAATAGTCTGACTTGGTGCGACCTTCAATTTTTAAGGAATGCACACCCATTTCAACTAAGTCCTTTACGTATTCAACCGCGCGTAAATCCTTCGAGTTCATGATGTAGGAGCCGTGTATGTCTTCATCCAGCAACATCAAGTCCTGCGGACGCTTCGGGTCGCCGAGAAGTACCGGCTCATATTGACCCACAGCGTTTTCCTTTGCTTGGTGCACTTCATAACCCCAGCGACAGGCATTGGTGCAGGCACCCTGATTGGGGTCGCGCTTGTTCATATACCCAGAAAGCAGGCAGCGCCCGGAGTAGGCCATGCACAGTGCGCCGTGTACAAATACTTCAACTTCTATGTCCGGTACCTGCTTGCGCATTTCAGCAATTTCTTTGAGCCCCAGCTCGCGAGACAAAATTACCCGCTCAATGCCTTGTTGTTGCCAGAACTGAAGTGCCGCCCAGTTGACCGTGTTGGCTTGCACAGATAAGTGCAGAGGTTGCTCGGGAAAATATTGTTGCAGCAACATAACCACGCCGGGATCGGACACAATTAAGGCATCGGGCTTCATGTCGACAATGGTACAAATGTGCTCAACAAACCGGGCCAGTTTGGCATTGTGTGGCGCAATATTGACCACAACGTAAAAACGTTTTCCTTGCTGGTGAGCTTCGTTAATGCAATCGCCTAAATTCTCCAGGGTAAAGCTGTTATTGCGTACGCGCAGGCTATAGCGAGGTTCGCCGGCGTAGACGGCATCTGCACCGTAAGCAAACGCCATGCGCATAGCTTCGGGGCTGCCGGCAGGACAAAGTAACTCAGGACGGAAATTTGCGGCTGACATAAAACACCTGTATCACCAAACTAATGACGAAGAATAACAGAGTCAGGAAATTGGCAGGTTGACGCAAATCAAGGAGAGATAGCGAGGGTACATGTTGGCAAAGTACCCTCCCAGTCATGGACCGTTATTATCAGTCCTTATTGAGGCGTTTTATTACCCTGAAGGTTGACCATCCATACGGCGGCCTCAACCCGCGAGCGTAGTCCCAGTTTTTTCAATAAGTGCTTTACGTGCACTTTAACCGTGCCATCTGAAATATCCAGTTCGCGGGCAATGACTTTATTACTCATCCCTTTAGCAATTAAGCTTAAAATTTCGTGCTCGCGATTGGTTAAGTTACTTAACTGCGAAGTGGTGGACTGCGTTGGTTGGCGCAGGGCGGTCGCCAGTATTTCGGTAATAGCTTCGCTTAAAACCATTTTGCCGGTAACAGCGCGGTGAATCTGTTCCAGTAGCAGCTCTGGTTCCATGTCTTTTAGTAGATAACCGTCAGCACCATTAGTTATTGCCGCAACCACATCATCATCAGCATCACTCACTGTTAACATGATAATCCGCGAGGTGACTCCTGAATCGCGGAGTCTTTTCAGAGTCTCTATGCCATCCATACCCTGCATGTTCAAATCCAGAACAATTAAGTCAGGGTCGTGCTCAGCCGCTAACAGCAAGGCGTCCGGGCCATTACTGGCTTCTGCAATAACGGTCATATCATCTTCCATTGCAATCAACTGCTTTAGTCCTTTGCGCAGTAGCGGATGATCATCCACTAGCATAATGCTGGCCGCATCGGTTGTCATAGTATTCTCCCTTGTAAATTGAACCCGGTTAGTTTGACATAGCTTGTGTACAAATTCACCGCGGACAAGCACTACTTACACTTCTGAATAAAACTCTCCCCCTAAAGAGGTAGCTGCTTACCCAATAATAAACCCAAAACTAACTCTTGATGTGAGTTGTATCCAAACCCTCATAGTTGCACAGTCTTTACTCTGTGAATATGACAACAAATTGCAATGTTATGGGCAAAGCTTCGCAAGCGAATACAATGAGCGATATTCGCGATTACCTCGGTTCTCGCGCGCTTTCCCGTGGGTTAACACTGAGTGTGTTATTACTGGGTGTCACCTTTTGGGCAAGCTGGAGCGTTATTGTTGTATTGCTGGCCAAATCAAATCTCCATTTAAGCCCGGTTCAGTTGTTGTCATTAGTTGCTATTGCAGGCGCAAGCGGGGCTGTGTCCAAGCTGTTAGGAACGCTGCTGGCAAACGTCTTCGGACGGTGGATGCCTACAGTTATCGCTACTCTTATGCTGCTAATGAGTATTATCAGCTTTGTTCAATTTTCAGCTATGCAGCTGAGCTATTCGATATTGGTTGCTTTAGCTGCCGGCTCAGGCGTTGGCTGCATGATGTTTGCGCCCGCATTCGACTTAACCCGTCAGTCAAAGATCATGCTCCCCTTGCCGTTGTCCATGAGCCTGGTTATTGGCATGACGATATTCTCTCTGTTTTTAGCTCAGTTGGTTGTTCCTCTGCTGGCCACCTGGCCGCTGTCTTCGGTAGATTCCGCTCTTATACTTGAACGCAGTAGTGGTCACTTTTTTTCTCGCATTGAGGCAGGCCAGGTTATTCGGTTAAACAATTTCAGTTTTGTCTGGGCGATTCTTTTTGGCCTGACAGCCACTTTGAGCGCAGCCGCTGCTTTATTGTCAAACCACAAACAGTCATTACCCAAAGTTACCTTGAGAAAGCTGCTGACTCAAAATGGGCATGTCTGGTATTGCAGTATTTTGTACAACATGACGTTTGGCAGTTTTATCGGTTTTACTATGGCATTACCGCTGATGCTGGAATTTGTGTTCGGTTACAGCACCTTAATTCTGGTGTGGATGGGGCCTTTTGTTGCTTTGTTAGCCAGGCCTTTTGGACGTTGGCTGGCAACTATTTTTGGTGGCGCCCTGATAACGCAAATGAGTTTGCTATTGATGATGATATTTGGGGCTTTGGCTGGCCGCTATATGTACCTTGCTCAACATGGTGCCGCTGAACTCTACTTTGAGCCATTCTTCATCAGCATGCTAGGGCTGATTTTTACCAGTGCTTTAGGGAACGGCTCGGTCGTTGTCAGTATGACGAAAGTCTTTCCCAGAACTTATACTCACAGAGTGTTAATTTGGGCTGGCACTATCGCCATGCTGGGTGCGGTTTATTTGCCCTTGCGCTTCGCCTGGGCTATGCAGTCGCAAAGTATGGATACCGTTTATATCGATTTCATTGTCTTTTATGTTATCGGATTCTTGTTAAATGGCTTTGTCTATTTGCGTCGTCATGGCCAGTTTTATAACCCTTAAGGGCGGGTTGGGTATTTTTCTATTGCAGCAAGTAGTCCGGTGTAAAGGTAAAGCAAACTTCTGTACCACCGCTTTCCAGTCTTGAAATTGTTATTTCACCACCAAGGTTACGGCTGCGTTCCTGCATAATCGCTAACCCGTAATGATTAACCTTCTCCGCGTTTTCAGGCAAACCGATGCCATCGTCAGTGATCCTAAGTGCCACGTCCTGCCCACTGGGTTGCGACAGGCTAATGTGCACTTCCCTTCCCTGGCTATGATTTACCGCGTTCTGACTGGCTTCACGAATAATTTGCAGTAAATGGATCTCTTCATGAGGCACTAGAGGAATATTATTAAGGCGGTAATCCAGGTGAACAACCATATGACTTTGTTCGGTTAACTGCTTAACCGTCGTCTGCAATGCACTGTAAAGTCCTGAGCCATCAACTTTTAAGCGGAAAGTCGTGAGCAATTCCCGCAGCTGCCGGTAGGCTGAGTTTAGGCCCTCTCTCAGCTCGTTACTGACATCATCTATAGTGGCGCGATCGTTCTTCTCAATGCCTTTGTGTAGTCTCGTAACCTGAATTTTTAAGTAGGACAAAGCCTGCGCCAGTGAGTCGTGCAGCTCGCGGGCTATAACGGTACGCTCGTGCATTAGTGCCAGCCGGCGCACTTGCTCTTCTTCCGATTTCAGACTTTGCGATAAGGCAAGCTGGTCCGCTGTTGAACTCATCAATTGCTGTTGCCAGGTTGCCAGAGGCTGTTCTTGCTCGCAGCGAACAATGAGTACACCGTAGTTTTGATCTTCCCGTTTTAGCACAAAGCGGTACACCAGCTTGTCATCTATTACCGAAGCTCCTGGGCCAGCTTTAAGACAGCTGGCGCAGTTACCAGCTTCACAGGGGTCGTGTGAACTGGGGCGCGGTTGCAGTTGCAAAAATGGGCGATTGCCTTCTTCTGTTAACAGACACAACTCAATGTCGTCTACTTCGCCAATTTCGTACAGCTTTTCGATGACTTGCTGGTAATTATTGTAGTCATAACTGTGAACGATAATGGAGCGGGCGGTATCGTACAGAAAAGATAACACCTTGTTTTTGCGGGACAGTTCCTGAGTTTGTTGCTCTACCCGGCGCTCAAGGCCGCCATAAAAGTAGCTGACTGTCTCCGACATTTTGTTCATGGTGCGGGACAACTGGCCTATTTCATCTTCATTATCAATTTTTGACTTAGCGGTAAAGTCGCCCTGACCCAAACGCTTGGAAACTGCCAGCAGATGTCGAAGCGGTTGGTTGATCTTTCGTTTTAGCACGGTAAGTAAAAAGAAAAATATGGCAACGATAAAGAATGAGGCTAAAGCCAGTGAGCTACGAACCGTCTCCATTCGTCTTTCTGAATGCTCCTGCAGCCGGCCGACCAAAGTGTCGAGTTGATTCACATAGTTGTCTATAGCGTTACTTTGCTGCTCTGAAAAGCGAGCAAAATCTTGCTCTGCTATTTCCGAGTGCACCCGCTGCCATTCGGTTTTAGCGTCGTTGGCTAACTGCTGAATACTCCCGCCGGCTTTTACGAAGTGACGATGAAGAAGAGGCTGTTCCCAGAGTGTTTCTATTTCTTGTGCCGTTTTGCTGGCCTTAATATTCTTACCGGCGGATAGCAGTAATGCGAACTTGTAGGCTTTCATCCGGTGTGAGCCCGCAACGTTAATTAACTCCGCGTCCTGCTCTGATTTTTCCAAAAGCCAGAATGCAGATAGAGAAGAGGCGCTGGCAATAATCACGATAAGCGCAAGCGATACTCTGAAGACATTAATTATAGAAGCGTTGCGTATCATTCCGGGCGACGTCCTGAGTGAAAGTTCCGGCACATGATATAGCATTTCGAAAGAGGGGAACAAATAAGTGCGAATTAATCCATCACTTTATTGCGAGGGTGCTAGGGGGGCGGCTCATACATCTTCAAGTAAACTCCTCACAAAAGAAAAACCAAGCTTCCGCAACAATTGCAGAAGCTTGGTTTATTAAGGGTTAGTCAGACTTATGCTTTAAGCCTTTTACAACTTGCCAGCTGATGCCTAATGCACCCACGATGAAGACCATATCACCAACCGTACGGAACCAGCGTAGGTTCTGTAGCAGAGGCTGCTGCATAAAGGCTTCACTGCGTGCATACCACAAGCCTTCGCTGGCGGCGGCGTAGAACTGAATGAAACCGACCGGCAACAGGCTGGTGAAAAGCATGAGTGCTAAGCCAATGTTCATGGTCCAGAATGCCATTTTCATCAGTTTTTCATCGAACTGCAGGTTCGGGCGAATGTAGCGCAAAATTAACAGGACGAAACCAAGTGCCAGGAATCCGTACACACCAAATAAAGCTGCATGTGCGTGAGTTGGCGTAGTGTTCAAGCCTTGCACGTAGTACAGCGAAATAGGTGGGTTTATCATAAAGCCGAGTACACCCGCGCCCAGCATGTTCCAGAAGGCAACCGCAACGAAGCAAAGTAACGGCCACTTAATGCGTTGCATCCAGGTTGCTCGTTTTTGCAGGCTGTAGTTCTCCCAGGCTTCATAGCCCAGAACAATCAGTGGCACGACTTCTAATGCTGAGAACGTTGCACCCACGGCCATGACTGGAGTGGTTGTACCGGCAAAATACAAGTGGTGGAACGTACCTGGTACACCACCGAGCATAAACAGCGACGCGGAAGCTAACGCAGCGACGGTTGCCATGCGACGGGAAACCAAGCCCATGCTGTGGAAAATAAAGGCCAGTGAGGCAGTTGCGAACACTTCGAAGAAGCCTTCTACCCAAAGGTGAACAATCCACCAGCGCCAGTATTCCATAATAGAAATATGAGTACGCTCGCCGTAGAAGAAGCCGGCACCGTAGAACAGGCCAATGGCAACAACCGAAGCGGTAAATAACGCCAGTAAGTTTTTATCACCTTTCACTTTAAATGCGCCGACAACACAACGCATCATCAGAACCAGCCAGAAAACGATACCCAGGAACTTACCAATTTGCCATAGGCGACCTAAGTCGACGTATTCGTAACCCTGGTGACCTAACCAGAAGTTCAGGTGTGCAGGCATAATTTGCGCAATGGCTAACCAGTTGCCAATAAAGGTACCTGCAACAACTAACACCAATGCCCAGAACAGGATATCGACACCCAGTTTCTGATACTTGGGATCTTTACCGCCATTAATAATCGGCGCAAGAAAGAGGCCTGCAGCCAGGAACCCAGTGGCAATCCAGAACATGGCAGCCTGAATGTGCCAGGTACGGGTTAGTGAGTAGGGGAACCACTCGGAAATATTAATGCCGTAGAATTCCTGTCCCTCTACTGTGTAGTGTGCGGTTAATCCACCCAGTAAAACTTGTAGCGAGAACAGCGCAACCACAATAAACAGGTATTTACCTAAGGCTTTTTGTGAGGGCGTGAGCTTAATTTTGGCTATGGGATCATGCTCTGGCGCAACAGGGTCTTCTTCGTCGTGTTGACGTAAAAACGCCCATGCCCAGATTAAGAAGCCGACACCGGCAATTAAGAGAATCACACTGACAATTGACCAGATAATATTCTCCGCGCTAGGCACGTTATCTATCAAGGTTTCATGTGGCCAGTTGTTGGTATAAGTAATATCTGAGTCAAAACGTTCTGTCGACGCGGCCCAGGCTGTCCAGAAGAAAAAGTCGTTCATTACCGCACGACGCGCTTCTGAAGGAAGCGTATTTTCTTTCATGGCGTAGCTGACGCGGGTAGGGCGCAGCTCCGGGTCATCGCTGAACAGCTTTGAGTAATACTCGCCGGTCTGCTCAATAGCCTGAATGCGTCGCTCACTGAGAATAACGGTATCTGAAGCTTTATCGTAAGTATTGGTCCGATACTCTTCTTTCAGCTCGTATTCCAGTTGATTTTGCTGCGATCCCTCAAGCTGTTCGTAGGGTTTGCCAAAGACTTCGTTCGCGCGAATGTCCAACCAGGCAATAAGTTCGCGGTGTAACCAGTCAGCTGTCCAGTCGGGCGCCTGGTAAGCACCGTGCCCCCAAATGGAACCCAGTTGCATGCCACCAACAGACTGCCAGGCGGTTTGCCCGTCTAAAACAGACTCTTCGGTTGCAATGACTTTGCCATTGGTACTCATGAACTTATCCGGAATAGGCGGAGCCTCACGGTAAACTTCTGTTCCGAAGTACCCTAAAAGTCCAAAGGTAATTGCGAGAACCGCAATTAGCGTCCACCAAAGCTTACGATAACCGGCCATAATTGACCTCCTTGATGCTGAACAGCTTCATATTGTTACTCCATAGGTTTATGAGCAGAGAATTTTGATTAATTCGCTATGCATTCACCTAAGTGCAATATTGAGGCCATAGTTTAATTTACTGATAAATAATGGATTTAATTTCAAAAGGGTATTTATAACTTAAGTTTATTAGGTTGTTTTTACTTTTATGGTCAAAAGTACCCGAAAGGTTATTTCTACCCTTTAATGGGTATCTCTTTAAGGCTCCTGTCATTTTTTTCTTCTTGCTTAAATCTTGAGCGTGATCAATGCACCCGAAACAGACTTAACTATGCTGAAGCACAATATGTAGTGATTATTTTTATATTAATAACAATATATGGTGTTTTATGGCGGTTTACCCTACAAGGCTACATTACAGTGCAGAGCAAATTGTCTGGCAGGAAGTTCCGGGAGAAGTGACTTTAGCTTACACCATTACGGGCTGCCCGGTGGGGTGCAAAGGTTGCCATAGTGTGGATAGCTGGCCGGTGGGAAGTGGCTCATCTCTAACCCAGGAGCATCTGGCACAGCAGCTGCAAAAATACCGTGGATTAATAACCTGTGTTTTATTTCTGGGCGGCGAATGGCAGCCCACAGCACTACTGAAACTATTAAAGCAAATACGAAACGAAGGGCTGGAGACCTGCCTGTATACAGGCTATGAAAGCGTCTCTATATCCCTTCGCGAACAACTGACTTATTTAAAAACAGGGCCGTGGATAGCTGCCCGGGGCGGGCTGGAAAGCCCAACCACCAACCAACGCTTTTATGACTTACGGACATTGCAGCTATTGAACTGCGAGTTTCAAACAGGAGAATAATTATGTTGCGCTTAAACGAAGAACAAGTCACTGGCAAAGTCGATTTCATTCACGAGTATCTGCATGCTCAAAACGCGGCCGATGGCTCGAAAATGGATGCAAACGCCAACGTCACACAAAAGAATATAGCAACGCTTGAAGCCGAGTTAATGAAGGACTTTTTTGTGCAGGTTAACCGCAAACAGGTCAGTAATAAAATTAGCGAACTCTTCGGTAATGATCTGGCGAAAGAGTACGTTCGACAAATTGAAGATCATGAAATATACGTACATGACGAAACCAGCCTGAAACCTTACTGTGTTTCAGTCACCATGTATCCGTTTTTACGTGACGGTTTAACTAGGCTGGGTGGCGAGTCTCAGGCACCTAAGCATCTGGAATCTTTCTGCGGTACTTTTGTGAACTTTGTTTTTGCCGTGAGTTCGCAGTTTGCCGGGGCTGTTGCTACGGTCGAGTTTCTAACCTACTTCGACTACTTTGCCCGCAAAGACTACGGTTACGACTATTTGAATACGCATCGTCACCAAATTGAAAACCACCTGCAGCACGTGGTCTATGCGCTGAATCAGCCTGCGGCGGCCCGCGGCTACCAGAGTGTATTCTGGAATATTTCCATTTACGACCAGCATTACTTTGACAGTATGTTTGGCGAGTTTGTTTTCCCTGCGGACTTTACCAAACCTGAGTGGAGTTCGGTTAGCGCATTACAGGACTTCTTCCTGGACTGGTTTAATAAGGAACGTGAAAAAACGATATTGACCTTCCCGGTGGTGACTGTGGCCATGTTAACTGACAACGGTCAGTGCAAAGATCAGGCATTTGCCGAAAAAATAGCCGGGGAAATGGCAAATGGCAACTCCTTCTTTGTTTACTTATCTGACAATGCCGACTCGTTAGCGTCCTGTTGCCGACTACGCAGTGAAATTAGCGACAATACCTTTTCTTATACCCTGGGTGCCGGTGGTGTTGCGACAGGCTCTATTAATGTCATTACCATGAACATGAACCGTTTGGTGCAGGATGGCAGAGATTTAGAGGAAGAAGTCCGCAAAATCCACAAATATCAGGTGGCTTACAGAAAACTGATGGAAGAATACAAGGAAGCGGGTCTGTTAACGGTCTATGACGCCGGCTTTATTACCATGGACAAGCAGTTTTTGACTATTGGTATTAACGGCATGGTTGAAGCGGCGGAATCGCAGGGGATTACTGCAGGTAACAACCAGGCCTATAAAGATTTTGTGCAAAGCCATTTAAAAGTCATTTATGACGCAAACAAGGCCGCTAAAAAAGAATACGGGTACATGTTCAACACAGAGTTTGTGCCAGCAGAAAACCTGGGCGTGAAGAACGCCAAGTGGGATCGATCTGACGGTTATAAAGTGAGCCGTGACTGCTACAACTCCTACTTCTATGCCGTAGAAGACGAAGACGCCAATGCACTGGATAAACTGGTTCTTCACGGAAAAGAATTGATTGAATACCTGGATGGCGGTTCGGCATTGCATTTGAACCTTGATGAAAAGCTCAATACCTCTGGGTATTTGTCCTTACTGAACATTGCGGCGAAAACGGGCTGTAATTACTTTTGCATTAACGTCAAAATTACCATTTGTAATGCCTGTGAGCAGATTGATAAACGCACCTTAAGCGAATGTTCCAGCTGTGGCTCTGAAGACATTGATTACGGAACCCGGGTGATTGGTTACTTAAAACGAGTGTCTGCTTTTAGTGCAGGCCGTCGAAAAGAGCACCATTTGCGTCATTATCATCGCAAGCAGCCTGCAGAGGTTGCTGTGGGTGCGGCACAATCCAATAGGGTATTTCGCAGAGCTAGCTAAAGTGGCACAAAATGCTGACAGAGAGGGATGAGTTTTCCCTCTTTCTGTAGCTCTCAAAATTCGAGTTTTGTGGTAATCTCCGCGCGAAAATTCCTGCCGGAATAATCAACCATTTTCATTCTTAACCACCAACCAACTAGGAGAGTTGGTGCAGTTTATATTTTGGTTCTGAACTGCACTGAAAAAACGCTATGAAAAGATTACTGTTTACCGTCATTTCGCTGCTGTTTTCGGTATCAGTACTGGCTGCAGAACCCTCTGCTGACCGTATCGATCTCACCTCATCGACCGTTGGTTACGCTGCCATCGTCATTTTTATTCTTGCTTATATTTTAGTGATGGGTGAAGAGAAACTGCACATGAGAAAATCCAAGCCTGTGCTGGTAGCGGCAGGAGTTATATGGATACTCATAGGGTTTGTTTACACTGGCGACAACGCCGCCCTCGCCGAAGAAGCCTTCCGGGAAAATTTATTAAAATTTGCGGAGCTGATGTTGTTTTTGCTGGTGGCAATGACCTACATCAATGCTCTGGAAGAGCGGCGTTTGTTCGATGCGCTCAGCGCCTGGTTGATGAAAAAGGGCTTCACTTATAGAAAGCTCTTCTGGATAACCGGGTTTTTAGCGTTTTTCATTTCGCCTATTGCGGACAACCTGACCACCGCTCTGTTAATGTCGGCTGTGGTCATGAAAGTTGCCGAGGGCAATAAAAAGTTTGTCGCGCTTTGCTGCTCCAGCATTGTTATAGCCGTGAATGCTGCCGGCGCGTATAGCCCATTTGGTGATATAACCACACTTATGGTTTGGCAGTCCGGCAAGGTAGAGTTTACTGAGTTCTTACAGCTGGTTGTGCCTGCATTGGTGAACTACTTAATACCCGCAGTTATCATGAGCCTCTTTATTGAGAAAAAAAGCCCGACAACATTACATACAGAAGTGGAACTTAAGCGCGGAGCCTTGCGCATTACGCTCTTGTTCTTATTAACAGTCGCAACCGCCGTTGCATGTCACATTTGGCTGCATTTACCGCCGGTGCTCGGAATGATGATGGGGCTGGGCTACTTACAGTTCTTCGGCTACTTCCTGCGTATGACCCTGCCGGGTTCGCTGGCGCGCAAACGGGCAATGGCAGAACGCGAGGGCGACCAAAAACGCCTGCAACAACTTGGTGGTGTCGTGCCATTCGATGTATTCAGCCGGGTTTCCCGTGCCGAGTGGGACACCTTGCTGTTTTTCTACGGCATCGTCTTATGCGTTGGTGGTTTAGGCTTTATGGGTTACTTAGGTTTACTGTCCGAGTCTCTTTATGGTGGTTTAGACCCAACCATAGCAAACAGTATTCTTGGCGTGGTCTCCGCTCTTGTAGATAACATTCCGGTGATGTTCGCGGTACTGTCCATGGACCCTGAAATGTCCACCGGACACTGGCTGCTCATAACCCTGGCCTGCTGTACCGGCGGCAGCCTGCTTTCTATCGGCTCCGCCTCAGGCGTTGCCTTAATGGGACAAGCCAGAGGTTACTACACCTTTATGTCGCATCTAAAATGGACACCGGTAATAGCAATAGGTTACGCAGCCAGCATCCTGCTACACCTATGGCTAAACCAAGCCACCTTCCTCAGCTAGCGGGGAGGGGGAAAGAACTCTCTTGCGGTTAAGGTTTCCGGCTCAGAGAGACGCCTGCAAGTACGTCCCTGTAAGGCTTGGATGGCGCCACCCAAGCCCCCATGGAGGGGTTCACGGCGTCTTTCTTATCAGCTCTCCAAGCGTAACCGAGGCCGGGTTACCGCCCCCAGCCAGCTAAACGACTTTGGAGTAGCGGTTTTGGCCGTGGTCTAGGTATTCGTCGAAACAGGCGCAGATGCTGCGAACCCAGAGGCGACCTAAGTCAGTGACGCGGAGCTTTTTGTCGGAAACGTCGACTAAGCCGTCTTCAATGAATGGCTTTAGTAGCGGTATGGCTTCGGCGAAATGAGCCCAAAAATCGTCCAGATCCCACTCTGCTTTAAAAGCTTCTATATCAAGCTCGAAATGGCAAATAACCTGAGAAATTAATGCGGCACGCAGCTTGTCTTCATCGTTTAACGCCATGCTTTTTATTATGGGCTTTTGTCCGTTATCTATCATTTTGTAGTAAGCCGGTAGCTCTTTTTCGTGTTGCCACAGCACACCGTTTACCTGGCTAATTGATGAAACACCTAAGCCCAGCAGTGCGTCCTGACCGTCGGTGGTGTAGCCCTGGAAGTTACGCTGCAAGCGACCTTCGCGCTGGGCTATGGCAAGACCGTCGTCTTTTTTTGCAAAATGGTCCATGCCGATAAATTGATAACCGGCGTTATTCAGTTGAGTAATGGCTTGTTCCAGCAGGCTCAACTTAACCGACGGCTGTGGAATGGATTCTTCCGGTATTTTTTTCTGCCCGGCGAAACGCTGGGGTAAATGGGCGTAGCTAAACACCGAAATGCGATCGGGATCCATTTCAATGACTTGCTCAATAGACTTCTTAAAGGTTTCCGGGCGCTGGTAAGGCAGGCCGTAAATAAGGTCTAAGTTAATTGACTCAAAGCCTAATTCTTTACTGAGTTTTAGCTGATGCGCAATAAGCTCAATATCCTGTACGCGATTGATCGCAATTTGAACTTTCTTGTCGAAGTCCTGTACCCCATAACTGACACGGTTAAAACCTAAATCGCGTAAATGGCGAAGCTTTTCGTCGCTGCAGCTGCGCGGGTCAATCTCTATGCTGACCTCAGGATTATCCGCGAAGGTAAAATGCTGATTAACCAGTTCCATTAGGCGGGTCAGTTGCTGTTCGGTCAAAAAGGTCGGGGTGCCACCGCCTAAGTGAATCTGGCGGATCTTCTTGTCCTTTACCATAGGCTGATACATCGCCATTTCGCGGGCGAGATAATCCAGGTACTTATCGGCTTTATGCTGGTGGCGGGTAACAACTTTATTGCAACCACAGTAATAGCAAAGCTTGTGGCAGAAAGGTAAGTGCAAATACAGACACAGTCCGTCATTTGCGTTTTTCAGCGCGGCTTCTATGCGGCTCTCTGAAAATTGTTCGGAAAGCATTAACGCTGTGGGATAAGACGTATAACGAGGCCCATTAATATTGTATTTTTCTATTAACTCTTTATCCCAGGTAACTGTACTCATAACCACCTCTTGACCCCAGTCAAAAACTATTTAATTAACTTATCTGTATTGTTTCACCTTTTTCTTTATAAATAAAATCACTAAAGCGCTCTCCTATTAAATATAAGGCCCTTGGTAGCTTTTGATTTACCTCAATAGTGTCTAAGAAGTTTTTTAAATGTAACCCTAATTCGGTATTGCCTTTCACCATTAGTTTTCGATTAAAGAATAGTGTATCAGGGTCAACCTTTCCGTAAATCAGTAAAAGCAGTGCGTCAGCGTCTGATGATAGCTGTACGTCTGCTTCTACTGGGCCCTTAAGGGATTTCAGTTGATTTCCTTTTAACGTCAAAAATAGAGATAAATCAATGTCTTTGACCTTTATCTCTATTATGTTTCCGGAAATAAAATTAAGCTCTCCTGAAAAAATTTCTTCTTTAAATAAAAGGTTTAATAACTTTTCAGATCCAAAGTTAATAAATTGAGACGGAATTAATTTATTTATTGGGCGAATTAATTTAGGTATAGAAGATACCCAATTGGTGGTATTCATGTTTTTCTCCGTTTGCAACAAAAAATAAAATTTCGAGCACTATAATGAATTAATAATTAGTGCGCTACAAAATATTAAATAGAGGTTTTAAATGGAATTGCTGTGTCCGGCCGGAAGTATCCCTGCATTAAAAGCGGCTATAGAAAATGGTGCCGATGCGGTCTATGTGGGACTAAAAGATGAAACCAATGCGCGTCATTTTGCAGGTTTAAATTTAAACCAGATGAAGCTATCGGAAGCAGCGGACTATGTACACAAGCATGGGCGTAAACTGCACGTTGCCATTAATACCTTCGCGCATGCCAACAGGTGGGAGAAATGGCGTCAGGCGGTTGATGATGCTGTGCTGGCGGGTGCCGACGTGCTGATTATCGCTGACTTAGCTGTATTGGCTTACGCCGCCGAAAGATACCCGAAAGTAGAACGGCATTTATCGGTACAGGCCTCTGCAACCAACGCCGGAGCCATTCGATTCTACCAGCAGTTTGGCGTGTCGCGGGTGGTCTTGCCCCGAGTGCTGTCTATGCAGCAGGTGCGGGCACTGGCGCGTACGACGGATGTCGAGCTGGAGGTATTTGCTTTTGGTAGCCTCTGCATTATGGCGGAAGGGCGTTGCTACTTAAGTTCTTATCTGACCGGTGAGTCACCCAATACAGCAGGTGCCTGCTCGCCTGCAGCTTTTGTCGAGTGGGACGAACAGGACAACAAACTGGAATCTCGACTTAACGGTGTGCTTATCGACCGTTTTGATGAAAACGAGAAGGCCGGTTATCCCACCTTGTGCAAGGGGCGTTTCTCGGTTGATGATGAAATCTACAATGTGCTGGAAGAAACCACCAGCCTGAACACTTTAAGCTTGTTGCCGCAACTTTATAAAGAAGGCATTGCTTCGTTGAAAATTGAAGGACGGCAACGGAGTCCGGCTTATGTGGCGCAAATTACCCGGGTGTGGCGTCAGGCTATCGATACGGTCATGGCAGATCCCGACAACTTTGAAGTAGTGGATAACTGGAACTCAGTTCTGTCATCACTCTCTGAGGGCAGTCAAACGACGCTCGGCGCGTACCACCGGAAATGGAAGTAACCAACATGAAGTTTTCATTAGGACCTATTCTGTATTTTTGGCCGAAACAGCAAGTTTTTGATTTTTACCAGCAAGCCGCGGAATCAGATGTTGACCATGTGTATCTGGGCGAAACCGTTTGCAGTAAGCGTCGTGAGTTAAAGCTGGATGACTATCTGGCGATAGCGCAGATGCTAAGAGAAGCCGGGAAAAAAGTAACGCTGTCGACAATGACTCTACTAGAGGCTCCGGCTGAACTAAGGGAGCTGGGTAAATATTGCGATAATGGCGAGTTTGATGTCGAAGCCAATGATGTCTGCGCTATTAACTTATTGCAGGAGCAGGGGCTGAACTTCACCGCCGGGCCGGCCATTAATATTTATAATCACCAGAGCCTGCGCCGTCTCATTGATATGGGCATGACTCGCTGGGTGGTTCCGTTTGAACTTTCCCGCGACTGGCTGCAGGACGTTTTACAGCACAACCTTATCGACACCGTGAGGGACTGCTTTGACGTGGAAGTTTTCTCCTTTGGTCATATACCTTTGGCCTGGTCTGGTCGCTGCTTTACTGCCCGCTCGGAGAACCGCCCGAAAGATCAGTGCGAGCTGTGTTGCATAAAGTACCCGGAAGGCCGTGAGGTGAAAAGCCAGGAAGGTCAGCAGGTGTTTGTGCTTAATGGTATTCAGACGCAATCGGGTACCCGTTATAACCTGATAAACCAGTTACCGGGTATGAATGGCCTGGTCGATATTGTGCGCATTAGTCCGCAACCTGAGGGAACTTTCGATTGGCTACAACGCTTTCGCAGTAATATCAATGGGGAACACCCCGTGACCCTGACAAGCAAAGAGAACAATGGCTATTGGTTACAACTGGCGGGTTTAGCGACAGGCTAGAATCTCTAAATAGGTATTAACTGACTTTTAGTGGTAGAGCGTCGATCTTCGTCAAAATAAAAGGTATATTAAAAATGTATCTTTTATTAATAAGCGGTGACAGTGATGCAAATCACAGACAGACAAAAAGAAGAGCAGTTAACTCCTATTCTGCGGCAGGCGTTTCGGCCACTGTTCCTTTTAGGGGCTGGGTTTAGCGCCATAGCGATGCTGCTGTGGGGGTTAGCACTTGGTGGAAAGCTCAGTTTGCCTGTATACGGCAACATTATGTTCTGGCACAGCCATGAAATGATATTTGGCTTTGTTATTGCCATAGTCCTGGGTTTTTTATTAACTGCGGTGCAGAACTGGACCGGACTTAGGGCACCACATGGCAAGACTCTGCTTATCCTGACCGTTTTATGGGCAGCCGCCAGGCTAATGTTGCTGTTGGGCGGTGAACTGCCCTGGTGGTTGGTTGCAGCCATGGATGTCAGTCTCTTACCTGTTGCCGCGTTGCTGTTCGGGCGTATGGTGTTAAAAGTAAATCAGACCCGGAATTTATTCTTTGTGCCCATTTTGCTGTTGCTGACGGTGTGCAACTTGCTTATGCACTACGGCTTACACTTTGGTCACTATCATATTCAGGTGCTTGGTGCTTACAACGCAGTATTTCTGGTGACCTTGTTAATGGCTATTATTGGCGGACGAGTGCTGCCAATGTTTACTGCCAACGGTACTCAAACGCCCAAAGTAACGCCAATTGTCTGGCTTGATCGCATCGCCTTAGGCAGCTTGTGGCTTATCTTTGCTGTGCACTTTCTGAATCTGCACACGCTGTTACCTAACCAGATAATGGTCGTTTTATTTGGTGTTTCAGCGGTGGCTACCGGTGTAAGAGTTGCGCGCTGGAAAATCTGGATAACCTGGAGAGTACCGCTGCTTTGGTCATTGCATTTAGCTTACTGGTTTATTCCGGTTGGGCTGGCCTTATTTGCATTGCGTTACGCGGGCTTTGACCTGACTCAGAGTGTTGCGCTGCATGCCTTAACCGCCGGAGCTATGGGGAATATGATCCTCAGCATGATAGCGCGCGTTTCGCTAGGCCATAGTGGGCGTCCGTTGCAACCCAAACTGATAATGAACGGCGCATTTTTACTGGTATTAATAGCCGCATTAACTCGGGTCTTCTTAATCTGGCTGGCTCCTGATTTAGCCAGCCAGTGGTTAATGTTTAGCGCTATAGCCTGGACAATGGCTTATGGTATTTATGTGGTGGTTTATTTTAAGGTTCTGACAACCCCCCGCGCCGACGGTAACCCAGGTTAAGTCTCTTGCGGAGAGTGGTCGGGGCGCGTAGCCAGCCAGCACCCGACCACAACCAGAACAACCCCGACAATTGCTTTTAACCACACCGGAACCTGCGGAACAAATAACCATAGCACCAGGTACCCGGTTGCCATCATGACTAAGGCGATTATCTTAGAGCGGCGTTTAATGACCCGGTGTTCGCGCCAGGCTTTTATGTCCGGGCCGTATTTAGGGTGGTTAAGCAGCCAGGCTTCAAGCCGGGGCCAGCCTTTGCTAGCAGCCCACAATGCAGCAATGAGAAAAGGTACTGTGGGCATTACCGGCAGGGCAATGCCAATAAGTCCAAGCAATACAAAAAATAGCGCCAGAGCGCGCCACAATAACCGAATTAACAGCTCCCGCGTCACGACTTCATTCCTAATCGGCTGGCCATTTTGTGCAGGTTACTGGCATCCAGCTGCAGGTCTTTAGCGGCCTGACTCCAGCTGTTGTTATGACGGCTCAAAGCCGCTTCTATCATCTTACGCTGAGTATAATTTACCGCTTCTTTCATCGACACGTTAGCCGGAGGTAAGCTGGTTCCTGCGGAGTTTTTTCCAGAGTCGGTGGTGGCTGACAAAGGCAGTTGCACATCCAGATCCAGCATGTCGGGTTCAATGGTGGCAATATCGGTTTTTTCCACACCGTGGCTAAGCAGCTTAATAGCGGCCCGGCTTATAACATGTTCCAGTTCACGCACATTACCCGGCCACTGGTATTGCTGTATGGCAAGCTCAGCCTCCGGCGATAAGCGCAAAGCCCGCAACCCCAGACGAGCCCGGTTTAGCTCGAGAAAATGTCCGGCCAGAATAGACACATCGTCACCGCGCTCACGTAATGGCGGAATTGGCAAAGGATAAACCGAAAGGCGGTGGTATAAATCGGCGCGGAAAGTTTCATTACTGACTTGCTGGCGCAGATTTCGGTTGGTGGCGGCTATAAGGCGAACATCTACTTTTCGGTATTTGTCAGAGCCTAAACGCTGAATTTCACCGTTTTGCAGTACTCGCAACAATTTAGCCTGTATGGATAGTGGCAGCTCGCCAACTTCATCCAGAAACAGCGTACCGCCGTGCGCCACTTCAAAGCGTCCTGAACGGTCGCTGGTTGCGCCGGAAAACGCCCCTTTTACGTGTCCAAAAAGCTCGCTTTCTGCAAGTGACTCGGGCAGAGCCGCGCAATTTACATAAATAAGGGGTTTGTCGCTGCGCTGTGAGAGCAAGTGCAGTTCACGGGCAAACAGCTCTTTACCGACACCGGTCTCGCCCAGCAGCAACACGGGTAAATCGGCACTGGCAACTACCCGCAGTTCTTTGAGCACACTTTCAATGGCGTTGCTGTGCCCGATAATTTCCGACTCGTTTCTTTCTGTGGTTCCGGATTTTGGCATAGTGCGCTGCTGGCCTTGTCGCAGAGCCCTGACGTTTTGCTCCAGCTGACCAATGCGAACGGCGGTCTCAACGAACAAGCTAAACTTTTGCAGTTCAATCATTGAGTTGTCGGTAAATGTGCCGGGTTGCAGTGCGTCTAAGGTCAGTACACCCCAGCACTTATTTTCCAGATACAAACTCATACCCATGCAGTCGTGAACGGGTAGCGCATTACCTGGCTGCTCAGCGAGCAGTCCGTCGTAGGGGTCTGGTAATGAAGAGTCGTGCTCAAACCGCACTGGGTTGCGAGAAGCCAGCAATGCCGCTAACCGGGGATGCTGTGCCACAACAAAGCGGCGGCCCAGAGCTTCGCGTACCAGCCCCTGAATAGCAACCGGTTGCAGCACTTCATTATCCAGCTTCAATAAAACCACTGCACCGCAGTTGAAGTGGCTGCGCAAGGTGTTGACCAAATTTTGTAAACGGACCGCTGCAGGCTGCTCGGTAAGCAGGTCTGCTAATAGACTTTCTTGCAACATGGTTAAATTGACTGCCCAGGTTAAAAATACCCTTCTTGGTTGGGTTGATAGTACCGCGGCACCCCGGAGAGTCAATAATCCTAACGGGGTAGGAGCTGGCCTGTTTGTTGCAATCCTTACTGGAGTAAGAAACTTTATTTAGCAAACAGGAGTGACCCATGAGTACTTTCGATGACCGTTTACAGACTGCCGAGCAACAATGGCAGGACGCTTCACCCAAGCATTTGATAGAGCATATTTATCTGCGTTTTCATCAGCGCCATCGCGAACAGCTTCCTGAGTTAAAGCAATTGGCCATGCGCGTTGAAGCCGTTCATGGTGATCACCCCGAAGCCCCGGTTGGTCTGACTGAACACCTGGATAATCTGATGCAGGAGCTGGAAAGCCACATGACAAAAGAAGAGCAAATTCTGTTTCCTTTGCTGTCACGTGGTGTTTATCCGGGCGGGCCAATTTCAGTAATGGAAAGCGAACACGTTCAGCATGAGGGGGAGCTTAATAGAATTGATGAACTGACCAACAACTTAACGTTGCCGGAAGGCGCCTGTGGTACCTGGACAGCTCTTTATAAAGGCTTAAAAGAGCTGCAGGATGACTTGCACGAGCATATTCACCTGGAAAACAACCTGCTTTTTGTCGAAAAGAAAGCATCGCCACCTGAGCACGGTAAAGACTTTTGTTGTGGTTCGTGTCAGTAACCCTGCTTAAAGTACATCACTTTTTCTAAATATCGGCGGCTCTCCGACAACGGATGCTTAGACGTTAAGTCCCGGTAAACAATGCCGGGCTGACTTCGGTTTATAATTTGAACTGCGTTGCTGCGGTTGGAGGAAAAGGTTTTCAGCACATTACCTGCGCCACCGTTGTACGCTGAAACAATTGCGTATTCGCGACTGCGCGGATGTTGCACACCTTTTAGGTACTGGGTGTTCAAAATGTGCAAATAGGCACTGCCAATATCAATGTTCTGAGCCGGATCGAACAATTGTTGAGACGTGGGCTGTCCGGGAATTTTACGAACACGCTCAAACACGTCACGTCCGGCGGTCGATGCCACTACCTGCATTAAGCCGTAAGCGTTAGCGTGGCTCACCGCATAAGGATTAAAGCTACTTTCGGTTTCAATAATGGCATAAATAAGCTCAGGCTCAAGGTTATAGCGTCGCGCTGCGGCTATAACGTAGTCGGCATACTGGTGTTTGCGCAACTCCTGGTGTTCGTCGACTAAAGCAATTTGAACCTCATACACCTGATTGTTTTTAGCGCGCCGGGTGCGCAGCTGGTTTTTCACCAAATACTCGGCAAAGCGATTCGCCCGCCATTCGTATTCGACGACCACATTGTCCTGGTCAACAACTTGCCCGCGCAAAAACGGTTTTCCCGTTTGCTCAGGCTCTTTATCGGTAAAAATATCAACCGCGGTGAGGTCGGTTGGCGTTAACAACGTACGCACAATAGCGGCTTTGAGTTGTTCCCGGGTTTTGGCCGGATCATTGCTGTCATGCAATGTCGCAACTGTCAGCAGGCCCTGCTCAAAATCGACAACGGCTTTGGCATGAAAGTTATCGCTGTATTTAACGTACTTCTTCTCACTGGGAACTGTGTTTTCCTCATCGCCCCAAATGGCTTCAGCAACGGCGCGCAAGTCGCGCAAGGCCTCGCGTAAATCCTCAATGTCGCTAATAAGCTGTTGCGGGTTGCTGCGATAGCTGTGCAAACGCTCACGCGCCATAGATTCCACCACAGCGGTTGGGTCGTTACCGCTAAGCACGCCGGAATTGACCACGCGTTTTACGTTATCAGGTGTTATTTGGCATCCTGCCAAAATTAGCGTTGTGGCTATAGCCGCCAGCAGCGTGGTTAATTGAGTCTTTTTATTCATAGTGCCTAAATTGAGCTTCACTTCCCTTGTTCAAGCTTTTACATTAGAGAGGCATAAAAAGAAACCCTAAGCACAGTTAAAAAGTGCATAAAACAACAGGAATGAAGATGCGCAGTCTCAAATTTGCGGCGCTGATAGCCGCCTCATGGTTAGTCATGCCGACTCAAGCACAACAACTCTCGGGCGAGAGTTCGTTACTCCCCGAAGCGAACTACAGTAATTCAGAAGTCACCGTAGAGCAGGTTTTGGGTTACCCCATGGGCACCAAAATTACCAGCCCGGCGGATATGAGCCGCTATTTTGAAGCATTGCAGCAGGCTTACCCCAAACAAGTAAAGTTGCTTGAGTACGGTAAAAGCTGGGAAGGGCGTACGCTTTATTACGCGGTTATCTCCGGTGAAAAGAACATAGCCGACTTTGACAGCTTTATGCAGGGCATGCAGGCCTTAGCCGACCCACGTAAAACTGATAGTGACGAAGCTGAGCAGTTAATTGACGAATTGCCCGGTAGCATCTGGCTGTCCTATGGAGTTCACGGCAATGAAATTTCTTCCCCTGAAGCGGCAATGATGACGGCCTATCATTTACTGCATGACCAGCGTGAGCAGACCCAACGCTGGTTAGATAACACCATGGTGTTTATTGATCCACTGCAAAACCCGGACGGACGTGCCCGCTTCGTGGATCGTTACTACATGAGTGTTGGGCTTGAGCACTCTGGCGATCGCCGCAGTGCGGAGCACAACGAGCCCTGGCCAAACGGGCGCACGAACCATTATCTGTTTGATATGAACCGTGACTGGATTGCGCTGACTCAGCCCGAAATTAGCGGACAAATTGATGCCTTACTAAAATACTATCCGCTGGTGTTTGTTGACCTGCACGAAATGGGTGGCGACTCCACTTACTATTTCACACCCGAGGCTCGTCCATATAACCCACTGATTACCGAGTCACAACGCGAAACGCTGAACTGGATTGGTAAAAATAACGGCCAGTGGTTCGACGAAAAGGGCTTTGATTATTTTACCCGCGAAATTTTCGATGCTTTTTATCCGGGGTACGGTGCCAGTTGGCCGCTGTATCAGGGCTCGGTAGCAATGACCTACGAAATGGCTTCGGCGCGCGGGCATTTATTTGACCGTGCAGACGGTGACGTACTGACCTACGCCGACGGTGTTCAGCAGCATTTTATAGCGTCTATCTCGACTATTCAGACAGTTTCCGAACGCCGCGAAGCCTTATTGCAGAAGTTCTGGGAGTACCGCAAGTCAGCGGTCGAAGCAGGCGAAGACGGTGATGTCCGTTCTATTATTCTGCCCGCCCAGGATGACCCGGCTGCCGCACGTAAACTGGCCTCATTACTCGTTGAACAGGGCGCGGAAGTGAAGATGGCGGAAAAGGCGTTTGACGTGTGCGGTACTGATTATGAAGCTGGCGCTTATATCATTGATATGGCACAGCCCGCACACCGCATGATACGTACCTTAATGGATAAACAGGTGGATATGGCGGATGACTTTCTGGCAGAGCAGGAGCAGCGCCGTAACAATAACCTGCCGGATCAAATTTACGACGTAACCGGCTGGTCACTGCCGTTAATGTTCAATGTCGACAGCCACACCTGTGATGATTTACCTGACGTCGCCACAGCCTTTGTAGAAGAAGGTCGTATTGAGCCTGGCAAAGTGACTAACCCGGACGCCAAAGTGGCTTTTTTGGTTCGCTGGGGTGACATGAACGCAGGACGTTTTCTTACTGCTGCGTTGCGCGAAGGGCTGGAAATTCGCCAAAGCGAATTAGCCTTCACCCACGAGAGTGCCGGTGAATTCCCTAGTGGCTCATTGATTTTAACCCGCGCTGACAACTCCGATGACTTTCAGGCCAAATTACAAAAGCTCGCTGAGGCGTCAGGCGCAACCGTTGAAGGCGTTGATACAAGCTGGATGACTGAAGGTCCTAACTTTGGTTCGCATAACGTAAGCAAACTTGAAGCACCGAACATAGCTATTGCCTGGGATGAGCCGGTTAGCCCCTACAGTGCCGGGCATACCCGCTTTGTGATTGAACGACAGATGGGGTACCCGGTAACAGCTATTCGTACCATGCAGTTATTGCAAAATGATCTTAATGGTCTGGATGTTTTGATATTACCGCAAGGCGCATACTCCGGCGTATTTAACGACAAAACCGTTGAGAAGATCCAACAGTGGGTACAGGACGGAGGTGTGTTGCTGACCTTAGGCAACGCCTCTGCCTGGGCGGTTGAGACCGGTCTGCTTAATACTCAACTGGAACGCAAAGTGCCGGAAGAAGGTGTTACTGAGCCTGATGAAGAAATTAAAGTAGACGGTAAAGTGATTGAAAGCCGCGAGCAGTTCTTAACGGAAATAAAACCGCACGGCGCTGACCCCGACTGGGTGCCGGGTGCTTTGCTAAATACCGAAGTAGATACAGACCACTGGTTAAGCGCCGGTGTTAAACCGCAGGTTGTGAGTATTTATAACGGTAACGACGTATTTACCCCCATTGATATTGATCACGGTCGCAACATTGCGTGGTTTGCTGGCGCGGATAGCCTGTTAGCCAGTGGCTTTTTGTGGGACGATATAGCTCAGCAATTACCTTACAAACCGCTGTTAATGTGGCAGCCAAGCGGTAAAGGCATGATTATCAGCTTTACTCAGGAACCCACGTACCGTGCCTATATGGACGGCTTAAATACCTTGCTGATGAACGCCTTGTTCCTGGCACCGGCAAAAGCACAATAGGAGTGTGACATGGCAGAATTTGGCGTCATAGGTTTAGGGCGTTTTGGTGCCCGAACTTCAAAAGAACTGCTCGATCTCGGGCATCGTGTCATAGGTGTGGATTCGAACGAAAAAGCCGTTGAAGCAATGGCGGATGTGTTAACGCATTCTGCCATTGCCGATGTGACTGATGAAAAAGCATTGGAAGAACTGGACTTAACCAACTGTGAGGTGGTTCTGGTTGCTATTGGGGAAGATCTGCAAGCCAGTCTATTGTGTGTTTTGCACCTGAAAACAATTGGTGTAGAAGAAATTTGGGCAAAAGCGACCTCTAAATCCCACCATCAAATTTTATCAAAACTGGGTGTAAAGCGTATTATTCACCCGGAAGAAGAAATGGGAATAAGGGTAGCTCAGTCGCTGAATTACCCTATGGTTAATGAATATATGTCGCTCGGGCACAATTGGTTCTGTGTCGAAATTAGTATTGGTGAGTATTTAAAAGGAAAAAACCTGAACGACATCATGCCCGATGACAGTGAGTTCTTTCATGTATTATTAATAAAACGACGTGATGAAGTGACAGTAAGCCCGTCACTATCGATGACTCTGGAAGGTAATGAAACCCTGGTTATGGCGGGCAGTTTAAAAGCGTTAAAGTCTGTTGCACCTAAGCTAAAAGAGCCTTCATGAAACAGTGGGCACCCTCACTAGCCTGGTTATATCGTCGTCCCGGGCGTAAACGACGTAGAGCTTTTAAAGCCAGCCCTCCGGTTATTCTTTCCGGCGGTTTTGCCTGTTTGATTTTACTGGGCACTTTACTATTAAAGTTACCCTTTGCAACTGAACAGCCTATAACCTGGTTAGAAAGTTTATTTACAGCAACCTCAGCCGTTACCGTGACCGGATTAGTGGTTGTCGATACTGGAGCGACTTACACCCCTTTTGGAATGGGTGTTTTGGCTTTGCTGATTCAGGCGGGAGGATTAGGCTTCATGACTTTTGCCGTATTGGCTGCTATTTCAATAGGCGGTCATGTTGGTATTCAGCATCAGATACTGGCAAAAGAGGCTATGCAGCAAACCAGTCTTGCCAGCATTGGTCGTACGGCAAAAGCAGTGGTGTCGCTGGCGCTTATTGTTGAAGCTATAGCTGTGGTTGGTCTGACAATAACCTGGTGGCAGGAAAAAGGTTTCGTGGATGCCTTTGCTGAGAGCATATTTTACGCTATATCCGCTTTTAACAGTGCTGGTTTTGTTTTGTCTCCTAACGGTATTGCGGACTACGCCAGCAGTATTCCGGTTAACCTGATCATCAGCATTTTATTCGTTATAGGTGGTTTGGGCTTTTCGGTCATTACTAATATTTACGAAAAGCGGCGTTGGTATAAATTCTCGGTTTATACTCGCGCTATTTTGTGGGCGACATTAATCATTAATGTATTGTCGGTTGCTATTATCTGGCTGCTGGAAATGAACAACCCGGAAACCTTTGCTAATTTAAGTATTGGTGAGCAGGCGATGGCGGCGTGGTTTCAAGCCACTACGCCTCGCTCCGCCGGCTTTAATTCCGTTAACACCGGAGCAATGACTGACGCCAGTGCAGTCTACACTATGCTGTTGATGCTAATAGGTGGCGGTTCAATGAGTACTGCGGGAGGTATAAAGTTAGGGACGTTTATTGTTTTGTTGGTCGCTACTTATGCCTTTCTTCGTCGTCGTGAGTACGTCACTTTATTGAACCGTACGGTACCTCAAGAGCTGGTTATGAAAGCCCTTGCGGTCACCTTGGTTACCCTTACTTTGATGTTTCTTGGAATCTTTACCCTAATGATTTTGAATCCGCTGCCGTTTATAGATATAACTTTTGAAGTTTTGTCAGCTTCGGCAACGGTTGGACTGTCGCGAGGAATAACTGCAGAAGTGACATCGACAAGTCAGTTGGTATTGGTGTTTTTGATGTTCGCAGGTCGTGTTGGGCCCTTAACTTTGGCGTACTTTTTGGCTACACCCAAAAAACGACATATACGTTTTCCGGAAACCGATATTCAAGTGGGGTAGTTTGTTGATGAACGGAAGACCATAAAAAACAATAACAAGAGAAGCTCCGAAGATGCTGAAAAAATTAAAGTTCACGCAAAAGGTTATTATTGTTGCGTCATTGATACTGGTACTCGTGCTGGGGGTCTTCACGCTGACCAACTTTTTGCAGATGTCGAATCAAACCCGCAGTAATTTGCAGCATCAAATGCAGGCTTTGTCTGACTCAGTATCAAACAATATTTCGCAGTGGTTTAATGACCGCATGAGCATTGTTCAGGCAACCGCCGATGCTTACCGTGTTGATGATTCTACAGATCGTGCTTTAGAGCGGGTTCAACAGTCAAAAGCCGCTGGTAAGTTTAAAAATGTGTATTACGGTCTACTCGACGGTACTTTTCTGCTCGATGACCCCAGCATCGACCTGCCGGACGATTACGATGCCCGCAGCCGCCCCTGGTACCAACTGGCGGTTGATGAGGGGCAGCCAACCTATACCGCACCTTATATTGACGTTACCACCAATGAATTGACCATTACTGCGGTGGTGCCCATGCGTCGAGATGGTCGGCTGGTGGGAGTTGCCGGTGGCGATATGATGCTGGATGAGATTTCTGACATTGTTAACGACATCGATTTTATGGGGCTGGGTTATGCCTTCTTAGTAAGCGGTGATAGAAATATTCTGGCACACCCCAACAAAGACTGGATTGAAAAGTCCGTGAACGATTACGCCGGGCAGCCAGTTTCTTTAAATTCTGATTTTTCCGAATACCGTATTGATGGAGCGGACCGCCTGGTGTCATTCCATAAAATAAAAGGTATTCAGGGAGTTGAATGGTATCTGGGAGTGGTAATTGACCGCGAACAGGCCTACAGCAACGTGTCATCCTTTGCCTGGACCGCCATTGTCTACTTGGTTATTGGCATTGTGGCAGTCGTGGTGTCATTAACCTGGTTGTTGCGCTTATTGCTTAAACCTTTGCGTCGCTTAAATGAGGCCGTAACTGATATGGCCCGCGGAGAGGGTGACTTAACGCAGCGGCTGCCGGTTGAGTCCAGTGACGAGTTTGGTCTTGTTTCACGCCGTATGAACGAGTTTATTGAGAAAATCCAGCAAGCCTTGCTGGAAGTGAATGCGGCCGCACAACAAGTGGAAGGCAATATTCGCAGCATGGTTAAGGCAAGTGACGATTCAATGGAAATTGGCAGTGAACAGGCCGGAAAAGCCAGCTCTGTTGCAACGGCAGTCAATGAACTGGGCGCGAGTGCTAATGAAATTGCCGAGAATGCTGCAAAAGCCTCTGAGCAGGCAAGCTCTGGTACCGAAAAAGCGTCATCTGCCAGAGATTCTTTGCAACACAACCGACAACAAATTCAGCACTTGTCTGAACGTATGGATGCCTCCAGCCAGGCAATTCATACCCTGGATGAGGACACACAGAACATTGGTAAGATCATTGAGGTTATTAAAGGCATTACTGAGCAGACCAACTTGCTGGCTCTAAATGCGGCTATTGAAGCGGCACGAGCAGGGGAAGCCGGTCGCGGTTTTGCGGTGGTAGCGGATGAAGTGCGCAGCCTGGCTCAGCGGACTTCGTCGTCGGCAGGCGAAATAGAGACAATGATAGAGCGGGTTCGAGCCGGCACGCGCAGTGTTGTCCAGGTTATTCAGGAAAGTCAGGAAATAAGCAGTGCCTGTGTGTTAAGCGCGGAAGAGTCTGCTGACCACATGTCTGAAATTAACGCTATTATTGTAACTATTGATGACGTGAACCACTCAGTGGCCTCGGCAACAGAACAGCAGACTTCAGTGATCCAAACGCTTGATCGTGACATTATGGATATTAGCAGTATGAACGATCAGAGTGTCGACAATCTAAATAATACCAAGCAGGCTTGTCGCGAGCTAAATACGGCCTTTGAACGCTTGGAACAATTGGTGACACAGTTTAAACTGAATTGATCGAAATCAACTATTGGAGCAAACCTATGAACAAAGCATGGATGATTGGCGCCATAGCACTACTTGGCGGACCTGTTCTGGCAACAACGGCTCAGGCAGTAGAACGTACAGAAGCATCAGAGCAAGCCCAGGCTTATATTATTTCTCCGCAAAACGGGGAAGTGGTTGGTAAAACCTTTAAAGTGAAGTTTGGCTTAAGCGGTATGGGCGTAGCGCCTGCTGGTGTCGATGTGGAGAATACCGGACATCACCATTTGATGATTGATAAAGACGAACTGCCAGCCATGGACAAGCCTATGGGCGGCGACGTGACTCACTTTGGTGGTGGTCAGACAGAAACTACCGTGACTCTAGAGCCGGGTGAACACACGCTACAAATTATCTTAGGTGATAAGAACCACGTACCGCATAATCCGGCCGTGGTGTCAGAAAAAATCACTATTACAGTGACAGACGACTAATCCAGCTCAAGTTCGAGTTGTAACTGCTCGTTGGGGTCAGGCAATGTTGCACTGATCCCCAACAGCCTTACCCCTTTCCCTTTTCCACGCTGCCAGGCTTCATCTAATAACTGATAAAACAGGCTGGGTGAAATAAACTGAGAACTGCGGGAGACCGTTGTTTGTGTGAAGTCCGAGAATTTCAGCTTTAGTGTCTGGCTACGAATGGGCTGCTCACGCCAGTGAGTGATTTTCATTCGTTGACGCAGTTTCGGTAATAAATTGTCCTGAACATAAGCCTGAGCTGTCGATTCCAGTCGCATATCCGTTGCTAAGGTTTGTTCAACTCCGACACTTTTGCGAATACGCTCTGTAACAACTTCGCGGCGGTCCCGGCCATGGCAGCGCTCAAATAGAACATACCCGGCTTTATCACCAAGAATGGCCTGCAATTGCTGCAGTTCGATATTCTGGATATCTTTTCCTGTAGAGAGCCCATAGTTAGTGAGCACTTGCTGACTTTTGGGTCCGACACCGGGAATTTGTTTGAGGTTTAATGTCGCAATGTAGTCCATAACTTCCGCCGGACGAACCACAAACTGACCATCGGGTTTGCGCTCTTCGCTGGCAATTTTGGCCACCATTTTCTGATTAGAAATGCCGGCAGAGCCGGTTATTCCCAGCGTTTTAATTTGGTCACGAACAAAATTCATGGCCAAAGTTGCGCTGCCTTTAAAGCCTTCCAAATGAGTTAAGTCCAGATAAAACTCGTCGATAGAAGCCGGTTCAATGCGGGGTGTGAGTTCATGCAGAATATCCAGAACCTTATTGGACAGTTCGCGGTAGTAGTTGCCGTCGGGTCGTATAAAGGTTAATTGCGGGCACAAACGGCGGGCATGACTACCCGGCATCGCACTTTTAACCCCAAACTGACGAGCCAGATAATTTGCCGTTGCAACAACCCCCCGTTCCCCACCGCCGCCGACAGCAAAAGGGCGTGTTTTCAGGCTTGGATCGCGTAATTCTTCTGCCGAAGCAAAGAACGCATCCAAATCCAGCAAAGCTATTTTGCGAGCAATTTCAGCCAAGTGTTTATCCTTTGCACATTTGGGGTTATAATCGCATTCACTAACTGGGCGTGCAAGAACACCAGCCATTTGTAGGAGAAACCAGTGAAAGCTATGAATTCATTTTTCGTTAAGAGCGTTTTAGGCACCATTTCAATGCTGTTTGCGCTAACTATCAGTGCAGCATCAGTGCAGGATGATATGTCCCGTGAAGCGATCGCTGAGCGTATTAAGCCTTTAGGTAAGCACTATGTGGCTGGTGAAAGCAGTGCCGCTGAAGAAAGCAGCGGACCGCGTTCAGGCCAGCAAGTTTATGATAAGTACTGTACAGCCTGCCATACCAGCGGTGTTATGGGAGCTCCTAAAATTAACGAAGCGTCTGACTGGGAAGAGCGTTTAGACCAGGGCATGGAAACGGTATTGAAGCACGCAGTTGAAGGCTTTAATGCCATGCCGCCTAAAGGAACCTGTAGCGACTGCTCAGAAGAAGAAATTCAAGCAGCAATTGATTACATGACTGAAGAAATTTAGTTGCGTTAGCAATTGCAGTAAAAAAGGCCACCACTCGGTGGTCTTTTTTTGTGTCAATCGACGTTAATTTTTCCTAGTAACTTCCCTCGCTAATTAATTTTTAACCAAATCTTTTCTATTTTTTGACACCAGTCTATACTGTACGACTGTTAGTAAAAACAACAAGTGTTAATTAAATGTATTTCGCGGCAAGGAGTGTCAGTGCCTAAGGGTGAACCTGAATGACAGACTGTACGGATAGCGAGGAACAGCTTCAGATTATAAAAACTGAAAATGAACGCTTGCATAAGGTCATCGCCCGTCTAAAGGGGTTGACCCAAAAGTACCGGTCTGCTGAAGTCGTACAAAAAGCGCTGTTTCGAATCTCGGAACTGGCGGCTTCTGCGCGCGAAATGGATAACTTTTATCAGTCTCTGCATGAAATCATCGGTGAGCTGATGTACGCCCGCAACTTTTACATCTGCCTTTATGAACCTCAGGAAGAACTGGTTGACTTTGTCTATTTTGTTGACGAAATTGACCAAGACACCATATTCGAACGCATTCCGATTGATCAGCTCAGTAAAGGCTTAACGGGTTATGTTCTGCGAAAAGGGCAGTCTTTGCTTTGCCCTCCGGAAGTGTATCAGCGCTTAATTGATAACGCCGAAATAGAAGGTTTAGGGGCAGAGCATCAGGACTGGTTAGGTGTTCCGTTAAAACGTGGTGACGTGACCATAGGTGTTATGGTGGTGCAGAGCTACAGTGCCAACGTTCGTTATGACACCTCAGATGAAGATTTGCTTACCTTTGTATCGCAACACGTGGTGAATGCCTTAGAGCGTTTAAAGCAGCGCGACTTAATGCAAAGCGAAATAGAACACCAGACAGCCGAACTACGCCACGCGAATGAAAGCTTAATGAGCGAGATTACCATTCGTGAAAGGGCCGAGCAGCAAACCTCGGTGCTTTTTGCTATTTCCGAGCTGACCAATACCTCTGACGATATGAATGCCTTTTATCGTCAGTTGCACAGACAAATCGGTAAATTGATTCACGCCGACAACTTCTTTGTCGCGCTTTTATCAGACGATAAAAAGTTTATACATTTTCCTTACCATGTGGATGAAACAGGCGCTAAAGCCGAACGCCGACGAGTCGGCAAAGGCCTAACCGAATACGTTATTAAAATGCGTGAACCGGCCTTTATCGACGCTCCGGTGCGTCAAAAGCTGCTGAAGAAAAACGAAATAGAGCTAGGTTACGGTGGTATGAAACTGGCTAAGCAATGGCTCGGTAGCCCGTTAATGATGAACGGGCAGGTGTTTGGGGTTATTGCGGTTCAGACCTACGACGGCGACTTTTTATACCATAGCGATGATTTAGAACTGCTGAACTTTGTTTCACAGCATGTTGCCGTGGCTATTGACAGAAAACGCTCAGCCGAAGAAATACAACGCGTAAACCAGTTCCTCGAAAAGAAAGTGGCGGAGCGTACCGAAGAGCTGGTGTCCGAAATAGAACGACGGAAAAAAACCGAATCCAGCTTATTCCACGCAGCGCACCACGATAATCTGACCGGCCTGCCTAACCGCATATTGTTCAATGAACGTTTGCAGCAGGCTGTGGCGCATAAACGACGGCACCCTGAGCACCATTTTGCGGTGCTATTTGTTGACCTGGACCGCTTCAAAAACATAAACGACACGCTCGGGCACTCTGCCGGCGATGAGTTCTTGTTGGAAGTCAGCAAGCGTATTGGTGACTGCGTACGTGACAACGACATGGTTGCGCGCTTAGGTGGTGATGAATTCGTTATTCTGCTGGATACCATTACCAGTATTGATGACGCCAAAGACGTTGCCAAGCGCATGATCCAGCAAATGAGTGAGCCTTTCCATCTGAATGGACAGGAGCATTACTCTGGCGCCAGTATCGGTATTGCCGAGTGTCTGGAAGAGACCGATTCGGCTGAACGGCTGTTGCGCGACGCAGATGCCGCCATGTACCAGGCTAAAGGTATGGGGCGTGGACGCTATGTATTATTTGATGACAGCATGCATGAAAATCTGGTGGACAGTGTTCGTAAAGAAACGGCACTGCGCCATGCTAAAGTTGAGAAAGATTTCGCTGTCAGTTTTCAGCCAATAGTGAATTTTACCTCAGGCGAGGTCCAAGCCATAGAAGCTAAATTGGTGTGGGAAGACCCGCGCTACAGCTTTAACAGTGAAGAGTTGTTACCTCTGGCCGAGCGCACCGGCCTTATTGTGAAACTTGACCGCTTTGCTTTACGGGCAGCCTGCCAGTGGCTTGTTGAAAATAACGTCAGCGCCGACACTATGCTGCACCTGAATTTATCTGTGCGTCATTTATTGAAAACCAGTCACTTGAATGAGCTGGTGAATATCGTGACGGAAAGCGGCGTTAAACCAGAGAGTATCGCACTGGAATTTGATGAAACCGACCTGGTCCGAGACGGCCGCCGGGTACTGGCCAGCTTAAGGCGGCTTTCCGAGTTTGGGTTTAAGCTGGTCATAGACAACTTTGGCAGTGGCTCCGGGCCGCTTCAGTTCCTGTATAACTTCCCGTTTACCATACTTAAGCTGGATCATCATTACATTGCCCGGCTGAGCAGTAATAACCGGGCGCAGGCCATGTTAAAACACATTGTGACCTTGTGTCATGAGCTCGATATTGCTGTTTATGCCGATGGACTGGAAACTGAAACGCAAAAAAATGATGTGGAAAAGCAAGGTGTTATGATAGGGCAAGGCGGCTTCATTGACGAAAACTATGAAGGCACTGTAGCCAAAGACGACGACACCTCTTCCGTATCAGCTTAGTTGTGCGCTACTTTTTCAGTGCGTTCTTCAACATTTCCAGACCCTGACTTCGTTGCTCTTCACGTTCCTCGTCAGATTTTTGCTTGCGATGTTCCCATTCTAAATCGTCCTGCGGTAACTCCAGCAAAAAGCGGCTGGGTTGCGGCTCGAGTTTTTCACCAAACTGGCGACGCTCTTTCGCCATAGTGAACACTAACTTATGCTGTGCGCGCGTAATGCCCACGTAAGCCAGACGGCGTTCCTCTTCAATATTATTTTCATCAATACTGCTTTGGTGTGGCAATAGACCCTCTTCCATGCCCACTAAAAACACTTGTGGAAACTCCAGACCTTTAGAGGCGTGCAACGTCATTAGCTGCACCTGTTCAAACTGCTCGTCGTCTTCGTTACGGGACATCATATCGCGCAGTGACAAGCGGCTGACCACCTGATTCAATTCCATGGGTTCATGTTCGGCGTCGCCTTTTAGCATGTCCGATACCCAGCGGTGGAGTTCGTACACGTTTTTAATTCGCATTTCGGCGGCTTTCGCGCTGGGGCTTTGCTCAAACAGCCAGTCTTCGTAGCCAATTTCGCTCAGCAGTTGTTTTACCGCGTCACTGGCGTCTTCCTGATGATCGGCTCGGCGGGCCAGGGTATCTATCATGTTGCGGAACACGTCCACGTGTTGAAACACACCGGTGCTAAGCTGCGTTTTTAAATGGGGCGACTGACAGGCTTCAAATAAGCTGCAACCTAACTCCTGCGACAAGCGGCCAATACGCTCAACGGTCTGCGGGCCAATGCCGCGCCGTGGAGTATTAATAATGCGTAGAAACGCAGTGTCGTCGGTTGGGTTCACCAGTAACCGCAGGTACGCCATAATGTCTTTGACTTCCGCGCGGGCAAAGAACGACTGACCACCGGTAATTTTATAAGGGATGCGGTTGTTCATCAGCGCTTTTTCAAACAAACGCGACTGGTGGTTACCACGGTACAAAATGGCAAAGTGATGATACGGCGTTTTGCGCAGGAACCGCTGTTTTACAATTTCGGCAACCACGCGCTCTGCTTCATGCTCTTCGTTACGACCAAAAATAACGCTTATCGGCTCGCCGTACTGCATTTCCGAGAACAGCTTTTTCTCAAATACGTGCGGGTTGTTTTCAATCAAAATGTTCGCTGCTTTCAGAATACGCCCGTGCGAGCGATAGTTTTGTTCTAGCTTAACGACGTCCAGTTGTGGGAAGTCCTGCTTCAGCAAGGCCAGGTTTTTAGGCTGCGCACCACGCCATGAATAAATGGACTGATCGTCGTCGCCGACCACGGTAAAGCGGGCGCGCTCGCCGACCAGTAACTTCACCAGTTGATACTGACTGGTGTTGGTGTCCTGATACTCGTCCACCAATAAATACTGAAACTTTTTCTGCCAGCGTGCACGGGCATTTTCATTGGTTGCCAGCAGCTGCGTCGGCAGGCGAATCAAGTCATCAAAGTCCACGGCATTACAGGCACTCAGGTTATTCTGGTATTGCTGATAAACCTGAGCAAAGGCCTTTTCCTGATCATTCTCGGCTTTTTGTAGAGCCAACTCCGGCGACAGCATGGCGTTTTTCCAGTGGCCTATCTGGTGCTGACAGGCTTGAATCAGCGCTTTGTCGCCCTCAAATACATCTTCAGTCAGGGCGTTAAGCAGGGCGTAGGTGTCCTGGTCGTCAAACAATGAAAAGCCGGGCTTAAACCCCAGGGTACTGAGTTCCCGACGAATAATATTCAGTCCCAGAGTATGAAAAGTGCACACGGTTAAACCGCGCAGTTGCGCTTTCGGCAAGGTTTGCGCAATACGCTCTTTCATCTCTTTGGCGGCTTTATTGGTAAAAGTCACTGCACCAATTTGCCGGGCGGTGTAAATTTGCTGGCGGATCAGGTACGCAATTTTCTCCGTTATTACCCGGGTTTTGCCACTACCAGCGCCGGCAAGCACTAATAAAGGGCCCTGGATGTAATGTACAGCCTGGTTCTGGCGATCGTTCAGCATGGGCGCCGCGGAGTTCCTGATTCGTGAAAAAGCCGATAAGAAGCTCGGATTTTACCTGAATCTCCTGCTAAGCTAAACGCATAAGCAACGATTTACACAAAGAGAGACTTATGGACAATAAAACGATAGAAAATATTGCTCGCCAAATTAACGACAGCATGCCTGCCGGCGTAAAAGAGTTGGCCGGAAACATGGAGCAGCGCGTTAAGCAAACGTTGCAGTCACAGCTGTCAAAACTGGATTTAGTCACCCGCGAAGAGCTGGACGTGCAGCAGCAAATGTTACTGCGACTGCGTGAGCGCGTGGAGTTGTTGGAAAAAGAGCTGGAAGCGACCAAGAACCAGAACAAGGACTAAGTCAGCCGTATGATCCAATGGATTAGTGGA
The DNA here is from genome assembly GCF_034422975.1 of Idiomarina sp. PL1-037. NCBI lineage: Bacteria > Pseudomonadati > Pseudomonadota > Gammaproteobacteria > Alteromonadales > Idiomarinaceae > Idiomarina > Idiomarina sp. PL1-037. Next base: position 268,401 of record NZ_CP139873.1, read on the forward strand.
AAAGTTGTCGAGAATTACCGTTGGAGTTCTGGCGTTTTCAGTTTAAGAGTTGTGGCCGAGCCGTTTGATTTTAAGGCCGGGCAATTTGTCCGTTTAGGCTTTAATGTGGATGGCGAGCAACTATTGCGCGCCTACTCGCTGGCCAGTGCACCCGGCGAAGCCATACTGGATTTTGTCATAGCCGAAGTGGAAGACGGCGAGGTCAGTACCAAGTTAGCTCAGTTGCAACCGGGTGACAGCGTGGACATTACCCAGCCCGCCGGTGGCTTTTTTACACTGGATGAAGTGCCGGACGGCGATAGCCTCTGGATGCTTTCCACCGGAACCGGCATTGGCCCGTTCATTTCCATGCTAAGAACCGAAAAGCCATGGGAACGATTCAAGCGCATTAACCTGGTACACGGTGTTCGTGTGGCGGAAGATCTGGTCTATCAGAGCCAAATAGAGCAGTGGCAACAAAAATATCCCGGGCAACTGGGTTATCAGCCGGTTATAACCCGTGAAAGCATTCCGGGTGCCTTCTCTGCACGCATTCCTGAACTGATCAGCTCCGGGCAGTTAAGTGATGCGCTCGGCACGCCGTTAGATAGCAGCGCTCAAGTCATGCTTTGTGGTAACCCCGACATGATCAAAGAGTCACGCGCCGCGCTGGCTGAGTTAGGACTTGCCAAAAACACTCGTCGTAAGCCCGGTAATGTGACCTCTGAAAATTACTGGTAATAGTTATATTTGAAACGTTTTCAAGATGTTTTGGGCGGCAAATGTTTGCCTCAAAAACGGCAAACCACCGCTTGTTTTCCTACTAGCCCATACCAAGCCCTTCTCCCAAAGCCATAAAACTTGGCGCGTAATTTGCTTATTAATTTGTAAAGCATAGTAACTTTGACAACAAAAGCGTTGGGGGATTTATGATTGTATCAAGGACTGAACATTTTCTGTCGTCATTAACTTCGGATAAATTGTCTGCTAAAGATAACCAGCAGGGTAATACCGCTACTGACGTTAACAATGAGGTTGAATTAAGCTCTAAAGGCTCCAAATTGAGCGAAGTGTATGATGAACTTAAAGGTAAGTTTAATGCTCGTGCTATGTCTCCTAATGAGATGGAGGATCTGGCAGTTTTTCTTGAAGAAAAAGGAGTGATTAGTTCATCTGAGGCTGCTGTAATGGCATTTCACTTGGACCCTTCACAAATGTCTTCTGAGGGGGAAAAACTTGACCGGGATAAACCGATTGATCAAATGGAGCGATGGACTGAGAGGCTTGAGTTTTCGAAAAACCGAAACATGGCTGAAAGTATAGAGACTAACCAGACAATTGTGAATATATTGAAAAGCCTCGCCTGAAGCAAGCGAGGCTTTTGCGCATTATTTAATATAAATTGAATCAGAGTGTGTCCCATACGGAGCGGCTACTGAACTCGATGAGGAAGTGAAGTATCCGCCCTGGCTATTAGTGAAAGTGTAGAAATACATAAAGCCGGTTATCGTTTCACCGCCGGTGCAGGGGTGAAAGTTTGCGAAAGAGCCACAATAGGCCTCTGATGTTACACTGGTTGGTTGTGTTGCCCCTAAAGTTCCTCCGTTATCATTTCCGTAGCCGTATTGTGCGACAGCTACTTCGATGGTTCCACCATGATCATAGGTTGTTGATGTCGCACTTGGATTTGGATACTCATACCCCCCCGTATTGACTCGATTTAACGCCCAGAACCTGGTAGTAAGTAATACCTTCAGCAGTGTCCTGTGGAGTAATAACCGAATCAAAACTCTCTGACTTAGTTTTATCTACACCTAATTGAGACTGACTAACCTCAAATTTGTCTGAAAACTGCAAAGACGTAACTTCTGAATTATCAGCCAGGCTAGCACCTGAAAATACAGCCATAGTAAGCCCGGCAATTAGTGTTATTTTTTGCATTTTATCACCTCGTATCTTTGATTAGATATTGCTACTTATACTCAAGAAAGGTTACTACTAGCTCAACGCCTATATAAGCTATACCTCATAATGGAATGTAGAATATGAAATCTAGAAGTCAAGAAATCTTTGAATGAAGTGCCGGACGGCGACAGCTTGTGGATGCTTTCTACCGGAACCGGCATTGGCCCGTTCATTTCTATGCTAAGAACCGAAAAGCCGTGGGAACGATTTAAACGCATTAACCTGGTGCACGGCGTACGCGTGGCGGAAGATCTGGTTTATCAGGGGCAAATAGAGCAGTGGCAACAAGAATATCCCGGGCAACTGGGCTATCAACCGATTATAACCCGTGAAAGCATTCCGGGTGCCTTCTCTGCACGTATTCCTGAACTGATCAGCTCAGGGCAATTAAGCGACGCACTTGAAACGCCGTTAGACACCAGCGCACAAGTGATGCTTTGTGGTAACCCCGACATGATAAAAGAGTCACGCGCCGCGCTGGCTGAGCTGGGACTTGCTAAAAATACCCGCCGTAAGCCTGGTAATGTGACGTCTGAGAACTACTGGTAATTTTACTTTCGAATATTAAAGTTGCCCAATAATTCGCCGATATAAAGGGTTAACACAGGAGGTGTTTATGAAGCCTTTAACCATTAGCGATTTCTCGTTCACGATAAAAAAACCATCATCGACGGCCGTACCCGAGCCCACAAAAAAGCCGGAAGTAAACGAGACTAAGCCTCCGGAACCCGCCATTGACACCTCAAAGCTTACCGATGAGCAGGCCGAGAGGTTCAAAGGACTGTTGTCGGTTGATCCCGAAAATGCCAAAGATATAACCGTTGAAGAGTACATTGCCCTGGCTGAGAGTGTGATGACGTTTAAAGAAGAGACGATAGAAGGTTATTCTCGTGTTGATGATCCATTAAGCCTTTCTGCAGGCGTACTAAAAGTACGTTTACTGTTCCCTGAAAAGGGAGATATATCAGATAGAAAAGTAGCTAATGTGTTTGAAAATAGCCAAGAATGGGCAAATCGACAATATGCGGAACACTCAAGCTATTCAGACGCTGTAAGGATAGCGGATAAGAATTTAGATACGATGACTGAGTTTCTTATGGGGGAGAATATAAGGAATCTTCAGGCTCAGGCTTTAGAATTACTACCTGAAGAAGGAGGCTTTATTATTGACGAACAGACGTGAATAAAGAGACTAACGAGAGCCCTATGCAAAAGGAAATTGCTGCTTCTCATGCAGCACGCGTAAAATTCGTATGTTGGTTCCGTCAATATAGTAAGGGACAAGCATTGAAACATCGGGGAGGATTAAAAGCCTTCCTTTTATATTCTCGCGTTTAACGCCAATATAGGGTTGCTCAAGCAATGTTTCGACTTTGCTTTGTATCAGTGAATCGGTTTGTTCGGCCACTATGGGGTTAAAATTGTAAAGAAACTCGAAAATCCTTTCTCTGTCTTTCAGGGCATCCTCTTCCCAATAAATCATTTGCGCGCCTTATTTACGAATTTGAACCTTAAATTTTTCCATGCGGTTTTTTGCTTGTTCGTTATCCATGAACTCAGACTGGCCAGACTCCAACTTCTGGAATGCTTGGTTCACTTGTTCTGTAAGCCAGCTGTCCTGCGATAGTTGCTTTCGACGCTCCGATGCCAGCTGTTCGGCAAGCTGCCGACACGCGTCACTCAACGTCCGACCTTCACTTTCCGCTTGCTGCTGCGCTAAGTATTTTGTTTGTTCATCGATACGAAACTGAATTCTTGTTTCCATGATGGTTCTCTTTCAAATATGTACTCACAAATGTTAGTGCGATCTGAAGCCTTTATCAAGTAATCCTTTAAAGAAGGGAGCTTGTAGCAAGCTCCCTATCTATTTCTCAGTTAATCTAGTTCAAACTGCTCGGTAGCTATGGTTTCCAGCTTGTCATAAGGGATGTAACCGGGAGTTACCTGCTGGCCAATGATAATGGTCGGTGTGCCGCGAAAGCCCAAGTCGCGAAACGCCGACATATTTTTGCGAATAACCGCCTCACTTTCACTAGACGGTGACAAAAAGGCCTCGGTACCTGTGACTTGCGCAACACTTTGCAGTGAATCAGCGGTGTGCATGCCCGACTTTTTCATCATTAAGTTGTGGGCTTCAAAGAACGCCTTAGGGTCATTGCGCCACAGGTTCAGCCCATAAAGTGCTGAGTTGGTTTTGAGCCCATCAACCTGCTGTTGGCGCAATGGCACAAAAATGTTCACAATCTGAATAGACGGGTATTCCTCAATCAGTTTATGAAGGCCAGGCTCTAACTTCTTGCAAAACGGACAGTTGTAGTCGGTAAACACAATGATTTTATGCGGCGCACCTTGGTCACCTAAAACCGGATGTGCCGCCGACTGATATAGCCATTCCTGATGGTTAGCAATGGCATTTTTTTGCTCACTTTGCTGTTCTAAAAAGCGTTGCAAACCTCTGTGAATGTTTGAAATAAGCTGCGGATTCTCACGCAATAGCTGTTCGACTTTCTCCAAATCTTCTTCTTGTTGTGGGTTTAAATCTTGCGCAAATACGTTGCTGCTAAAGATAAAAGCAACGATGAAAAACGTTTTATAGATAAAATTCATACGACTTTCCTACTTAAAAATGAGTGACTTCAAAAAAACTGGTGAAACCAAAGGCGAATAAACAAACCGGGAGGCGTTGTGACCCCCGTTGTCGCCGAAACAATGTCACCGTTTTTAATAATGATGATGGTTGGCGTGGCAGATACCTGCCAGCCATTTGAGACGCGGTTGAGGTTGTCGTTAACAATAGGAAATTCATACCCTTTAGCCTGCGCATAGCGCGTCAGTTTGTTGTTGTCGCCGGAGCGCAATGCCACGCTAATGGTCGGGTAGTGGTTGCCAACGTAATCAACCGTAGGCGATACCGCCGGACAGACCGGGCACCAGGTCGCCCAGAAGTACAAAACGACCGGGCTGTCCTTGCTCATCTCGCTTAAGTTATATTGCTCGCCGTTTATGTCCGTTAGTGACGACAGCTCAGCCGGAACAGACTCAGGCACGTCACTATTACGAAAGGCATCGACTATGAAAGCGACTGCCGAGAACAGAGCAATATAAAGCGCTACGGTTCGTAGCCGCTTTGCCCAGGAAGTTTTGGATTTGCTCTTACTCACGGGCATCCTCCAACGCGTCCATGACTTTGTCCTTGCTGAGCACTACAGGTAGATTTATGCCGTCCGGAGCGCCAGGTCCATAAACTTTGTTAAAGGGCACACCAAAGGTGTTGTTGGCCTTTAAGTATTGGGTAATGCTCGCGTTGGCTTTGGTCCAGTCGCCACGTAGGCGGGTGACATGCTCCTGACCCAAGGCAGTGAATACCGGATCTTGCAGTAATACGCCTACTTTATTGGCCTGGCAGGTCACACACCAGTCTGCGGTCACATCCACAAACACGGTTTGGCCACTGGCAACAGCTTCATCAATGCGCTGCTGGGTTAGTGGCTGCCATTGGTGGTCCTGCGGTAGTTTGTTGACCCAGCGGTCAGCGGTAAGAATTAAGGTCGTACCGACAGCGGCAGCTAAAACTAAAAAGCCGCCAACGGATAAAAACAGCGCCTTGCGGCCATGCACCTTACCAATAATAATCAATGTCAGAATCGACAAACTGACGGTTAGCGTCAGGAATAACTCGTTGCTGATAAAGTTTTTCAGCAAGGTTATCAGCCAGACGGAGGTTGCCAGCATCATAATGGCGAAAATGGGTTTCACCCATTGCATCCAGCGACCGGGTTTGGGCAGTAATTTCGCAGTTTTCGGAAACACGGCTATAAATAACCAGGGGAATGCCATACCAACTCCGAGAGCGGCAAAAATCAGCAGAATAACTGATGATTCAGCAGCTAATGCAAAGGCTACCGCGGTACCTAAAAAGGGTGCTGTACAAGGTGTCGCCAAAACCGTTGCCAGCATGCCTTGCAGGAAATGCCCTTTGTAGCTGTCATCGCCGGCGGTTGCGGCACTGGTACTCAAAGAAGACGGCAATTTAAACTCAAAGGCGCCCATTAAGCTCAGTGCAAACAGCCAGGTAATAGCGACCAGAGCAGCAATGAAATACGGGTTTTGGAATTGAATACCCCAACCGACTGAACCACCCGACCAGCGAAGCACCATAAGCCCTAAAGCAATGACCAGGAATGAGCTGATAATGCCCAGTGACGAGGCAAAAAACTGCCGACTTAGCACGCGGGGTTGCTGTGCTCCCGAAAGCATCAGGCTTTGTACTTTCAGACCCAATACCGGTAACACGCAGGGCATAATGTTCAAAATAAGCCCACCCGCTAACGCCATAAGTAAAATGGTCCACAGCGGAGGTGCGTTATTTGCAATAGTGCCTGCGGTTAGCTGAACGTTATATTCAGCGGCAAACTTTTCATCACTGACCGTAGTGATGAGTGCAGCGCCACTAAGGTCTGGTAGCTCCAGCCAGTGGCTAACGTCAATATTCGCCGTGAGCGTATTGCCTTCCACCTGAATATCCGGTGATGAAAACTCTGCATCGGCCAGAGCGTCGTCGCTGCTGTGTATAAACAGCTGAGGATCTTGCCAGCCGTTGTCACGCTCTATGGTCAGTTGAACGCGTTGGCTTGCGTCAGACCAAATCGCCTGTTTCACATCATTGCTGTCGTATTCGCGAGGCACTTTGCCCATCGCCTGGTTAAAGGCAAAGGCGCGATCGCTGTCGACGGTTAATGTGTCCAAATTAATGTGTAGATCAATTGGGTAATCTGTCAACACACAAACTGTGGTACAGGACGACATGGTCAGTGTTCCGCTAATGTGTGCCTGCTGTGCATCCGGGGGCAGCTCTATCATTAACGGAAAGGTCAACGACCCCTGATACCCCACGGTATTAATGCCCTGAATGCTGTAGCGTGACGGAACCGGCCAGTGCCATTCGATGTTTTCAATATTGGATGATTCGGATGCGTCAAAGGTCGGCGGAATGCCGCCTTCGCCCGGCGAACGCCAATAGGTTTTCCAACCCTCGTCCAACTCAACATGCAGCAGGGCGGGTAGTAGGTTCCGCTCAGCTTCATAGTGGCCGGTGAGCTCCAGCTTAACTTCTACCGGCGGGTGATCTTTATGACTCAACCAACCGGTAGACGGCGTTTCTGCCAATGCTTGTGCGCTATAAAGCAGCACAGCAATGAGTGCTATTAGCCATAAAGGTAAAACTTTATTCATACATTACTCCTGAAGTTAGTATTCCAACGATAATAATCCGTCGGAAGTGCTACTCCAGAAAGCAACAAAATACGGCGTGGGGTCGCCTTTTACAGGAAAAGAAAAACGGTGGAGGTGGCAGATGTTTGTGAACAACTGTTTGCAGAGCCAAAACCAAAAGAACGAAGAAAGAGAGGGCCGCGTAGGTGATGTCAGGCTGAAACTGCTGCAGCAAATGCGTGGTTTTTTCGCAGTCTGCCTTGGCACTTTCGTGTTTGGCATTTGTAGCCGCGTGGCTATCAGTGATCTGCTCCGTCGCTGAAGCTTGCTGATGCTTAGGGCAGCCGTCTAACCAACCAAAATTTTGTCCCCAGCACAGCGTAAAAACCAGCAATAGCAACGGTGCTATATACTGACTTTTTCGGCACTGTTTATTCAGTTGGTGGAACATGGCTTTTGGTGACCTTGGTTCTTCAGCTTGTTCTTAATTAAGGCAGGATGATGACAGAAGTGGGTATAAAAGCAAGTGAGAGAAGGAATGATATCGGTCGTTGCTTGAAGTGTTTAGCTTACAGACAGGAATTTTCCCAAGGCTTATAGTTACGCCGTTTTTTAGTCACGGAGAGACAGATGGCGTTAGCGCGAGTTTATACCCGGGCATTGATAGGTATTCATGCGCCGGAAATTCGGGTTGAAGTGGATCTGGCAAGGGGAATGCCAGGCTTTACTATGGTCGGGATGCCGGCAACTACAGTTAAAGAGGCTCGTGATCGGGTCAAAACCGCCTTGATGAACGCGGGATTTGAATACCCGCCAGCCACGCGTATTACAGTGAATTTGGCGCCAGCGGATATCCCCAAAACCGGGGCGCGTTATGATTTGGCCATAGCGGTGGGGATATTGGCGGCTTCGGGACAAATACCGGACAGTATTTTAGAGCAAGCAGAATTCTATGGTGAGCTGGCGTTAACCGGCGAGTTGCGCGCTGTGAATGGTTTAATTCCGGCATTATTGGCGTGCCGTAGTAAAAAACGTCAGGCGTTTGTGCCTATTGCTAACCAGCAGGAAGCGGGGTTAGTACGTGAACAAAAGAGCTGGTTGTCGGCCGATTTGGTCAGTGTTTATGAACATTTGCACGATCACCAGCCACTGAGAGAATCAAAGCCGATAAATTGGGCAAAGGAATCATCGAACGATGATGGTAATTTAGCCGATGTGGTCGGGCAGGAGCAAGCTAAGCGCGCCTTGTTGTTATCTGCGGCAGGTAAGCACCACTTGTTGTTCGTCGGGCCACCAGGCACGGGCAAAACCATGCTGGCGCAACGGCTTAATGGCATATTACCGGCACTGACCGAGCAGGAAGCTATGGAAATTGCCGCGGTTAAGTCGGTGTCTTTTGATTATCATCATGCTGAGGCGTTAACACGGCGCGAGCTGCGAAATCCGCACCATACCTGTACAGCCGCTGCGCTTGTGGGAGGTGGAACGGGTAATTCGATTCGTCCAGGAGAAATATCCTTAGCAAACAATGGGTTATTATTTTTAGATGAGATGCCCGAGTTCAGTCGACATGTATTGGACTGCTTACGTGAACCACTCGGAAGCGGTGAAATTACCATTAATCGTGCAGGATACAACGTCAAATTCCCGGCTAATTTTCAGCTGGTTTGCGCGCTGAACCCTTCTCCTTGCGGTCAATTCGATGGCTCCTTAGCTAACTGCCGGTCCACACCTGACCAAATTCTCAAGTATTTAAATAAGCTTTCAGGTCCTTTGTTGGATCGTATCGACATCCAGGTGATGGTGCCACGAGAAACGGAATCAATGAGTCTGAATGGTGGAGCCAAACGCAATAGCCAAATGACTTCTGCAGAAGCAAAAAGCTTAGTAGAGAAAACCAGGCAGTGCCAAATACAGCGACAGGGCTGTCTGAACAGTCAGATTAAGCCTAAAGCGCTGAAGCAAATATGCGAGTTGTCAGACAAAACAGAAGCATTTTTAGCAAAAGCCTCCGAAAAGATGAAGCTGTCCCACCGAGCTTATCACCGGACTCTGCGTTTAGCCCGAACCATTGCTGATTTAGCTGATAGTAACATGATAGAGCAACAGCACTTGGCTGAAGCTCTGAACTACCGAGCTCTCGACCGGCTGATTGATCAAGTGCAAAGCTTGTAGCCTGATGTTCACATCAGGTGCGGTCTTCCCGCCGTAACCTATGTTCGGCTAGTAGTCTTTGAGGTGTATACAAGATCTCACCTGACGTACAACGTCAGGCTACATTATGTCTGTTTTGTATATACAGCTGTATTACGCTACAATTCAATGGAGGAGTTGTGCTGGAAATTAGCGATAAAGTTAGGGAAAAACTAAGAAACAAGCATAACGTCTCAGAAAGCATGATCAGAGAGGCTTTTGCAAATAGACAAGGTGGCTTCTTGAAAGATCAAAGAGAGAAGCATGGCACCATTCCACCTACTCAATGGTTTGTATCCGAGACAGATAACGGGGTAAAGCTAAAAGTTTGCTTCATTCATTCTAACGGAGCTATCTATATAAAGACTGCTTATGAAGCTAACTCGTTAGAGCAAAGAATCTATGAAAAGTATGGAAGCTAGCAGTATCCCTGCATGAATTGGAGAGTCGTATGAAAAAAGAAGATATCAGAGAAGCAGTTGAGCAAGATGAAAAATGGGATAGTGGTGAATTAGGTCAAGAAGAAGCTTATGTAGAACGTGTGGGATTTGACCAGGCAATTGAAGATGCAATCAATCAGTCTGTGCGACTGCGGCCTATATCTATTCGTATGGAAGAAGAGCTCATCGACGATTTGAAGACCATCGCAGAGCATTATAACTTGGGATACCAACCGCTAATTAGGCAACTCCTGAAGCGATTTGTGGCATCGGAAAAGAAAGTCCTGAAGCAAAGAGCTCAGGTCATGGAAATTAAAGGGCCGGAAGATAGAGAAGCTAAAGAAGGTTAGCCTGATGCTATTGCATCAGGTACGATCTGCCCGTTTATACCAAGAGGTAAATTACCATTGGTGGTTAGCTTGACACCCCACCTGACGTGAACGTCAGGCTACGAAGTCAGCAATCTCAGTGCTCGCGACTAAGCCACTGTTTGAACAATTCGACAAAACGCTCCAGCTGTTCGCGGCTGACATCCAGGTGGCACACCAGCCTCAGTTTCTGGCCGCCGGGCAGTTTAATATCATTCTCAGTCATCAGTTCCCGTAGGCTGTCTGCTGGTAAACTGTCTGGTAGCTCAACAAAGGTCATGTTGGTGCCGGAGTAGCGGACTTTGGCTTCGGTACCTGCCAGCAACTCAGAAAGTTGTTCAAACAACCATTTCGCGTTGTCATGGTCCTGCTGTATACGCTCAAACTGATGCGTTAACGCATAGTCAATGGCTACGGCGACAAACCCGGCCTGACGCATTCCGCCGCCGACCATTTTGCGCCACCGGCGTGCCTGTTTAATCAATTCTTTTGAGCCTGCCAGCAGTGAACCAATAGGCGCGCCCAGGCCTTTTGAGCAGCACAAAGACACGCTGTCGAAAGGCGCGGCAAGTTCCGCCATGCTGCGGCCGCTGGCAATAGCGGCGTTGGGCAAGCGCGCGCCGTCTAAATGCATCGACAAACCATTTTGATCGGCCAGAATACGGGCTTTATCAAAATAGGCCTGGTCTATTAACTGCCCGCCGTGGGTATTTTCAAAAGCCAGCAAGCGGGTAATGGGAAAGTGCGGATCGTTGGGTTTTATGCGCTTTTCAATAGTTTCAAGCGACAAGGTGCCATCGGCTTCTACTTCAATGGTCTGTGGCACAATGCTGCCTAAAACTGCAGCGCCTCCGGCTTCGTACCGGTAAGTGTGATACTCCTGACCGACAATGTATTCTTCGCCGTTACGGCAGTGGCTCATTAACCCCAGTAGGTTACTTTGTGTACCGGAGCTGCACAGCAAAGCATCTTCCTTACCGAGCAATTCAGCCACTCGCTTTTCCAGCGCGTTAATTGACGGGTCTTCACCATAAACATCATCACCAACGGTCGCTTCGGCAATGGCGACACGCATTGCAGCGCTGGGAAGGGTTACGGTATCACTGCGTAAATCCAGCATAACAGCCTCATTTTGGGGTTAGTTATAACAACTATCATCCGGTTCTAAGCACAAGGTTGTTTAGCGAGCTCAGGCAAGGGATAATGGTGTAATATTGAACCAGACACTCGACAACAAAGCGAGCCAATATGAAAGTTTTTAATAATGTAATAGAAATGGTTGGTAACACGCCAATGGTGAAAGTCACCAATATGGATACCGGGCCGTGTGAGTTGTATTTTAAACTTGAACTACAGAACCCCGGCGGTTCTATCAAAGACCGGATTGCGGTGGAAATGGTTGAGCAGGCGGAAAAGCAGGGCAAATTAAAGCCGGGCGATACTATTATTGAAGCGACGGCCGGTAATACCGGACTGGGGCTGGCATTAGTCGCGTCAAGCAAAGGCTACCCGCTGAAAATTGTTATGCCTGACAAAATGAGCCAAGAAAAAGTGAATAACCTGCGCGCTATGGGTGCCGAAGTGGTACAGACGCGCTCCGACGTACAAAAAGGCCATCCTGAGTATTATCAGGATATGGCAGCACGCATGGCGGAAGAAAACGGCTACTACTATGTAAACCAATTTGAAAACCCTGCAAACGTCGATGCTCATTACAAAACCACAGGTCCGGAAATTTGGGAGCAAATGGAAGGTAACCTTGATGCGTTCGTTTGTGGTGTTGGCTCTGGCGGAACCTTAACCGGTGTTGGCCGTTATTTACGCGAACAAAACAGCCAGGTTGACCTGGTATTAGCTGACCCGGCCGGCTCAATTTTGGAACCGCTGGTTAACCGTAACGAAGAAGTGGAAGCGGGCAGCTGGCTCGCCGAGGGCATTGGGGAAGACTTTATCCCAACCATTTGTGATTTAAAACTGGCCAATACCGCGTTTGCCATTTCTGATAAAGAAGGCATGCAAACCGCGCGTAAAGTACTGGAAAAAGAAGGCGTTATGGTGGGTTCATCAAGCGGTACTTTAATTGCCGCGGCGCTGCGCTATTGCCAACAACAAACCGAGCCAAAACGCGTTGTGACGCTAGCTTGTGATACGGGTAACCGTTACCTGTCCAAGTTGTTCAACGACGACTGGATGCGTGAGCAAAACCTGCTGTAATACTTGTTGTAAATTAAGGAACCTGAATCATGGCAAATGAAAAAACAATGAAATTCGCGACGCGCGCCATTCACGGCGGGCAGTCTCCGGAGCCTGTTACCGGCGCGGTAATGCCTCCTATTTTTACCAGCTCTACCTATGCTCAGGAAAGCCCGGGCCAACACAAAGGCTTTGAGTATTCACGCTCGCACAACCCGACGCGTTTTGCCTGGGAGCGTTCGGTTGCATCGCTGGAAGGTGGCAAGCAAGGGCTGGCTTTTGCGTCTGGTATGGCAGCAACCTCGACCATTCTGGAACTGCTGGACAGCGGCGACCACATCGTTGCTATGGACGACTTATACGGCGGTAGCTTCCGTTTATTCGATAAAGTGCGCGGACGCTCTGCTGGCCTGAAATTTTCTTATGTCGACTTAGCTGATTTAAGCGCAGTGGAAGACAGTATTCAGGACAACACTCGCATGATCTGGGTGGAAACGCCAAGCAACCCGATGCTGAAACTGGTCGACATTGAAGCTATTGTAAAACTGGCTAAGAAAAAGAACCCTGACATTATTGTCGTAGTGGATAACACGTTTGCCACACCGTTTAACCAGCGTCCGCTGGAAATGGGCGCCGATATGGTTATGCACTCAGCAACCAAATACCTCAACGGTCACTCTGATATGGTTGGCGGTATTGCGGTTGTTGGCGACAATGACGACCTGGTCGAGCGTATGCTGTTTTTACAGAACTCAGCAGGTGCTATTGCCGGTCCGTTTGATTCATACTTGGCATTGCGCGGCGTGAAGACCCTGGCATTGCGTATGCGTCATCACAACGAAGCGGCAATGGAATTAGCCAAGTGGCTTGAGCAACATCCGAAAGTTGAAAAAGTCATTTACCCGGGGCTTGAGAGCCACCCCCAGCACGATTTGGCTAAAAAGCAGATGCAGGGCTTCGGCGGTATGATTTCTATTTTACTGAAAGGTGATTTAGAAGCGGCACGCAAATTCCTTGAGTCGGTAGAAGTGTTTGCTCTGGCAGAAAGCCTGGGCGGGGTTGAATCACTGATTGAGCACCCGGCTATTATGACTCACGCATCGGTTCCAAAAGAGAATCGTGAGAAGTTAGGCATTCTGGATAATTTCGTGCGGGTGTCGGTTGGTATTGAAGATCTGGATGATCTTAAAGCCGACTTAGATAACGCGCTTAACGCACTTTAATCGCAAGTAACGATTAAAAACTCGTTTCCTAATATGAAAAGCCGGCCTTTGGGTCGGTTTTTTTGTTTTAAATACATACACTTATACAAAGTTTTACAGTTTAGTCATAATTGAGTAGAGTTATCCCTATCAGTAAAAACTGATCGAAAACAAAAAAATAAAAACGCAAAAGCGTTGCATAAATAACGAAAAGGAAAGACTTATGCTATTGAGCCTCATGGTACTGCAAGGACTCGTAGCCGCTCTATTGTTTTATACTTTAGTGGGCCAGCATCAGAAAAAGCCGCTATGGAATTTGTTAGCGGTATTAACCGCCGGTTTCATTCCGCCGGTAAACTGGGCGCTTCTCGTGTTCGCTATTGGTGTCAGAATGTGGCGTCGTTCGCCGCAAACCAACACATCACAAAACATAACGGCAAAGCTCAGCCATTAAGTGGCTAAAGAGTAAGGCAATTTAGCAGTATGTCAGACACAACCAATGTACGACCCTTTCATTTAGCCATTCCTGTCAGCTCACTCGATAATGCCCGTGCGTTTTATGGCGATGTGCTTGGGCTGTCACAGGGACGCAGCAGTGACGAATGGATAGACTGGAACTTTTTTGGTCACCAGTTTGTGACTCACGTTGCACCCAATGTTGCCGGTTTAAAAAATCACAGCGGCGTTGATGGTCATTCGGTTCCCGTTCCGCATTTTGGTGTAGTCTTATTACGTGACGACTGGGAAGCGTTGGCAGAACGTGTGAAAGCCGCGAATATTGAATTTGTCATAGAACCCTACATTCGCTTTAAAGGCAAGCCGGGCGAGCAGGGCACCATGTTCTTCTACGATTACTGCGGTAACGCGCTGGAATTTAAGACCTTTAACGACGACAGTCAAATCTTCGCAACCTAAGTTTTGAACGCGGTTTGACTACTGGCGCAGCTTTACATCTTCCGGCTGCGCTGCAACGTTACCACCACTTAGCACCAAGCCTACTCGTTTACCCTCAAATAGCGCCTTATTTTGTATAACCGCAGCTAAAGCGATAGCAGACGACGGTTCCACAATAATTTTCAGGTGATGCCAAATCAGCTTCATGGCGCTTAGGGTGTCTTCGTCCTTCAAGACTAAGATATCGCTGATACACTGCTGAATAATGGCAAAAGGCAACTCGCCAATTTGAGTCAGTAAACCATCGCACAGGCTTTTCGCGGGTAATGCCGACTGTCGCTCTCCGGCTTGTAACGATAAAAAGGCATCATTCGCTAATTCCGGTTCCGCGCCGAACACGTGTATTTCGGTATCGTCGCAGGCAAGACAAGCGCCTGAGAGCAAACCACCACCACCCAGTGGCGTTATTACCGCATCCAGTGCGTCAGTTTGCTCCAGTAACTCAAGTGTTGCTGTGCCCTGACCCGCAATAATATCCGCATGATCATAAGGCGGTATAAAGTGACTTTCACTTTCCTTTTGCCACTTGGCCACAATGGCTTCACGAGCTGCCATACCCGGCTCTATGTTGGTAATTTCCGCACCACCGGCTTCAATGTTTTGCCGTTTTATTGCGGGAGCATTAGTGGGTACGCCGACTTTTACTCTTACACCCAAAGCTTTACCTGCGTGGGCTAATGCCGCACCATGATTGCCCGAAGACACGGTAATAACCCCTTGCTGGCGCTGCTCCGGGCTAAGTTTAAGTAGCGCGTTAGTGGCACCGCGGAATTTAAAAGCCCCGGTACGTTGCAAATTTTCACATTTGAAAAATAATTCGCAGCCTAATTGCTGATTTAACGCAGGGTTTGTCAGTACAGGGGTCTTGACGGTATAGCTATTAATTCTTTGCTGCGCTTGTACGACATCGGCATGGCAGGGGAGCGATAACTTCGGCATAATACGAGCCCTTAACGAATAAAACGACACAGTGATAAGCATACACTGTCTGGAGCCGGAACGTGAGTCAACTCGATACCTTTCAGCGCATACGCGAACTGCCGCGTGAACAGCAAATTGTTATGGCGTTATATTTGTGCGAACGCATGGTTCCTAATTACGACTTCTTCCATCAGTTAACCGGCTTCGGTGACAGTAAACCTTTGCACGGCACGTTAAATGCCTGCTGGGACTGGGTAGCCAACCCGAAGAAAACCAAGGTTAACTTTGCCCGCTGGCAGGAAAAAGTGGACGAACAGACGCCCAGTGAATACGGGCACGACATGTTAGGTGTGTACCCGGCAATGGATGCCTGCACGGCGTTGAGTACATTGTTGCAGGGTTTGCTGGACGATAACGCCTCTAATTTTCTGGATGTGGCAAAAATATCGCAAGCCAGTGTGGCGAAGTTTATTGAATTAAATGACGCCGAAGAAGTGGGCACCGAGCAGTTAAAAGAACACGTTCAGAACCATGAGTTAATGGAATATGAGGTTGCGATTCAGCAGGCCATGATCAACTTTCTTGAACAACAGCCTGCGGTAAACAGAGCTTTGGTAAGCCAGTTAAAAATGATGCTTAACGACGAGGGGGTGTCGAACCTTGGTCTGGCTTTGGACGCTGAAGAATAGACAGCCAGGCAAAGATACCAAAGGCCAGAATTTGCCAGCTGTCGCCTTTGCGCCAGGGGAATACCTCTTTCATGGTGGCTACAAAAATACCAAGCAGCAGTAAGTGGGTAATAACCATAATGGCTAATAGCAAGCTCAGCAAACCAATGGACTGAGTGCTGAGCTCGCCGTTTGCCCCTGCAAGCAGAGCAAAAAGACCCAGCCAGATAACGGCAAAAACCACTTTACCCGCAATAATAATAACTTTCATGCTATGTCCTTAGTCAGTAAACGAAAGCAAACTTGTCCGTGAGTTTTCTCTTTGGTCACGCGCCAGTTTGCCGGTAATTTAAGCGGCCACTCTTTTTCTGTTTCCAGATACAACCGATTGTCGGCTGTCAGCCAGTTATTTTCATCCAGTAGTTTTAACGTTTTATCAGCCAGCCCTTCGCGAAACGGCGGGTCAATAAAAACAATGTCGTAGGCTTCAGCGGATTGAGTTTGCAGCCAGTCGAGTACGTTATGAGTATTAACATCAATGTTTTCGCTGCTTAACAAGCTCACATTATTCCGTAACTGCTGGCTGAGGGGTTTTACGGACTCTATCAGGGTGACTTGAGCCGCTCCACGCGACGCAGCCTCGAAACCTAAGCTGCCACTGCCGGCAAATAAGTCCAGCACCCGGGCGTCGGTAATGTCCCACTGCAGCCAGTTAAACAGAGTTTCGCGTACGCGGTCCGTGGTGGGACGTAAACCCGGGCTGTCGGCAACGGGAAGGCGACGACTGCGCCATTGTCCACCAATAATCCGATAGTCGCCACTGGCGCTTGTCTGGCGTTTTTTTCTCACTCTTTGGCTTCCTTTATTCAGACCGTCGTCAGTTTGTTAACAGCATGGTAAACTAAAGCCTATAGTTTAACGATTCCTGCGTGTCAGTTCCAAGGAAACCAATATGTCGATGTTTTCGCTGTTTAAGAAAAAGCGTAATAAGAAAGCACCCGAGGCCGAAGAGAAAAAAGAAGAGACGGTAGTCGAAGAACAGGAGCAGCAAGAGCCTGAATCAGAAGCTGAACCTGAATCTAAGCTTCAGCCTCAGGACCAGCCAGAACCAGAACAAACCGAGACACGCGAAGAATTGCCCAGTGCAGTTGACGACTGTGCGCAAGTTACTGCTGAATCGCATGCGGCAAAAACTGCTCCGGAAGCGAAAGAAGTAGCTCAGCCTGAAGTGGTTAGCGAGCCTGAGCCCGCAGTTGAACCAGAACCAGAGTCAGAAACTAAATCCGAACATAAACCAGAACATAAGCCAGAACATAAGCCAGAACCAACCGAAGTCGCACCGAAAGAAAAAGGTGAGAAGAAAGGTTTCTGGGCTCGCCTGACTCAAGGCTTACGCAGAACTTCCGGGTCTATCGGTTCCGGTCTTATTGGCGTATTTCGTGGTAAAAAAATTGACGATGACCTGTTCGAAGAACTCGAAACTCAGCTATTAATGGCAGATTTGGGCGTCGCGACCACCACCAAAATTATCGACAACCTGACAAAACAAGCTGACCGCAAGCAGTTAAAAGACGCGGAAGCTTTGTATGAGTTGTTACAAGAGCAATTAGCTGAGATTTTAAAGCCAGTCGATAAACGCCTGGAAATACCGGAATCTGATTCTCCTTATGTGATTCTAATGACCGGCGTAAACGGTGTGGGTAAAACCACCACTATTGGTAAGCTGGCTAAGCAATTTAAAGCAGAAGGTAAGTCAGTAATGCTGGCCGCCGGTGATACTTTCCGTGCGGCGGCGGTAGAACAGCTGCAGGTTTGGGGCGAGCGTAACGACATTCCGGTTATTGCTCAGCATACCGGAGCCGACAGTGCCTCGGTTCTTTATGACGCGCTGCAGGCCGCCAAAGCGCGCGACGTTGATGTGCTTATTGCGGACACCGCCGGGCGCCTGCAAAATAAAGCCAACTTAATGGAAGAGCTGAAAAAGCTGGTTCGGGTGATGAAAAAGCTCGATCCGGAAGCGCCGCACGAAGTGATGCTGACGCTTGATGCCGGTACGGGCCAGAATGCTATTAGTCAGGCAAAACTCTTTACCGAGGCTGTCGGCGTTTCGGGTATTGTGATGACGAAGCTCGACGGTACTGCAAAAGGCGGCGTGATTTTTGCGGTCGCAGACCAATTCGCTATTCCTATTCGCTATATTGGTGTGGGCGAAAGCTTAGAAGATTTACGGCCTTTTGTGGCAAAAGACTTTATCGCGGCGCTATTTGACCGTACCGTAGACGAATCAGAACAGACAACAGCGAGTTAATCATGATCCGCTTTGAGCAAGTCAGTAAAACCTATCGTGGAGGCCACCAGGCGCTAAGCCATGTCGACTTCCACGTAGAGCCCGGTGAAATGGCTTTTTTAACGGGTCATTCCGGTGCCGGCAAAAGCACCTTGCTCAAACTCATCAGTTTAATGGAAAGACCCACCGCTGGCCGGGTGCTGATTAATGGGCACGATTTGCGAAAGATTAAGCCCTCGCAAGTGCCTTATGTGCGTCGCGATATTGGCATGATTTTTCAGGATCACCGCCTGCTGATGGATAAAACGGTGTTTGATAACGTCGCGCTGCCGCTGATTATTGAAGGCTACAGTGTTCAGGAAGCGCGCAAGCGTGTTGTTGCTGCACTGGAGAAAGTCGGTATAGCTGACAAAGTAAAACACTATCCGAAAATGCTGTCCGGTGGTGAGCAGCAACGAGTGGGTATTGCCCGCGCTATTGTTACCAAACCACCTTTACTACTGGCCGATGAGCCCACCGGTAACCTCGATCCTAAGTTGTCGATGGAAATTATCCGGCTGTTTGAGGAATTTAATAAAGTCGGTGTTGCTGTCCTCATTGCCACCCACGACTTAGGTCTTATTGCGCGCTTACGCTACCGCACGTTAACCTTAAAAGACGGGCGCATGATTAACGATGGCCTGGAGGACAGTGAACTATGAGTTTATTGTTCCGCAACCGCAGCATTGAAAAAGGTGCCAGCAATCGCGGCCGCTTACCCTGGTGGCGTCGGCTTATTATGGTTCCAGTGCATCATGCCCAGCAGGCCATTGCCAGTTTAGGCGAGTTGTGGCGTAACCCTTTTGCTTCTTTCATGACTATGGCGGTACTGGGGCTGAGTCTGACGCTGCCTTCGTCGCTTTACGTGTTAGTCAAAAATACCTCCAGTATTGCTGATAACTGGCAGGAAGCCTCTGAAGTTACTTTGTTTTTAAGGAAGGATCTGCAGCAATCTGAAGTCGACACATTAAAGACGCAGACGGAACTCTCCGAAGGTGTTGAGTCAGTGCGCCTTATTCCCAAAGAGCAGGGGCTGGAAGAGTTTAAGAAAGAGTCAGGCTTTGGTGAAACACTAGATTACCTCTCGTCAAACCCGCTGCCGGACGTTTTGATCGTTATTCCGGCTGAGTCGCATCGATCGCCCCAGCGGGCAGAGGAATTGCTCAACCGGCTGGAAAAGCAGCGTGAAGTCGCTTACGCGAAAATGGACCTGGAATGGCTTAACCGACTGCAGGGAATTCTCAATTTAATTGAAGATATTCTCGGAGCGCTGGCGGTGGTGTTGTGTTTGTCGGTGGTGCTTATTGTCGGGAACACGATTCGGTTAAATATACTGTCCAAGCGTGACGAAATTATGGTGATGAAACTGGTTGGCGCGACTAACGCGTTTATTCAGCGTCCTTTTTTATACACCGGAGTCTGGTACGGAATTATTGGCGGACTGGTTGCCTGGTTGGCAACCGCGTTACTGATCTGGTGGGTCGAGAGTGCCGTAGTAGATTTAACCGAACTCTACGAAACGCCTTTCCAATTAAATGGTCTGACGTTAGGAGAGTTATTGATTATATGGTTGGTCGCTGTGGGATTAGGTTTAGCGGGTTCTTATTTGGCTGTAAGACGTCATATACAAAGCATAGAACCTGAGTAAAATGGGGTTGCGAAAGCCATAGGCTTAGTTATACTGAATTACCCGATCTGCAATGATCACAATGGAACTTTTAGACTCAAAAAGGGTCTTAAAAGCTGACTGAAAAAGCAGTAATTAAGTCGGTATTTTAAGTAGAGGTTGTTAAATGAGCACTGAATTAAACACTATGGCATTATCGGTTCCCCAGGGGGCAGGACTCGACGGCTATATTCAGTCAGTCAACCGTATTCCTATGCTCACCGCCGAAAAAGAAAAGGCGTTGGCAACAAGATTATACGAGAACAGTGACCTTGATGCAGCGAAAGAACTCATCATGTCGCATCTCCGCTTTGTGGTACACGTAGCTCGTAGTTATTCGGGTTATGGTTTGCCGCAAGCCGATTTAATTCAGGAAGGCAATATTGGCCTAATGAAGGCCGTGAAACGCTTTGATCCATCAGTTGGTGTGCGTCTGGTGTCTTTTGCTGTTCACTGGATAAAAGCAGAAATTCATGAATACGTGCTTCGTAACTGGCGCGTTGTTAAAGTGGCAACCACTAAAGCACAGCGTAAGTTGTTCTTTAACCTGCGTAAAATGAAAAAGCGTTTAGGTTGGTTTAGCCAGAAAGAAGTTGAAACGGTAGCTAACGAGCTGGGTGTCAGTACTAAAGAAGTGCTGGAAATGGAAACTCGCATGAGTGCTCACGACCAGGCGTTTGAACTGAGTTCAGATGACGACGACTCGAAAGAAGGCAGTGCCTATTCTCCGGCTATGTATCTGGAAGACAAGCGTTCCGATTTAGCAGCAGAAATTGAAAATGAAGACTATGAAAGCCATACACAGCAGAAACTGCTGGGTGCAATGAGTCATTTAGACGAACGCAGCCAAGATATCGTCCAGTCTCGCTGGTTATCGGAAGACAAAACAACGCTGCATGACTTGGCAGCAAAATACGAAGTTTCGGCAGAGCGTGTTCGCCAACTTGAACAAAACGCGATGAAGAAACTCCGTGTCGCAATGAGTTAAATGAAGTGCCGCATTGGTTGCGGTGCTTGCTGCATAGCCCCCTCAATTAGTTCTCCCATCCCCGGTATGCCTAAGGGCAAACCGGCGGGTGTGCGTTGTGTCCAACTCGATGACGATAATTTGTGTCGTTTGTTCGGGAAGCCAGAGCGGCCGAAAGTGTGTGGCGAGTTTTCTGCCGATGACTATGTCTGTGGCGAAACTCGCGAAGAGGCGCTTATTTTGCTGACGTCACTGGAAGAAGATACCCATTGCGGTTAGCCACAGTGGTTAACTCAGATACGAATACCAACTCAATACCCTGCTCTTTTAATTGTGGTAGTTGCTTTTGCAGAAAGCTCAGGGTTTCCGGATACGGATGGCCAATGCCTATGGCTTGTCCCTGACGTTTGGCTATACTCAGCAGTTGCTCAAATTGCTGCCGTAAATAGGGTTCATCAACCTGATTATCTAGAAACACATGTCTATGTGATGTCCGTACACCAAATTCTCCCGCCATTTGTTCTGCAACGCTGAACTCAGATGTCCGACTATCAATAAAAAAGAGTTTGCGCGCTGCCAGTGTTTCCATCACTGCCTGCATGGGCGTTTGCAGTTGGGTCAACTTGCTTCCCATATGATTATTCACGCCAGCAACGTAAGGTATTGAGTCCAGAGCATCAACCAGTTGCAGTTTGATCTGCACATTGTTCATACCCGCGGTAACCACTCCGGGACCCGGTCGGTTATTTTCCACGGCTTCCATTGGCATATGCAGTAATATTTGTTTTTTCTGATGATGAGCACGTAAAGCAAAAGCGCGGGCATAAGGGGTATAGGGCAGCACGGCGAAACTGATATTGCCGGGTAACAGAGCTGCTTTTAAATCGTTTTTATTATTGCCTATATCATCGATAACAATGGCTATTTTAGAGGCGCATACTGGAGCCGCCAGACTCAGTAATAAACCGAAAGCTAGCACACATCTTAACATTAGCGTATCCAGTTACTAGGGTTTTGCGGGCGCCCCTGATGGCGAATTTCAAAGTAAAGTGCCGCGTTATTGCGTGAGCCAGACTGGCCCATCAGTGCAATTTCTTCGTCTTTACGCACTTTATCACCAACCGCTTTTGTTAATGTCTGGTTGTGACCATACAAGCTCATATAACTTTCACCGTGGTCAATAACGATGACTAAACCAAAGCCTCGCAGCCAGTCTGCATATACCACACGCCCGTTGGCAATAGAACGAACGGATTGCCCGTTTTGTCCTTCAATGAGTACACCTTTCCAGTTAACCGGGCCTTCGCGGCGTTGTCCGAATACACGCTTCACATCTCCGTCACTTGGCCAGCGAAGTTGATTCTTGACCGCTTGCAGGCCAACCAGGCGAACGTCTTTTTGCTGAGCCAGCGCGGTTTCAATGGCAATTAATACCTGCTCTAATTGCTCCCGGCTTTGTTCCAGCTGATTCACCCGTGACCGGTCTTTACGTTGCTGTTGTTGCAGCTCTGCTAACTTCTCTTCTTGTCGGTATTGTTGCTGTTCCAGCTGGGCGCGTTGCTTTCGCTGTTCTTCCTGTAAGCTGGCTAACTGGCTTTGTTGTTGCTTTAGCTGTTCTGTCAGTGTGGCAATTTCTTCCTGAGTACGCCGAATAACCTCAATTTCTTCGACTCTGGCGGCATTCATGTATTGGTAGTAGCTCAGCATTCTTTCAAATTCGCCAGGGTCTTGTTGATTTAACAGCATTTTCAGAAAGTCGTGATTACCGTTCATATAAGCGGAAACCAGTTGATCTTCCAGTTGTGTCATCTGCTGCTTTTGTTTTTTCTTAAGCTCTTCGCGGCGTTGTTCTGAGTCAGCTATTTCTGTGTTAATTTCTTTAAGTTGGGTTTCGGTCTGACGCAAAGAACCGGCTATCTCAGAGGTTTCTATTTCGAGATCACGCAGTTGCCTTTCAGTTGAGTTTAGTGCGCTGCTTCGCTCTTCTATAGCCTGCAAACGCTTAGCGAGTTCCTTTTTAACAGCTGCAATTTCGGCTTGAGTTGAGGCTTTATCATCTTCGCTATAGTTCTGCGCTAAACCGGGGCTGATAACAACCAGCCCCAGCGCTATTGCCCAAAACAGCCTTATTGGCATAAGTTAATCCTGCTCTAAAGTCATTAACGAAGTACCGGTCATTTCGTCTGGTTGCTCCATGCCAATTAAGTGCAGTATGGTTGGGGCAACGTCAGATAAACGTCCATTTTGCGCTTTAGCCGGCCGGCCAACGTAAATGAAAGGTACAAGTTCGTTAGTATGAGCGGTATGCGCCTGCCCGGTAGTGGCGTCACTCATTTGCTCGGCGTTGCCATGATCCGCCGTTATCAGACATTCACCACCAACGGCTTCTAAAGCTGAAACCACTCGTCCGACACTGTGGTCAACGGCTTCACAAGCTTTAACGGCGGCATCAAAGTTACCAGTATGACCAACCATGTCACCATTCGGGTAGTTGCAAATCACTACGTCAAAGGTCTTCGACTCTATGGCTGCAACCAACTCATCGGTCAGTTGTTCTGAGCTCATTTCTGGTTGTAAGTCGTAGGTTTTAACTTTAGGTGAAGGAATAAGAACACGCTTTTCGCCCTCAAATTCCTGCTCGCGTCCGCCGCTGAAAAAGAAAGTAACGTGAGCGTACTTTTCTGTCTCGGAAATGCGCAGCTGAGTTTTATCATGCTTAGCGAGCCATTCACCCAAAACATTATTCAAAGGCTCGGGTGGGAAGGCGCTGGGGGCTTCTAAGGTATCGGCATATTGGGTCAGCATAACAAATTCGCTGATGTCAGCGCGTGGCCCGCGGTCAAAACCATCAAAGTCATTATCAACGAAGGCTTGAGTCATTTCACGGGCGCGGTCAGCACGGAAATTCATAAAGAACACTGAATCGCCATTAGCAACTGGAGCAGGCTGGCCAATAACGACCGGTGTGACAAACTCATCGGTTTCACCGCGCTCATAGGCGTTATTTAATGCATCGGTAGCATTAGCCGACGTAACGCCGGAATGGCCGTGATAAACGGCTTTGTATGACTGCTCAATACGCTCCCAGCGCTTGTCTCTGTCCATGGCATAGAAGCGGCCACTTAAGGTGGCGAAACGACCTTTGCCCAGGCGTGCAAATAAAGCTTCAAAACGTTCAATGGAAGTCAGTGCCGATTTTGGTGGTGTGTCACGGCCATCCAGGAAAGCATGAAGGTAAACGTCTTCAGCGCCTTCTTCCACTGCCATTTCAATCATGGCAATAAGGTGGTCTTCATGGCTGTGAACACCACCGGCAGAGAGTAAGCCCATAATATGGACTGCGCCTTTAGCAGCTTTAGCTTTTTTCAGGGCGTCGCAAAGTACAGAGTTATTGTAAAAACTGCGATCAGAAATGGCCTTGCTAATGCGGGTAAAGTCCTGATAAACGATGCGGCCGGCGCCTAAATTAACGTGACCCACCTCGGAGTTGCCCATCTGGCCATCCGGTAACCCCACCGCATCGCCGGAGCCGTCTACCAGACAATGCGGGTACTTTTCCCATAAACGATCCATAACCGGAGTGTTCGCTTTGGCTATTGCATTATCGGGGGCATCTTCACGGTAACCCCAGCCGTCCAGAATCAACAATACCAAAGGTTTAATCGTAGGAGTCATAATGGGCCTCATTGCTCGGTGTTTTCACTGATGAAATTAGTCAACATTCTACTCGATTTCCAGAGCTTACGCATCCACCCAAGATTTTTCTGGAAACTGCGATTTGTACAGGTATACTCTTGACCCGCAACTCTTTTCTGTTACCGACGAATACTGGTAGGTCTTATGCAAGAAATAATGGAATTTGTCAAAAGCAACCCGATGATGAGTGGTATCTGGGTTGTGCTGCTAGTCGCACTGATTGTGACCTCGATTCGCTCGGCTATGTCACCGACAAAAAACTTAGAACCGCAAGAGGCCACGGTATGGGTAAACCGCGGCGATGGCGTTTTTGTTGATATTCGTAGTGCGGATGAATTTAAGAAAGGGCACATTCACGGATCGGTGTCATTACCGATGGAAAAAATTAAACAAAAAGAACTTTCCTCTATTGAAAAGTTCAAAGAAGCCCCCATTGTGATAGTCTGTGCAACAGGAATGACGGCAAAATCGGCAGTTAGCCAGCTAACGGCTGAAGGCTTTACTCAAGTTGCTGTGCTGCAAGGTGGTATGAACACATGGCGCAGTGCCAAATTGCCGGTTTCGCAGAAAAAATAATAAAATTCGTCTAATACTTAAAAAAGAATAGGAAGTAAAATTATGGCTGAAGAACAGCAAGCAAACGGCGCCGCAGCTGAAAACCAACAGCAGCAAGTACAATTCGCTATCCAGCGTATCTACGCTAAAGACATTTCTTTTGAAACTCCAAGCTCTCCGGCTATTTTCCGTAAAGAATGGAAGCCTGACCTTAAATTAGACCTGAACGTTAAACACGAAAAAATTGAAGACGGTGTTTACGAAGTGGTACTGACTCTGACGGCAACCAACAAAGTTGAAGACGACGTTGCTTTCCTTTGTGAAGTACATCAGGCGGGTATTTTCACTATTGGTGAAGAAGTTCAGGAAGGCCAACTGGCGCATATGCTGGGTTCTTTCTGCCCGAACATTTTGTTCCCTTACGCTCGTGAGTGCGTTTCAAACCTTGTTAACCGTGCGACTTTCCCACAGTTGAACCTGGCTCCTGTTAACTTTGATGCGATTTTCCAGCGTCACATGCAACAGCAAGCTGAACAGGCTCAGGGTCAGCAAACTGCAGACGCGTAAGCAGATACAATAATGCAGACACCTCAGGTGACAGTATTAGGGGCGGGCTCTTACGGGACCGCCCTTGCTATTTGTTTTGCCCGTAAAGGCATTTCTACTACCTTGTGGGGGCGGGATGCCGATAAAGTTGCCGTTATGCAAACGGCTCATGAAAACGAAGAGTACCTGCCGGCGTGCCCGTTTCCCGAATCATTAAAGGTTACTGCCGACTTAGGCGAGGCCCTTAAAGACGTGAAAAACGTGGTGGTGGTTGTTCCCAGCCATTCGTTCTCATCTATGCTGAAGCAGGCAAAACCTTTGTTAGCGGAGCATGCCCGCGTTGCCTGGGCAACCAAAGGGTTAGAGCCGGACAGTGGGCGCCTTTTGTACGAAGTCGCAGAAGAAACTCTGGGCGACGAGCATCCGCTAGCGGTGTTATCTGGTCCTACTTTCGCTATTGAAATGGCCAAAGGGTTACCTACTGCCATTTCTATGTCGTCAACTGATCAGGCCTTTGTCGAAGAGCTTTCCGGGCTTCTGCATTGTGACCGCTCTTTCCGGGTTTATACCAACAACGACTTTATAGGTGTGCAGTTGGGTGGCGTGGTTAAAAATGTCATAGCTATTGGTGCTGGTATGGCCGACGGTATTGGCTTTGGTGCTAACGCCCGCACGGCACTTATTACCCGTGGGTTGGCTGAACTTACCCGGCTAGGTCTGAAGTTAGGCGCAAAAAGCGAAACCTTTACCGGTATGGCAGGTTTGGGCGATTTAATTCTGACCTGCACCGACAATCAGTCGCGTAATCGGCGTTTTGGCATGGCTTTAGGTCAGGGTAAAGGGGTAGATGAAGCACTGAAGAGTATCGGGCAGTCGGTCGAAGGCTACCGTAATACCCGTGAAGTGGTTGCTTTAGCCGCACGCAACGAAGTGGAAATGCCCATCTGTGAGCAGATATATGCGGTCCTCTATGAAGACAAAGAACCGCAACAGGCCGCCATCGACTTATTAAGCCGTGAGCGTAAAACAGAGTGATCTGTTTACAGTGACCTGTTTTACGCCTTTATTTACGCACGTACCTAGGAACTAACCAGCTGTTGCTCCATTACCTGCCATTGAGCCGAAAAATGCTCGGTCGGTAAACGCTTAAAGTTAGAGCGTACAAACTGACTGATTTTGCCATCGGCATAGCTTAGCAATAAGTTCGCCAATACCGCTTCGTCCACAATAAAGCGCTGCTGTTCGCGCATCGCTTTCTCGCGCAGTATCTGCTTAATTGAACTTTCTATACGGTTGAACAAATCTTCCATACGACCACGCAGACGGTCATGCTCACCCATTAATGCATCACCTGTCATAATACGGGTAATACCGGGATTACGCTCGGCAAACGTTAGCAACAGCTGCAATATCGCATGGCAACGGGAGAGGGTGTTTTTCTCCTCGTCCATAATCATATTAATACGGGTTAGCAGGGTGTCTTCAACAAACTCGATAAGCCCTTCAAACATCCGCGCTTTCGACGGAAAGTGACGATATAAAGCCGCCTCTGAAACGCCTAAATTAGCCGCCAGTTTTGCTGTAGTAATGCGCTGACCCGGGCTGGTTTCCAGCATTGCCGCTAAAGCCTGTAAAATTTCTTCACGACGGTTACGTTTTTGTTCTGCCATGACAGTAACTTTCCTTATTTGAATGGCCGGACTTTTGGGTGGCCCTAACTATGAACGACCAGAATTACGAACGACCAGAATGACCAAAACCACCTTCACCACGATCCGTCTCGTGGAACTCTTCAACAATCGACATTTGTGCCTGCACAACCGGCAAAATGACTAGTTGCGCAATACGGTCGCCGGGTTCAATGGTGTAAGCCTGACTGCTGCGGTTCCAGCATGACACTTTGAGCTCGCCCTGGTAGTCCGAGTCGATAAGACCGACCAGGTTACCCAGCACCAGACCGTGTTTATGGCCCAGTCCTGAGCGCGGTAAAATAGTGGCCGCATAATTTGAGTCGCCAATGTACATAGCAATACCGGTGCCTATTAATTGAGTTTGACCTGGTTCAATAGTTAATGGGTGATCCAGGCAGGCGCGCAGATCCATTCCGGCAGAGCCTTGGGTGGCGTATTCAGGAAGCGGAATAGACCGGCCAATACGGTCATCTAAAATCTTTACTTCGACTTGCGTCATGGAATTCTCACTTTCTTATTAATTAGCCCTGAATTAACGAGCTATAGTATTAAAATAACGTTTGGCTATCGCGTCGATAATTGCAATAGCCATATCATGCTTGCTCATTGTTGGAAGCGACTGCTCACTGTCCTTACTCAAAATAATGGCGTTATTGCTGTCGCTGTTAAAACCCAGCCCAACCTGGCTGACGTCGTTAGCGATTATCATTTGTAGTTGCTTTCGTTCCAGCTTGCGCAATGCGTTGGCTTTTAGGTTTTCAGTTTCGGCCGCAAACCCAACGGTAAAAGGCGGTTTTTCAGAGCTGGCTACCTGCTGCAGAATGTCCGGGTTTTGCACCAGTTTGAGTTGCGGTGGCTGGTTGTTTTGTTCTTTTTTGATTTTCTGCGAGGCAACCTCAGCAACGCGATAGTCCGACACGGCAGCACAGCCAATAAACACATCGCAGTTTGGCAGTTGCTGTTGTACCGCGTTGAGCATTTGTTCGGTAGTCTCTACGTCAACGCGTTGAACACCGGCGGGCGTTGGCAGTTGGGTTGGCCCCGATACTAAAATGACTTTAGCCCCTGCACGTGCAGCAGCTTCAGACAGGGCATAGCCCATTTTGCCGGAACTGTGGTTACTGATGTAACGCACGGGGTCGATGGCTTCACGAGTCGGGCCTGCGGTAATTACAAAGGTTTTACCCTGCCAATCTTGTTTGGCTTCGGGGGCTTTTTTTATTAGCGCCTGCACAATTTCTGTAGGGTCACTCATGCGGCCGTAACCGACATCACCACAGGCCTGTTCGCCACTTTCCGGGCCTATCATTTGCACACCACGGCTGAGTAGCGTTTCAATGTTTTCCTGCACCGCAGTAGCCGCCCACATTTGCTGGTTCATGGCCGGAGCAATGGCGAGCGGCGCTTTACTGGCTAAAACCAGGGTACTCAACAGGTCATCGGCAAAGCCGTGAGCAATACGGGCAATAGTGTTAGCCGAGGCCGGAGCAATAAGAACAAGATCCGCCCAACGAGCCAGTTCAATATGGCCCATAGCGGCTTCTGCTGTGGGATCCAACAAGTCGTCGCTGACCGTAAAACCGGACACAGCTTGTAAGCTAAGTGGGGTTACAAAAGCTTTTGCACCGGCAGTCAGCACCACACGCACTTCTGCGCCCTGCTCACGCAAACGGCGCACCAGGTCAGGTGCTTTATAGGCGGCAATGCCACCGGTAATACCTAAAAGTATGTGTTTGTTCTGCAATGGTGCCATGCGAACCCCTCAGTGTTAAGTCGTGTAAAGATAACATGAGACCCCGTAACTGGGTAGATGGTCGTTATACTTCTCTCTTAAGAATTAAGGTAAGAATTAAGGAGAAAAGAATGAGCGTCAAGGAATGGCCCGTTTCAGAACGACCCAGAGAAAAACTCCAGACCCAGGGGGCAGAATACCTGAGCGACGCAGAGTTATTAGCCATTTTACTTGGTAGCGGCAGCGGAGGGCAGGACGTTGTCAGCTTCGCGCGTCGTCTGTTAAGTGACTTCGGCGGTGTCGGCGCGTTGTTAACAGCCACTCCTGAGCAGTTGTTGGCTTGTAACGGCATAGGTCCGGCCCGTGTGAATCAGCTGCGGGTTGTGCTGGAATTATCACGACGCTATCTGAAATGGCAGCTGGAGCGTTCGGACGGCTTTACTGAACCCACCATGGTTAAAGACTATTTAACCTCACAACTGCGTCATCAGGGCCGCGAAATCTTTGCTATTTTACTGCTGGACAGCCAGCACCGGCTGTTACGTTACGAAGAACTGTTTCAGGGCACCATTAATGCCGCACCGGTGTATCCGCGTGAGGTGATAAAGCTGGTTATGCAGTATAATGCGGCGGCAGTTATCCTTGCACACAATCATCCATCGGGCGTTGCAGAACCCAGCCAGGCGGATCAGCGAGTTACCGAACGGGTCAAAAAAGCCCTGACTTTAATTGATGTGGCGCTATTGGATCATTTCGTGGTGGGCGCCGGCGATCCAATTTCTTTCGCAGAGCGTGGATTGTTGTAGTTTTGTACTGGCGGTTTGATTAAAAATCACGTAAAATCCGCACCGAACGATCGATAAGGATCAAATTTCCGTCGTATAAGCTTGATTAGAAGGGCAGTTTGCTGTATAAAATGCGCCCTCGGATTTATAGGCAAGGTCACGTTGGGCGACAGGCGAGCTTGCAGCAATTTTGGAGTAAAGACATGTCACAAGTATGCCAAATTACAGGTAAGCGTCCGGTAGTCGGTAACAACCGCTCGCACGCACGCAATGCGACTAAACGTCGCTTCCTGCCGAACCTACAATCGCACCGCTTTTGGGTAGAAAGCGAGAAGCGTTGGGTTAAGTTACGCATTTCTACTAAAGGTATGCGTATCATTGATAAAAACGGTATCGATACGGTATTAGCGGATCTCCGCGGCCGTGGTGTTAAGGTTTAAGGAACTAAATTATGCGCGATAAGATTCGTTTAGTATCATCTGCTGGTACAGGTTATTTCTATACCACAGACAAAAACAAACGCACCATGCCAGAAAAAATGGAGATCAAAAAATTCGATCCAGTGGTTCGTAAGCACGTGATCTTCAAAGAAGCTAAAATCAAGTAATTGGTTTAAAGCTTACAAAAAACCCAGCTTCGGCTGGGTTTTTTATTGGGTGACGTTTGACCTTAGCGTGGAGGGTCCACAATGCCGGAAATGCTGGCATTAATACGGAACCAGCCGGTAATACTGAAGCGGTCACGCTCGGAACGTTGTACTTCATGCACAAAGCGGTCGCTTAAAAACACCACTAAACGCCCTTGTTTAGGCAATACGGTTTCCAGTACCTGCCCTTTATCGCCATAAATAACCAATTGCCCGCCGTCGGTTTCCTGCCATTCGGGGTTCAGGTAAAACACCGTTGTGAGCACTCGGTTGCTTCTGCCTTTAAACGCATCCAGATGTTTTTTATAAAACGCGCCTTTAGGGTAATGTGCCAGGTGGCATTCGTAATCGAACAGGCCAAGAAAGAGCTCGCGGTTAAATTCGTGGCGTAACTCATCCATAATGCTTAGATAGTCTTTATGATGCGGTTCTTCCGGAGTTAACCAATAAATGCGGTCGTTGCGAACCGAGGTATTGATGGTCTGGTTTTGCTGGCGGCCAATACCGGCCAGGTTCCAGTATTGCGCGGGTAATTGCCGTGCGTATTGATACAGAGCCTGCGAAGGCAGCGGCTGCAGAAAATCATCGATAATGCAGTAGCCGTGGTCGGCAACTTTGTCGATAATATCAGATAGCACCATAACGCAATAAAGCTCCGTATTTTGTTGTCGCGCGAGAATATAGGGTATTCTGTCTCCAGTAACAAGAAGTACAGCAACAAGAGAAGTATTCGAACCTTAGCACAAAGAGCGCAATCCGATGAAAGTGAATGAGAAGCGAAAAATATTTGGACTGACCATGACCCGAAGGGCATGGAACAACGTTCTGGTTTACGTGATATTAATTATCATGGTGGTGTTTTGGTATGTCGCTCCGCCGGTTAAAGAAGAAGCGGATGACAGTATTGCGCAAGAGGCTGATTCGGGCGAGGTCATTGGCCTGATACCGAATGACGGAAATTTGAGAACAGTACAAATTGACCAGCTGAAGTTAGCGTTAAATGATGGACAATGGCAATGCCAGGCTCCATGTCGTTTATCGGAAAAAGCGGCCGCCAGCGTTGCTGAAAACTGGTTGGAATTAACCATGGCGCCAACCGAACAGCCAGCTGAAAATTTAATAACGGACGTTTATTTTGGTTTTATCGGGGGCGAAGAAGCGCGTATTGAGCTTTATGCAGAGCCCGAGCTGATGATCCGTATGCCAGCTCAGCAACAGAATTACCGTGTAATAGAATTTACTGCTAGTCAATTACTGGGCCATTAAGGAAGTTATCGATTTATGCCAGAGTTACCCGAAGTTGAAGTCAGCCGTTTAGGCATTTCTCCGCACATCGAAGGACGCACAATTAAGTCGGTTAAGGTTCACGATAAGCGCCTGCGCTGGCCGGTCCCTGAAACTGTGCATCAGGTTGAGGGGCACGTGCTGCGTTCGGTCAGCCGCCGCTCAAAATATTTGCTCTTACAAACGGATAACGGCTGCCTGATATTGCACCTGGGTATGTCGGGTAAGCTGCGCGTGGTTCCAGCCGAAACAATGCACTACAAACATGACCATATTGATATAGAGTTCGATAACGGCCAAACCCTGCGCTTAAATGATCCGCGGCGTTTTGGTGCTTTGCTTTACAGTGACGGTGATGTGAGCGGGCATGAGCTGCTAAGCCAGCTTGGCCCGGAACCGTTAACCGACGCGTTTAATATCGACTATTTATTTGAACGCTCACGCGGGCGTTCGCAGTCGGTAAAAACCTTTCTTATGGATAATAAAGTGGTCGTGGGTGTCGGTAATATTTACGCGAACGAGGCTTTGTTTAAGGCGGGTATCAACCCGAAACGAGCGGCCGGAAAAATCAGTAAAGTGCGCTACCAGAAACTGGTACCGATAATAAAAGAAACACTGGCAAGCGCGATAGAACTGGGCGGCACTACCTTAAAAGATTTCACCCAGGTGGACGGTAACCCGGGCTATTTCGCGCAAAAACTTCAGGTTTACGGGCGTGGCGGTAAGCTTTGCATGGTGTGCAGTAACAGATTGAAAGAAATTCGTCTGGGTCAGCGCAGCACCGTGTACTGCACCCAGTGCCAGCGCTAGTTTGGTTTTTAGCTCTTAGTTCTCGACAACCTTCAGCAATTCACTGACAAAGCGTTCCGGCTCCGAAATAAACGGAGCGTGTGCGCTCTTGGTGAATACCACCGCTTTTGATTGCGGCGCCAGAGCGGAAATATCGTCGATAGCGCGCTCCGGAACCAGGCTGTCCAGGCGTCCGTAAAAACGGTTAAAAGGCACTTCAATGTCGGGCAGCTGCCGACGCAAATCTGCAGTTTGTAATATGGCCAAGGACTGTTTCAGCACACCCTGGTCTGGCATTGGCTTGGTAAATATCAGCTGTTTTACTTGCTTAACCTGTTCGCGCGCGTCCTCGCTGCCCATAGCCTGAATCGCTAAAAAACGTTCAATGGTCTTTTTAAAGTTGCTGTCCAGTTGCTGTTGAAACTGCTCCAGAATGGTCGGTTTAATACCCGCCCAGTCGCTGCTTTCCACAAAGTGAGGTGACGATGCAACGGTGGTTAAGGACATAACCCGGTCAGAATGCGTCAGCGCAATTTGTGTCGCAATTAACCCGCCTAAAGACCACCCCAGCAAGTGAAAGCGTGGCGGCAGCGCTGGCATAATTTGTTCAATAAAACTTTCCAGTGAAACGTCATTTTCTGATGACCAGACAGAGTCACCAAAACCGGGCAGGTCGACGCAGTACAACTGAAAGTGCTCACTTAATGTCGGTACCACAGGCTGCCAAATATTTGCATTCATTCCCCAGCCATGGAGTACAACAATAGGGGTTCCTGTGCCACAGCATGTTACCGAAAGGCTCACTATACTACTTATCCGAGTTATTAATTAAGGGGTGGTATGCTAGCGTTTTTACAGCGTCTCGCCAATGCTTTTGAGCTGGGCACCTGCTGGAGTTGCGGTTATTCTAAGGTAGCCGCCGCAAGCCTTTGCTCTTATTGCGAAGAAGCACTGCCGCGTTGGTATCCGCGCTGCTGTCAGCATTTGTCCGATATTGAACAGTATTTAGTGGCGGAGCAGAAGCCATGCCGCTACTGGCACGGCGCACTGCGCTGGGAGCCGCAGGTACAACAGCTTATTACCCAGTTTAAATTTCGCCATAAAGCCGAGCTGGCGCCTTTACTGGCAAACCAGTTAGCGGCTCATTTACGTCTTTGCTACCGCGAACAGGTATTACCGGACTGCGTTGTTGCGGTGCCTATGACGCAACAAGCCTGGCGAAAAAGAGGTTTTCACCAGACTGCATTACTGGCGCGGCATGTGTCACTGGCTCTCGAGTTACCTTACATTGAGGGCGGGTTACGTAAAATACGAGCGGTGCCCATGCAGCATATGGCATCGAAGGCATTACGTTGGGAGAACAGTCGGGGCAGCCAATTCGCTTTACAGGATTTTAGCGGCTGTACGGTAGCGGTCGTGGACGACGTACTGAGTACTGGTGCCACTATGATGGCAGCAGCCGATGCGCTCTATAAAAAAGGAGCTAGAGCGGTGGATGCGTGGGCGGTTGTCTATAACCAGCACGACTAGAAACTGCAGAGCGTTTCGGTTACACTATACCCTAGTAATTTACTCAGGTATAAGCCGTGAGGTCAGTATTTATGATTCGTATTTCAGAAGCAGCGCAGTCCCACTTTCAGAAGCTATTAGCCGATCAGCCCGACGGCACATGTATTCGTGTGTTTGTGGTGAACCCGGGTATGGCGAATGCAGAGTGTGGTGTTTCTTATTGCCCACCGGATTCGGTCGAACCGGACGACGAGCGTCTGCCGTTTAATGGTTTTGACGCCGTAGTGGATTCAGGCAGTGCGCCTTTTTTAGAAGACGCTGCTATTGATTTTGAAGAGCAGGAAATGGGGTCTCAGTTAACCCTGAAAGCTCCGAATGCCAAAGCACGTAAAGTTGCCGACGACGCACCACTAATTGAACGGGTAGAATATGTGATTCAGGCGGAGATTAATCCTCAGCTTGCCAACCACGGTGGTCAGGTGATGGTGTCAGAAATTACTGATGACGGCGTTGCTATTCTGCAATTCGGCGGTGGCTGTAATGGTTGCAGTATGATTGACGTAACCCTGAAAAACGGCATTGAAAAAGAGTTGCTTGAGCGTTTCCCGGAAGAAGTAAAAGGCGTGCGTGATATCACTGATCATGAGCCCGGAGAACACTCTTACTATTAATCGTAGCTTTCAGCTAATAAGTTCCGGAAAAGTATTTAAGCCAAATTGCCTGGGTAATACCACGCATGAGTAAAAAGCCGCTGAGAGCTAACCACAACCCGTGGTTCTCCAGCGGCAATCCCGCCCACCATAAAGGCAGAAAGCCAATTAAAGCGCTTAATATCATCGTATTACGCATTCCACGGCTGAACGACAAACCAATGAAAACACCGTCGAACCAATAGCTCCAGTGGGCGATAAGCGGCAACACTACTATCCATGGCAGGTAGTTTTCGGCAACCCGGATAATTTCAGGAATATCGGTAATAAGGCGAATAATTGCACTGCCGGCCAGGGCGAAAACTAACGCATAAACCACAGCAAAGAGTGACGACCAGAGCAAAGTAATTTTGCACCAATAACGGATTTTATCGTAACGCTTCTGACCTTTAGCTTCGCCGGCCAGCGCTTCTACAGAATAAGCAATGCCGTCAAGTCCCAGCGATATCAGCATAAGAAATTGCATTAATACGGCGTTAACCGCCACCATAGTGCTGCCATAGCGAGTGGCGTAGCCGGTCATGGTTGCCATACACAGTTGCAGTATCAGACTGCGTATAAAAATATTACCGTTAACGCCTAAAAACTGACGCAGCTGCTGAAACTTGAGCTGCCAGTGGCGTAAGTGCCAGCCCAGCGCGCGGGCGGTCCAGTAGAAGCCGACAATAGCAGTCACCCACTCAGCACTAAGCGAGGCCCAGGCGGCCCCTTTTACATTCAGTCCAAAGCCAAGAATGAGTATCACATCCATAACCACATTCACGGCGTTGGTAATTATCACCAGAAGCATGGCTTTGCGGCTGTTTTGGCGGCCTAATAATACCCCCAGAGCGACGAGCGTAATCAACGAAGCCGGTGCCGACCATAAGCGTATTTCGATGTAATCACGGGCGTAGCTTTCGAGTTCGGCAGAAGGGGCGATAACCCACATGGCTAAGTCATTTATTAAAGGACTGCTAACCGCTATTAAGACACCTAAACCCAGCGCAATAAGAATGCCGTTATTAAAGTGCTGGCGCTGAGCATGTATGTCATCGGCACCGTACGACTGAGCTATGTAACCGGTTGTGGCCATGCGCAGAAACACCGCCAGCAGATAAATGAAACTGACCACCATGGCACCAACGGCAACGGCGGATAAGTAGATAGCATCGGGTAAATGACCTATGATGGCAGTATCGACCAAACCGAGAAGAGGCGCAGCAATATTGGAAATGATCATTGGCAGGGCAATCGCAAAAACGCGGCTGTGATCAGACAATGAAAATCCAAACAGCTTGTGCATAACTATCCTTAAGTAAACTCGGTTAATAACGGCTTTTATACTTTATCAGGAGTCAGTATGAATATGTTGAACAAAATGACGTTGAGTGCCGCATCAGCCTTATTGCTGGGCTGCTCACCCATAGCTCAGGCAGGCAGCGCCGACAGTGTGGTGGTATTGCAGTATCACCACGTCAGTGACTCAACTCCGGCGGTAACGTCAATTGACCCTGAAACGTTTCGTGAGCATCTGCAGTATCTGCAGGACAATAACTTTAACGTAATTGATATTACTGACGCTCGTGATGCCATTGAAAAAGGCGAAGAGCTTCCCGAAAAAGCCGTTGTTATAACCTTCGACGATGGCTACCAAAACGTCTATGAGAACGCTGTAGAGGTTCTGGAAGAGTTTGAAATGCCTTATACGGTGTTCGTTAACCCTGAACTTATGCGTAAGCACAGCGGTCATTACATGGGCTGGAAAGAGCTTAAAGAGATTCAGCAGAACGGGGCGACTATTGCTAACCACGGACAGACGCACGCACACCTTATTCGTAAGCAAGAAGGTGAAAGCGATGAGGAGTGGCAGGAACGCATGCGTTACGACGTTATTACCGCACAAGAAGCCATTGATGAAAATTTAGGCGAACAGCAGAAGTACTTTGCCTACCCTTACGGAGAGTATAACAACGAGTTGCGGGCGTTACTGGATGAATGGGGCTTCCTGGCCTTTGCTCAGCACTCGGGGCCATGGTCTCAGTGGAGTGAAGATACGGTTATTACGCGGTTCCCGGCGTCGGGTATCTATGCGAATTTAAATACGTTGAAAGCCAAGTTGAATTCGAAAGCCATGCCGGTAAGTGCTTACCAACCGGAAGAGCCTTTAATCGCGCATGAAAATACGCGCCCAACGATTAGTGTGACACTGGAAGCGGGCGAAACACTAGACGATATGCGTACCGACGCGCTGCAATGCTTTGCCGGTAGTTCGGTTTTAAAACCTGAGTGGGAAAGTGATACTCAGTTTAGTGTGACGCTTGAAAAGGACATTAACATTGGCCGCTCACGCGTCAATTGCACGGCACCCAGCGCATCAGAGTCTCGTTACTATTGGTATTCCGTAGCGCTAATCCGTCCTGACGAAACCGGTAGCTGGCCTGATTAATTGGCAATAATGGCAAAATCTTTTGCCAGTTGCTCCATGTCGACTACCGGTATTTCTCCGCGTTGGTGGTCGGCGTTAAAAATGGCTTTACGGTGCCCGTTAGGGTTAACCAGAATAATGGCCGCGCTGTGGTTCACCAGATAATTTTCTTCGCCTTCATCGGGAATGGAATACATTAAGCCTAAATCGCGGACGAAAGGGAACAGTTCTTTGTGCTCCGCGCGCACACCGACAAAATCGTCACCAAAATAGTTAACGTATTGAGTTAAACGTTCAATGTCATCGCGTTGAGGGTCAACTGAAATCATCCAGACTTTAACCGGATCGGAGGTTTCTTCCTGTAACGCCGGAAGCACACCTTTTAAGTCGGACATGGTGGTTGGACAGATATCGGGACAGAAGGTATAACCGGTAAAGAGCAAGGTCCACTGCCCTTTCAGTGCATCGTTTTCAATAGCGCCGTCGGCTGTGCTGTTTAACTTAAACGATTTTAAGGCACGAGGGGGCTCGTATATTAAAGCCTCCGGTTTTTCTTCCGGCCAAAAATTGTAAACCGCGAATCCGGCAGCAAGGGCGACAAGCGCCGCCAGCAGCGTAACGATACGACTCATGTATTACTCCAGTTATACGTAGTGATCGACCAGTAAAATCACAAACAGCAGCATGAGGTGCCAGATAGAGAAGGCAAACATGTTAAAGGCTGTTTTCTTGCTGGGCGCGTATTTCAACTTCCAGGCATAAGCCAGAAAAATAGCGTTAAGTACACTGACGCCGACCAGATAAATCATGCCTGTCATGCCAATTAAAAACGGCATAAGGCAAACCACGGTCAACAAAACGGTATACAGAAAAATACAGGTTTTGGTGAATTCAATACCGTGGGTTACCGGCAGCATTGGCACTTTGGCACGGGCATAATCTTTAGCGCGGTGCACCGCAAGTGCCCAGAAGTGGGGCGGAGTCCAGGTGAATATGATCATCACCAACAGCACCGCCGGCGCGTTAATTTCGTTGGTCACCGAGGTCCAGCCCAGTAACGGTGGCGCGGCACCAGCTAACCCACCAATAACAATGTTCTGCGGCGTAGCGCGTTTTAAGAACATAGTATAAACCACAGCGTAACCCACCATACTGGCAAAGGTTAACCAGGCAGTTAATGGATTAACCCAGGCATACAGGGTCACAAAACCAATAGCACCAATGGATGCGGCAAAAACGGTGACTTTTGTCGGTGACAAATTTCCCTGCGGTAGCGGACGTCGGAGTGTGCGCGCCATTTTTGCGTCGATATGGCGGTCAACCAAATGGTTAATAGCTGCCGCTGCGGCAGACATCAGCCCAATACCGGTTAGCGCCGGCACCAGTACCTTCAGTGAAACCAGTTCCTCGGTGGCTAGGCACATGCCAACCACGGCGGTGAGTAACAGTAAAGCGACGACACGAGGCTTGGTCAGTTCAAGGTAGTCCCGCCAATGAGCGTTGCGCGTTTTTGTTATAGTATTTGTGGCAACGGATTGCATAGTTTCAACTCCTCTACGCTTTTCTGGACAGGTTGTAATTCAACGCGACCAGCGACAGCAACAACAAAGCCCCTACGGCATTATGTGCCACTGCATTCCAAAGCGGTAATTGAAAGACTACGTTACTAATACCCAGCAGAATTTGCAAAGATAATAACAAGCCGATAACAATTAATGAGCGCCGGAAGAAATGCGACTTCGCTTTTCGCCAGCATTTAAAGAGTAGAGCACAAATTACTAAAAAAGTAATAATAGCGCCCACTCTGTGCATTACGTGCATGGTCATACGGTCGTTGTAGTCATGGGCACCGTATTGATAGGTGTCGGCCTCGGGTATGCTGAAGGCTCCGGCAAAGTCCAGTTGTGCCGTCCAGTTACCTTCGCAGAAAGGGAGTTCCGTGCAGGCTACGGCGGCATAGTTTGCAGCAACCCAACCACCTAAGGCTATTTGACCAATAACCACCAGTAGCGTAAAAAATGCCAAACCCCGATAGCGCCTTAATTCCGGGTCACCACCGGCGAGCCGGAATGATGACAGCCGCAGCGATAGCAGGTATAGCAGCGATATAACCGAAAAGCCGCCCAGCAAATGCCCCATAACTATCAGCGGTTGCAGGTTCATGGTGACTGTCCACATACCCAGAGCCGCCTGAAAAATCACTAACCCCAGAAGTAAAGTTGGCAACTTAACCGGAGTAGGGTAATGACTGTAACGACGGCTTTTAACCCAGGCAATAATGGCAATGGCCAGTATTAATAATCCCAGAGTGCCGGCAAAGTAGCGGTGCACCATTTCGTTCCAGGCTTTGGCGTGTTCCACAGGCGCATCCGGGAACCTGAGCTCCGCCTGCTGAATCTGCTCTGATTGCGAAGGAACGCCCAGAAAGCCGTAGCAGCCCGGCCAGTCCGGACAACCCAGGCCGGCTTCAGTGAGCCGGGTAAAAGCACCAAGAACAATAACGATAAAAGCAAAAAAGACACTAATTTTTACCAGTAAACGCATGTCATTTCCCTACCCAATTCTGGACAATTTAAGCAGCTTACGAAGATCCGCCAACACGTTTTTACCTTCAGCAATCATTTGCTTTTTGTCTTCATGAGTTGGGTAATACAGCATAACGTTGTGCATCGGGTCGATAATAAATACGGTATTTTCGGGCAGTTCGGAGAGTTGCGAAATCAGTTCTGGCGTCACTAATTGGGTAATATGCGGAGCGCTATGGTTAAAATCGGCCTGCAGACTCTCGTTTTGGTGTAGAACTACTGGTGTGAGGCGGTCAGTATCCTTACCAATAGCGACATCTACTTGATTCATAACGTACAAGGTATTCTCACAGGTGGTTTCACAGTTCTCCGGGGCGATATAACCCAGTTGCCAGCCCTCCGGTAGTTGGTTGGTCTTTTGTTTGAGTGTGATAGGCGGCTGCAGCAGGGTACCTTTGTTTGTGCCCGCCTCGTACCAATTCTGCGACAGAATTAACCAAGCCGCTAATAAAGGGACAATAAAGGCAACGAAAACAATAATCATGGAACGGCGAGAGCGATTCAGGGAGCTCATCGGGTCTCCTCTTTTTTTGGTTGTTTATTCAGTTTTATAACAGCGAATACAAAAATCACCAAGCACGCAATGGCCAGCGAAAACCATTGAAGCGCGTAGCCTTGATGTTTTTCGGGCGACATTACCTGGGGCTGCCAGTTACGTTGCCAGCCTATGGTGTCTGGTGATTTCAATAAAAAGGTGTAGTGAGTTAACGGAATATCGAGTTTTTGACTAATGGCATTAGGCTGAAACTCTTGTACTCGTATTCGGTTGTCAGCTAACTCGGTTTCATAGGTATTACTGACAAATTTATTATTCGAAGGGAAGTACAGATAACCCGTAAGGTTCTGTCTACCCTCGGCAATATCAATTTGGGGTAGTTCCTGTCGGGATGCCGGAGCCGGTAACCAGCCCATATTAACAGGAATATAATTGTCGGGGTTGGCGTCAGGACGGAACAACGCAATCACCTGGTAGCCGACAATGCCATCGGTCATTTTATTATCGAGAAAAAAGACCGGTTGTCTAACAAATTCGCCTCTCATCTTAACGAAAAGAAAGCGATCAGACTCAGAAGATATTGTTCCTAACTGAGACAGAGCAGCTGCGTCCCCTTTCAATTGTTGCTGTTCGTAATCGGAAAATAGCTTACGTTTTTCTTCTGCGCGATCTAATTGCCAAAAACCCAGCTTGACCAACACCGCAATTGCCAGCAGAGTAACTAACGTAGCGATAAGAGGAAAACGTATGTTGGTCTTTTTTAAAATCATTATTGTACTGCTGCTTGGTTATATGGTGGTGAATCTTTTCCGCGCATTATTCAGCATGCTGCGTAACGATCCGAATAAACCACCCATGTCCCATTACTTAGGGAAACGGGTGGGAGTGGCCGCCGTTATCCTTGTGATACTGATAGCGGCGACGGCTAGTGGCTTTTTACCTTTAAACCCACGCCCCTATTAAACGGGGCATTTTTTCTTACAGTATGTAAACCACGACGAACAGGCACAACCAAACGACATCGACAAAGTGCCAGTACCAACTTGTCGCCTGAAAAGCAAAGTGGTTATCTGGTGTAAAATGCCCTTTTAAAACCCGCAGGAACATGATGATAAGCATGACGGTTCCTAAGGTTACGTGCATACCGTGGAACCCGGTGAGCATATAAAAGGTATTACCGTAAATACCTGAATCTAAAGTTAAATTTAAATCCTGGTAAGCATGTACATATTCGGCACCTTGCAGGTAGAGGAAAATGCAACCCAGAATAATCGTAATGGCGAGCATTACGGTCAGCTGTTTACGTTTATTTTGTTCCAGACCCGTGTGGGCAAAGTGACAGGTAACTGAACTGACTAACAAGATAAGCGTGTTAATAGCTGGGAGACCATACCAGCCCATAGCCTGAGTTTCGGTACCACCTGGCGTTTTCACCAGCGGCCACTGCGCGACAAAATCCGGCCATAGAACCTCGTTGGTCATAGCATTGTTACTGTCTCCTCCTAACCATTGCACAGCAATAACGCGAGCATAGAAAAGGGCGCCGAAAAAAGCGGCGAAGAACATGACCTCGGAAAAAATAAACCAGCTCATGCCTTGTTTGTAGGATTCGCCGAGCTGGCTGCTGTATTTACCGCTCATGGACTCGTTAATCTGATCGCGGAACCAGCCAAAAAGCATGATGGCCATAACGATTAAGCCAAGGATCAATACAGTACTGCCATGACCGTCTTGCTCTTTACTCATGTCGATAACGGTGTGCCCTGCGCCCCAGGCTATTAAACCTAAGCCAATTGCTCCAACAATAGGCCAGGGACTGGAAGCAGGAACATAGTAACTTTGTTGTTCTGCCATAACGTCGATTCCTTATTCTGTTTTTAACAGCTGAACCATTTGCTCAGCCGACGTATTGGCTGTCATATCGTACAGCGTGTATGACAGGGTAAATGTCGTAATGTGATCGGGAATGTCCGGATCCAGATAAAATTGCATTGGCATTTCTGTTTCAGCGCCGGCGGCCAGCGGTTGCTGGTTGAAGCAAAAGCACTCTACTTTATTCAGGTAAAGAGAGGCCTCAGCTGGCGCAACAGACGGAATAGCCTGAGCGACCATGTTTGATGAAGTCGGGTTTTTTGCTAAGAAATTGACCACTTTAACTTCACCAGGATGAATCTTGATCTGTTTGATCGACGGTTCAAACTTCCACGGAATACCTTTAGCATTTCGTGTAATAAATTGAACATTAACCGTTCGTGATTCGTCCACTTCAACCTGTTGATAAACCGCCGCTTCGTTACTGGTACGGCCGTTAAAGCCGGTCACTTCACAAAAAACATCATAAAGTGGTACCAGTGCAAAGCCGAAGGCAAACATCCCGGCGACTGTCAGTAACAGTCGCTTAACCAGAATGCTGTTGTCGGGGCGCTGCTCAGACATGAGTCATCACTCCACTTTCGGTGGTTTTTCGAAGGTGTGATAAGGCGCTGGCGATGGAACTGTCCATTCCAGTCCTTCTGCGCCATCCCATGGTTTAGCTGCTGCTTTTTCACCGCCTCTTATACATTTGATAACAACCCAAAGGAAAAGCAGCTGCGACAAGCCGAAAGCAAAACCACCAATACTGGTTATTTGGTTTACGTCCGCAAATTGGGTCGCATAATCAGGAATACGCCGCGGCATGCCAGCCAAACCTGCAAAATGCATAGGAAAGAACAGCACATTTACAGAGATAAGTGATGTCCAGAAATGCGTTTTAGCCAGAGTACTGTCGTACAT